>CAKUGY010000007.1 GCA_934654835.1 uncultured Collinsella sp.
GTTTGTCTCCACCCGCATAGCGGGTGGGTTGAAGCTGGCCGCTGCGCGCCCAGCAGACTAAAGTCTTTACTAAAAAGCCGACGGGAGCAGCCTCTCCCGTCGGCTCAACATGTCACATCACGCGCACCATTTACAGGTACTTGCGCCAGTCGTCGTCATCCTCTTCGTCCTCGGCAGCGGCCTGGGCCTGCTCGGCAGCACGGGCAGCCGCGGCGCGGGCGGCAACCTGGGCATAGGACTCCTCGTTGCGCTCGGGGAAGTTCGCCAGCACGTGCTCGAACTTGGCAAAGTCCTCGTCCCAGCGCGTAGAGGGCACGGCAAAGAAGACCTGCTTGACCTTAAAGTCGCCCGACGCGAGCTCCTTACGGAAGAGCTCCGCCACGGCCTCGGCGTCAAAGCCGTTGTTGTCGCAGCCCCAAGCACCCAGCACGAGCTTCTCGCGACCCAGCTCGTCGCAGATGGCAAGAACAAAGCGAATGCGGTCGCGCAGCGCGTCCAGCAGGGCATCGTCGCTCACGCGGTACTCCTGGCGGGCGCGCTTAACGTTGGGCGCGGCGGCCACGATCACGTCGGCGTATGCATGCACGTGGTTGCGGTCGAAGCGCACCGCAGGCACCACCAGCGCGCGGTTGCGGTAGAGCTCGCAGTTGATGTTGCGGCGACGGTTCTCGCCGTACCACTTACGCTGCTTATCGAGCACATTGTACAGATACGAATCGGCGCAGAGCGTGGCCTCCTGGCCCAGATAGCCCTGGATATAGCCACCACCCGGATTGGTAAACGAGGCAAAGGCGAGCACGGCCATATCGCAGAACTGCGCATAGCCGCGACCATTATCGAGGATGGCCTGCGTGGCGGAAGCGTCGAGCGCGGTGACCTCGGGCAGGACCGGAGCGGGCTCCTCGGCAGGCGCAGGCTCGGCTTCGGCGACTTCCTCGGCAGGCTCCTCGACGGGCTCGGGTGCCACCTCGGGCTCAACCGCAGTCTCTACCTCGGCGACCTCCGGCTCCTCGGCAACCGCCTCCTCAGCAGCCGCAGCCGCCTGGACCTTGACCTTCATCGCCGCGACAAAGCCGGCAGGCATACCGTCGAACTCACGCACGCCGGCAAGCGAGCGCTCGATATCCCTGGCGCAAGCCTCGGACACGGCCGCCACATGACGCTCGGCAGCCTTAGCGCGAGCCTCACGCTTAGGGTTCGGCTGTCCCGCGCGGTTGGGCCTGCGGTTACGGTTCCTGTTGTCGACGTCTGCCATAAGTGGTCACCTTTCCTGTCGCTGCCGCTATCGGCTTTTCCCATCCATGATACCCCGCCACGCATAAAAAAGGCGGCCCCGAAGGACCGCCTTTCGCATCGTTTCACCGCGCCCGACAAGAGTCACGCAATGCACCGAACTAGTCGCGACGACCGAGGATGTTCAGAATGCGCAGGAACACGTTGATGATGTCCACGAACAGGTTGGACGCCATGAGCACCGCATTGGGCAGCGTGGGCGGCACCGTCGTGGCAACATAGGTGTCGTAGCCAATAAAGCCGGCGAACACCACGATCACAATCAGGTCGGTGATGGTCTGCGAGACGCCCATGAACATGAGTACGATCTCGACCAGGATGGTGGCGAGCAGAATGCCAAAGCCAATGCCATATACGCGGCGGAAGAACTTGGGGAACGTTACGCCCAGGGCGCCAAAGACAAAGGTGATGGCGGCCGTTGCGATAAAGGCGGTGTTGATGGTGGGCAGGTCGTAGTTGGCAAGGCCAAACGACGCCGTCAGGCCAAAGGTGCTCGCAAAGACCACGTAGCCCGCAAGGGACAGGCCCACCGACTGCTTGCTGGCGGCAGCCGACATCATAACGATGCCGACAATGGTCAGGATAAACGAGCCAAAGACCAGCGGCAGGGCGGCGCCGCTCATCATCATGCGGGCAAACGCCATGGTGCTCGTGAAGTAGGCGCCGGCGCCCATGGCGCAAAAGCCCAGGAAGATCAGGGCGGACATGGTGAGGTTGTACGCACGCGGCGACATCTCCTTGGCGCGGCTTGCGCCGGTCTCGATGGGACCGTTCTGATAGCCCTGGATATCGTTCATACTTCGTCCTTTCAAATAGCGCCGCGAAAGGCGGCGCGGCAGATGACAAGATTCCTGTCATTGTACCCGAACGCCATGCACTCTTACTTACGGCGCTCGCCCTCGAGCGTGCGGTCGAACGCCCACACCCACCAACGCATCACGTGCGTCTGCGAGCCATCCGGCCGTTCGCGCGCCTGGTCCTCCAGATACAGCTCGGTCGTATGTCCGCCAAAACGAACCTTATAGGTTGCCGTGCGGATACCGTGGACCGTCAGGCCAAACCCGGTGGTCGAGACGATCTCGTCAATCGTAAAGCAACGGCCGTCGACCCAGCAGACGGTGACCGGCACAACTTGTCCGCCCGCGAGGATGCGGGCCACGACGTCCACATACTGCTTGTGCACGCGCCGAGTTTTGCCATCTGTCTGTCGATATTCCATGCCATCTATTATCGAACGCATGTTTGTATGTTGTAAAGCGAACAGGCTATGGTTTTGGAGTGTCGGGGCGCGCACGCATGTCCTCATGGCGTGTTAGCAAAAAGAACACCGGCGGTCAACAGGGCAAATATCCAATTTCAGTGCCAAAAAATTCACTTCTCCCATCAGAACTCAGTAAAGAAACCCGCAGGAGGTGATACGATTTATCATGTTTTTGTAACGTGTCTGCAAACTTCGAGAAAGCCCATATATGGACGTAACGTTCTCAACCTTCCTCGGCCAACTTGTGTCGAATCCAGTCCTTGCCGTCACCGTGATCCTCGCGCTCGGCGCCATTTTCGTCAACGGATGGACCGATGCGCCCAACGCCATCGCGACCTGTGTCACCACGCGTTGCATGCCCGCCCGCGCCGCCATCCTCATGAGCGCCGCGTTCAACTTCTTGGGCGTGCTCATCATGACGCACTTTAACGCGAGCGTCGCCAATACCATCTCACATATCGTCGACTTTGGCGGAGACAGCACCATGGCACTCGCCTGCCTGTGCGCCGCGCTCTTCTCCATCGTCGTCTACGGTGCCACGGCATCGCGTTTTGGCATCCCCACCTCGCAGAGCCACAGCCTTATCGCCGGCCTCACCGGCGCTGCCATCGCCCTCGGCGGTGCCGGCAGCGTCAACGTCCACGAGTGGATGAAGGTCATCTACGGCCTGGCGCTCTCCATCGGCCTGGGCTTTGTCATGGGCTGGGTCCTGTGCAAACTCGTCTCGATTCTGTTTGCCGCCGCCAACAGGCGACGCGCCAACGTCTTCTTTAAATACGCTCAGATCGCGAGTGCTGCGGCCATGAGCTTTATGCACGGTGCGCAGGATGGACAGAAGTTCATCGGCGTGCTCTTTTTAGGTGTCGCCTTCGCCAACGGCCAGACCGGCGTCGGCGATGCCGGCATCCCCATCTGGATTATGCTGCTGTGCTCGGCCACCATGGGTATCGGCACCAGCGTGGGCGGCGAGCGTATCATTAAGTCCGTCGGCCAGAGCATGGTTAAGCTCGAGAAGTATCAGGGCTTCTCCGCCGACCTCGCGGGCGCCGCAAACCTGCTGCTCGCCACGCTCACCGGCATCCCCGTGTCCTCTACCCACATCAAGACCTGCGCCATCATGGGCGTCGGCGCCGTCAAGCGCCTCTCGGCCATCAACTTCGGCGTGGTCAAGGACATGATGTTCACCTGGTTCTTCACCTTCCCCGCCTGCGGACTCATCAGCTTTGTCATGGCTAAGCTGTTCATGATGTTCCTCTAGTCAAACCGAGCGTCCATCCGGACCGTAATACTTCGCCCACCCATCTTCGCCTCGAAAGGACCCACTCATGGCAAAGAAACCCGATTCGTTCTACTTTGACAACTACGTCGCCTGCGCCGACCTCGCCGTTCAGGCTGCCGAGCTGCTCACCCAGATCTTCGAAAACTTCGACCCCGCGCAGATCCACGACATGCTCGATAAGATGCACTCGATTGAGCATGCGGCCGACAAGAAGCACCATGAGCTCGAGGATGCCCTGCTCACGGCCTTTATCACCCCGCTTGAGCGCGAGGACCTCGACCTGATGAGCTGCGCCCTCGACACCGTACTCGACCGTATCGAGGGTGTCGTGCAGCGCGTCTACTTCACCAACATCCAGAGCATCCATCCGGATGCCATCGTGATCGCCCACAAGGTGACCGATGCCTGCCGCGCCATGAAGGACCTGATGGTCGAGCTGCCCAACTACCGCAAGTCCAAGACCCTGCGCGAGCTGGTCATCCAGATCAACACCATCGAGTCCGAGGCCGACGAGCTCTATATCAACGCCATGCGCAACCTGCACGTCAACGGCAAGGATCCGCTCGAGGTCATTGCCTGGCGTGACGTGTATGCCTTCCTGGAGTACTGTGCCGACTGCTGCGAGAATGTGGCTGATGTTGTGGATTCGATTGTAATGAAGAACAGTTAATTGGGGGTACGTGTCCCGGCGGCGAAGGGCCGGCACCTGTTTGCTTTCTCACTCCGGCTGCGTGGCAGAGTCGTTCGAAAGTAAACAGGTGCCGGCCCTTCGCCTTACGTACCACCATTGGGAACTTGGGCTGATGGTTTGAGCGTGATGAGGCCTTGGCTGATGTGACCTTTGGTGCCCGGTTGGGTACTTTGGGGCCGTGCTGAGCGTTTGGTTGGATGCTACTCTGGGTACCCTTTGGTTGTCTTTTGTTTCGTTGTTTGATTGTTGGAGGGCTTGTATGTCGTATTTGGATCTGGCTCGTGGTCGGTATTCTTGTCGTGAGTTTGAGTCGCGGGCTGTTGAGCAGACGGTGGTCGATGCCATTGTTGAGGCGGGGCGGATTGCTCCTTCTGCTTGCAATAATCACCCTTCGCGTGTGATGGTGCTGGATACTCCTGAGTTGTTGGAGAAGGCTGCTGCTTGTCAGCCGCGTTTTGCTCGTGATGGGTCTATCTTTGGAGCTCCGCTTATCTTCCTCATTTGCAGCGTTACCGACGATGCTTGGGTGCGTCCGTATGACCAGATGAACTCCAGCGCTATCGATACCTCCATCGTGTGCGATCAGATGATGATGGAGGCCACCGAGCAGGGTCTGGGAACGTGTTGGGTGTGCCATTTTAAGCCCGAGGCGACACAAGAGCAGTTCAACCTGCCAGAGGGCGTCTATCCCTATCACATGCTCGTCTGCGGCTATCCTGCCGACCATATTGCCGACCCCGAGCATCGCGAGGCCCGCACCATTCCCCTCCCCGACTTCCTCCTCAAGTAGATTTTTGGGACATGCGATAAAAAAGGACCCGCAACTTGCGGGTCCTTTTTTATCGACTAATTGTAATCCGGCGTTAGTCCAGGTCGTCGGCGGCGAAGTTATCGATCAGGGCGAAGGGATCGGCCACGGGGACAACCGGATCGGCGACGGGCAACGGCTCGGCGGCGGGGACGGTCACCGCGGGAGAAGCGGCAGAACCGACCGGCGTGGAAGCCATGAGGTCGGCCGGGAAGGAGTTCTGAGCATCGTCCATGAAGTGCTGGATGAGCTTGAGGTACTCGGCCTTGAACTCCTCACGGGAAGCCTTCAGACGATCGATCTCCTCGAGCTCGGCCTGCTTCTCGGTCAGGGCCTGACGGATAACCTCGCGGGCCTTGGCGTCGGCCTCGTTACGAATACGCTCAGCGTTCTCGTTGGCATCGTTGACGATGCTCTCGGCGGTCTGCTGGGCAGCGATCAGAGCGGCGGAAATCTGACGCTCCTGAGCGGAGAAGTCGGGTGCGGGCGCGGCCACAGGGGCGGCAGGAACGGCCTGAGCGGCAGCATCCTGAGCCTGGGCAAGCTGAGCCTGCGTATCGGCAAGCTGCTGCTCGGTGGCGGTCAGACGACCCTTAAGATCGACGATCTTGGCGAGCATGGCGTCGACCTCGGAGGACAGCGTCTCCAAAAAGACGTCGACCTCGGCGGGATCGTAGCCGCGCTTGGCCTCAGAGAAAGTCTGAGCCTGGATGTCAGCAGGGGTAATAGCCATAACAAGTTCTCCTTTATCATCGCCATGGCGTCGGGCGCCCGACGTAAGTTACTGAGCCAGTTCTATACGAGTATACCTATAAGAAGCTGCAGAACCAGCCTCTGCACCAACTGCAACGCAATAATCGCAACGACCGGCGAAAAATCAACGCCGCCCATCGGCGGAATAAACCGACGGAACAGGTTGAGCCACGGACCGCAGACACTATCGAGTACCGCGGCAATATCCTGCAGCAGACCGCCCTGTTTCATGGGAATCCACGTCATAAAGCAATAGACCACGATGAGCGTGGAGTAAAAGTTGAACAGCGTGTTGACCAGCTGGACAATGGTGTAGATGTTGATGAGAGTCTCCTCGTCTAGGGTTTACTTAAGGTAGCCGTCGGCACGCAGTTTCTTGAGGTCCGAATCCTTGACCTCGCAGCCGGCAGGCAACACCATAAATACGCGGTCGCCCACCTCTTTGACCGTAGCGCCCAGGCCGCAGGCAAAGCCGTAGCTAAAGTCCAGGACGCGCTTGGCAACCTCGGTGCGAACGCCTACGAAGATCAGCGCGACGGGTTGCTTGGTGCGCACGCGACGGACAACGGTCTCGACGTCGTCATAGCTCTCGGGACGCAGGACATAGGCCGGCAGCTGCGGCGTGGCGTTGATGATATTGCTCGCATAGGCCGAGGCATCGCTCGGCGCGGAAGCGGGTGCGGGCGCCGCGGCGCGAGCACGAGCACTCTCGGCATAGCTCGACGGAGTGTCGTAGGCGCCAGGACGATAGCCGCCTGCGCCAGTATCCTGCGAACGCGACGGTGGATTGTACGTCGTGGCATGACGGGAGTCATCGCCAACCAGTTGTCCGGAACGCGTGTACACAGCGACCGACTCGGCCTCGCCGCGGCGCGTCTGGCCCAGCAGGCCGTTGCTCGGCTCGTCCTGGGTGTAGAAGCCCTCGCCCGAGGCGCCGCTGTAGCCGTTGTTCTGGTAGCCATCGTCATAGCCGTCGTCGTAGCCGTAGTCGTCATCCTGACCATAACCCTGGTCGTAACCCTGCTGGCCGCCCAGGTGCATTTTATTTTTAATCTCGTCAAGGAAGCCCATGGTTGTGTCCTCTCGCGGTTTAGTGCAGGCGCTCCGATAATCAGCGCGCACTTCAGAGCCTTATTTTACTGCAAACTCCGGACTAAATACTACCCTGCCCAGGCGAACGAGCGTAGAGCCCTCCTCAAGGGCGGGCTCAAAGTCCTCGCTCATGCCGCAGGAAAGCTCAGGCAGGCTCAGGTCGGAGTGCGCCGCCTCAAGCTCATCCCTCAACTCGCGAAGTCCGGCAAAGGTGCGACGCGCCACATCTTTATTCCCCCGGGGGGCCATGGTCATAAGGCCCTGCACACAAATTCCCTCAAGCTCCGCAATCTCACCCGCGGCGGCGCGGATTTCATCGGGCGAAAAACCGCCCTTGGATTCCTCGCCGCTCACATTGACCTCGATCAGCACGCACTGGGGGCCGGCAAGCTCACCCGCCTCAATCTTGCGGACCGCACGGCTCGATATAGCCTGCGCCAAATGCAGCGAGCTCACCGAATGAATCAACTCGGCCGAGCCCAGCACCGCATTGATCTTGTTGGTCTGGAGATTGCCGATCATATCGAAGCGCACCTCGGGCAGCTCCGGATGCTCCGCCAAGCCCGTGAGCTTGCGGGCGAGCTCCTGCGGACGATTCTCGGCAAAATGGCGATACCCCGCCTGAATAGCGGCAACGGTCTCATCGACGCCAACGGTCTTGGACACGGCAATTAGGTGCGCGGCGTCGTGGGGACGGCCCGCGCGATCAAGCGCAGCATAAAAACGCTCGAGAATCTGCTCGCGGCGAGCGCGCATCAAGTCCAAATAATTATCCATTGCCAATCGCCTCCGCAGACAGCCAAACAAGTAGTCTCATGCTAACGCAAGAGCGCGGCCCCGCATTCGCAAGGTCGCGCTCACTTAGGTATTTACAATCTTTCGACGAACGGGGCCACCCTACTCCTCGTCGTCCTCGGCGTCGTCCTCGTCCTCAAGATGATCCAGCAGGTAGCGGAGACCCTCGCTGACCTCGTTAGCAGGCACCTTGGCAACATAGTGCGCGTCGACGGCGGGCCTCATGATAACGCCCTCGCCCGAAGGCACACGCATGCTCTCGAGCTCATCCTCGTCCGTACGGGCGATATCGCCGGCGTTCATGCGCTGACCGGTCAGCAGGAACGTCAGGCGGCAGGCGGCATCGATGGAAATCGAGGCAATACGATCGAGGTAGCGCGAAACCATGATGGCGCGGCGCAGGTCGTCGTAGTTGCTGTCGTCGTCCATGAACTCGCCCGCGTCCATACGGTTGAAGGTGCGGAAGAACTTCTCGTAGGCCGCATGCACCGGCTCGTCCTCGACGGCCAGGTTGCAGATGATGGACATGTCATTGGTGACGAGCGCAGAGAGCGATGAGCCCAGCACCTGATAGACAGCCTCGGCCTCGGCCTCGACCGTGCCGACCAGCTCCTGGGGCAGCGAAATGTCGGCCTTGATCATGTGGCGCGTAGCGCGGCAGATCTGGCGGACCTTGTCGGTCATGCGCTGCAGGTTAAAGTCGACATAGATGATCGTCTGAAGCAAGCGGAAGTCGGAGGCGACCGGCGACTGTGTGGCGATCAGGTTGTAGCACACGGCCTCAAGGTTGGCACAACGGGCGTCAATCGAAAGCGTGCGCTTCTTGGTCTTGGTGGCGAGCTTGCGGTCATCGGTCACATAGGCCTTCACGGCGTCGTGAAGGGCCAGATCGATGGCCTCGTAGATGCTCAGCATCTCGTGACGGGCCTCGACGAGCTGACGGGAAAATAGTTTGCGCATGGTTCACTCCAATCAGTTGGGTGCGGTCATGCCGCCCGCACAGTGAATACGCACCGGACTAGGTCCGATCGGCTTGGGACTAGTCGCACCGATCAGCCAAAGCGGCCGGTGATATAGTCTTCCGTCCGCGAATCCACCGGGCTGGTGAAGATCGCGTCGGTTTGACCATACTCGATGAGCGTGGCGGGCTCGCCGGCAACTTCCTGCAAGAAGAATGCGGTGTAGTCGCTAATACGAGCCGCCTGCTGCATTGAATGCGTGACGATGATGATCGTCATTTCAGGCGCCAGCTCGGCCATCAGATCCTCGACCTTAGAGACAGACGTGGGGTCGATGGCGGAGCAGGGCTCGTCCATCAGAAGGACATCGGGCTGCACCGCAAGCACGCGCGCGATGCACAGACGCTGCTGCTGACCACCCGAGAGCGCCAAACCATCCTTGTTGAGCTGATTGGATACCTCTTTCCAGAGGTTGGCGCGCTTGAGCGATTCTTCCACGATGTCGTCGAGGTCGCTTTTGCTAGTCACGCCCTGCAGACGAGGGCCAAAGGCGACATTCTCGTAGATGGATTTAGGAAACGGGTTGGGCTGCTGAAAGATCATGCCCACGCGGCGGCGAAGGTCGACCGGGTCGACGCCCTCGGCATAGATATCGTTGCCATCGAGCGTCATGGTGCCCTCGACGCGCGTGCCCTCGATCAGGTCATTCATGCGGTTGATGCAGCGCAAAAACGTCGACTTGCCGCAGCCCGAAGGGCCAATGAAGGCAGTGATGGCGTTTTTTGCGATGTTGAGGTCGAGCCCCGTCAGCGCATGAAAGTCACCGTACCAAAAATTAAAATCCTTGGCCGTGATGGCCGCTTGCTCCAGCGTGGGAGCGGACTGATAAACGGACATGGGACTCCTTAACTAGCGGCGCTTGCGCGACAGGAAGCGCGCAAACAGGTTGAAGGCCAAGATGATCACCATCAGCAAGAGCGCGGTGCCGTAGGCTGCGTTCATGTTGATGCCGTCGTTGGCGAGCAGGTACAGGTGAACCGTCATGGGACGGCCGGAATCGAGCGGCGAGATCGGCAGGTTGATGGCCTGGCCCATCGTATAGAGCACCACCGCAGTCTCGCCGATGGCGCGGCCGATGGCAAGCACGATGCCGGTGGCGATACGACCGAAGGCAGAAGGAAGCACGATCTTGGAGACGACCTGCCACTTGGTGGCACCCAGGCCGTACGCACCCCAACGGATATAACGCGGCACGGCGCGAATGGCCTCCTCGGTGGTACGCATGACGATGGGGAGCATCAAAAGCGCCAGCGCCAGGGCGGCCGAGACCATCGAGAGGCCCAGGCCCATAGCCTCGACAAACAGCGCGTAGCCAAACAGGCCCATAACGATGGAGGGAACCGATGCCAGGGCGTCGGCGGCATAGCGGATGATGTCGACGACCTTGCCCTGCTTGGCATATTCGGCCAGATAGACAGCCGCCAGCACGGCAATCGGCGTGCAGATGAGCATGGCAAGCGCCGTAACGTAAACAGTCGAGACAATCGTAGGCCAAATGCCGCCCTCGGCATTGACGCCCTGAGGCCAGCCAAAGATAAAGTCGAGCGAGATATGCGGCAGGCCGTTAACGACCACGTAGGCGATGATGGCGACCAACACCAGCGTGGTGATATAGGCCGCGGCGCGGAACACGCCAAGCATAATCTTGTTGGACAGATCCTTGTTGATGCGGCCCTTCTTACCGTGGGAAAGGGCACGCTTGATGCGCTCGCGCGACGAGGTCGTATCGACCGCCGTGTCAACGGAATCGGACATAGCCTACCCCCTCTTCTTCTTGGAAATCAGACGGACGACTCCCACCAGCGTGGCGGAGATGATAAACAGCACCACGCCCATGCTAAACAGAGCAGAACGATGCAGGCCCGAGGAGTAGCTCATGTCGAGCGCGATCTGGCTCGTAAGCGTCGAGATAGGGCTCGAGATACTGTCCGGGATGACCGGAGCATTGCCCACGACCATAAGTACGGCCATGGTCTCGCCGATAGCGCGGCCCATGCCCAACACGATAGCGTCCACGATACCCAGCTTGGCCGCCGGCAACACGACCTTGTAGATGGTCTGCCACTTGGTGGCGCCCATGGCATAGGATGCCTCGCGGATGCCCATGGGGATGGAGTTGAGGGCATCGATGGTGAGCGTGGTAATGGTGGGAACGATCATGATGGCGAGCACAAACCAAGCCGTCAGCGCACCGAAGCCAAGGCCACCGGTCAGCTGCGCGATAAACGGGCGGATGATAATCATGCCAAAGAAGCCGTAGATGATGGAGGGGATGCCCGCCAACAGGTCGACGGCGGGGCTGATGAGCTTGCGCACGCGCTTGCTGGCAATCTCGACCAGATACACGGCCGTGCCAACACCCAAAGGCACACCCATGGCAAGAGCACCGACGGTGACCAAGCCCGAACCGGCCAGCAGCGACAGAATGCCGTAATGACCCTCGGAAGGCGCCCACGTAAAGCTAAAGAAGTCCGCCAGACCGATGTCGGTAAAGACGGGAAGCGCCGAATACGTGGTAAAGACAAAAATCAGGATGACGGTGACGACCGCCAAGAACGCGCACGCAAAGAAGATCCACTGCAGGGCCTTCTCCTTGATATAGGTGCTGCGCGACACGAGCGCCAGCTCACGCTTCTTGGGTGCCTGAGCAGTCTGCTCAGTCTGAGAGTTTTCCTGTGCCTCCATGCTACTCACTCCCCTTCCCGTCGTTCGTGACGGGAATAAAGCCCGCCTCGCGAATCTGCTTGTCCATCTTTTCGGACGTCACGTAGTCGATGTAATCCTGCGCCTGCTGCGAAGGCGTTCCCTTCACAAAGAAATACAGGTCGCGGGAGATGGGATAGCCACCGCTTGCAACCGTCTTCTCGGACGCCTCGACGTGATTGACCGAGACAGCCTTGACCGAAGTCTTGGCGTTGAGGCTATCGACGAAGCCCAGCGAAATGTAACCGATGGCCCCGCGCGAACGGGACACGACATCGCGCACCTGGCCCGTGCCCGAAAGAACGGCCGAGCGGCGATCGAACGGCGTGCCGTCCATCACAATAGCGCGGAAGGCCTCGCGCGTACCGGACGCCTCGTCGCGGTTGATGACCTGGATCTTCAGGTCATCACCACCGACCTCTTTCCAGTTGGTGATCTTACCAGCGTAGATGTCGCGGAGCTGCTCGGTCGAGAGGTTGTCGACCGGGTTGTCGTCGTTGACGATGACCGCGATACCGTCGTGCGCGATAACGATGGACGTCAGACCCAGGTCCTGCTCGTCGGCGTTGAGGCCACGAGAAGAGCTGGCGATATCGGCCGTGCCGGCGCTGACGGCCTCGATGCCGGCGGAGGAACCCAGACCGGAGACGAGCACGTCGATGCCGGTCTCCTCCTTAAAGCCCTCGGCGGCAATCTCGGCAATGGGCAGGCACGTCGTAGAGCCGGCCACGGTAATGGAAGAGGTGGAAGATCCCGAGGAGCAGGCGCACAGCGTGAGCGCAAGCACCGCGGCGCTCAGGACCGATACGATCTTTCTCATAGCATCACGCCGATCGCAGCATGGCGCCCGCAGGTGCCGTCCTCGTTACGGTAGGAGAAAAAGCGGTCGTTCTGACGCACGGTGGAAAGCTCGGTGTCCACGATATTTGCCGTGGCGACACCGATTCCCTCAAGCGCCTCGCGAATCGCGGCCGAAAGGTCAAGCATACGAGAAGCGCTCGCATCGATGCAAGAGAACTCGGCGGCAAAGCGGTCCATGAGCTCCTGGGAAACCTCGTACTCGTCACCCAGAATATGGGGGCCGATGTAGGCAGCAACATCGCGCGGCTCACACCCGGTGGCCTCGCAGAGCGCTTGGCACGCCTTGGCGGAAATGCGCGCGATCGTGCCCTTCCATCCGGAATGCACCACGGCAAACCCGCCGGGGGCAACCAACACCACGGGAACGCAGTCGGCAAAGCAGAGCAGCACGGGCACCTCATGGGCCGTACAGACGATGGCATCGCAGCCATCGGCAATCTGCTCGCGAACAGCCTCAAGATCATCAGCGCCGTTCGAGGTCACCGTAACGATATGGTCACCATGCACCTGATTGGGCACGAGCAGGTTATGCTCGCACTCGGCAGCACCCATGGCTTCGAGCGCTCGACGACGATTTTCTTGAACGGCAAAAGGGTCATCGCCTACATGCGAGCCCAGATTGAGTGAGGAGTACGCCTCTTCGGAAACGCCACCGGTGCGCTCGGTGAAGGCAAAGCGGACATCGCCCGTCGCACCCTCCACCAACGTAACTCCATCATGGTCGACACGCGAAACTCTGTCCGCACGTGCTGCCATACTAAAGCCTCCTAATACAAGTACCGCGGCGTCGCCGCGCAGTCCGTGTTTATACGGCTGTCATACTTCCCTAAAAGGATACCCGCTGCATTGGAGGCAAACGTAAAGGGAACGTAAGGAGATTGGATGCTCTGGTTTACAAAGTCGAAACAAAAAAGGGCGCATCCATGCGGACGCGCCCCGGTGCAAAACAATGCGAAGAACGGCTTAGAAGCTACCACGTTTGAGGAAGTCGGGAAGCTCAAACTGGTCGTTGCCAAAGTTGGGAAGCTCGGTGCCACCGACGTTGCGAGTCGGGGCCGCCTGAGCCGGGCTGGCAGCCGGAGCAGTACGCTGCGGCTCAGCGGCGGCAGCGGCCTTGCTCTGGGACTGCTGAGCAGCAAAGAGCTCGTCCTGACGGTTGACGTTGGAGTCGGAGAAGCCCGTGGCGATAACGGTGATGCGCACCTGATCGCCCAGGGACTCGTCGACAACGGTGCCGAAGATGATGTTGGCCTCGGGGTCGACGGCGTTGGCGACAACGTCGGCGGCATCGCTGATCTCCTGGATGCCCAGGTCCTTGGAGCCGGCAATGGAGAGCAGGACGCGCGTGGCGCCATCGATGGAGCTCTCGAGCAGCGGGCTGGAAATGGCCTGCTGGGCAGCGTCGACGGCACGGGTGTCCCCAGAAGAGGTACCGATGCCCATCATAGCGGTACCGGCCTGCTTCATGATGGTCTTAACATCGGCGAAGTCCAGGTTGATGATACCCGGGACGGTGATGAGGTCGGTGATGCCCTGGGTGCCCTGGGAAAGGACGCCATCGGCAATCGCGAAGGCCTCGAGCATGGTGGTCTTCTTCTCGGCGATGTCGAGCAGCTTGTCGTTAGGGATAACGATCATGGTATCGACGCAATCGGAAAGGGTCTTGATGCCCTCCTCGGCGCTCTTCTTGCGCTTGCGGCCCTCGAAGGTGAAGGGCTTGGTCACGACGGCGACGGTCAGCGCGCCGACCTCGTTCATCGCGATATCGGCAACGATGGGAGCGGCGCCGGTACCGGTGCCGCCGCCCTCGCCGCAGGTGATGAACACCATGTCGGCGCCAGCGAGCGCCTCGGCGATGTCGTCGCGGGATTCATCGGCAGCCTTGCGGCCAACCTCGGGGTTGGCGCCGGCGCCCAGGCCGCGGGTAAGGTCGGTGCCGATGTGCACCTTGATATCGGCATCAGAGATCGCGAGTGCCTGAGCATCGGTGTTGATGGCAACAAACTCGACGCCGCGGATGCCCTCTTCGATCATTCGATTGACCGCGTTGGTACCGCCGCCGCCGACGCCGACCACCTTAATGACGGCAAGGTAGTTGTTGATCTCTGTCTCGTGCATGTCGGTCCTCCGAACAAAGGTTATAGCCATAGCATGGGTTGACCCCTGCGCACATTAACCTTCAGGTTGAAAGTAAATGCAAAGGTAAACCGTATTATGTTTGCACATTATGAACGTATCAGTCAAATAATTGACCGTGAAAACCAAACAAACCAGATAAACGGCGCGGTATGGCCTCTCAACAAAGCCATACAGAATGCTATGCGGTCGGCGCGTTCCTAAACGTGTAGTTGCCCGGAGAACGGACATTGATATAGGTTACGCCCTCTACCTGCGAAAGCAGCTTGGTCACAATGCGCTCTTTCTTGGCGACATCGTCAGAATCGCCCAGCGACACCTCAACGCCATTATCGAGATTTGCCGAAATGGCCTCGACGGAAGGCGTGGAAATATCCTTAACCTGGCCCAAGAACTCGCTCGAGAACCCGCGGACGTAATCGAGGCCGGCTTTGACCGCCTTGGAGCTCACCGCCTGGCCCGAGACCGGGGCGACATCGGCCGAGACGTCGGTTAGCAGCACGGCACCGTAATGCTTAGCAAGCGCCAGAGCGGCATCGATGCCGGTTAGGGTGCTGGAGCCCTCCCCCGCTGCGGCGACATTTCCCTGGTCGTCAACATCAACCGAGGTAGACAGCGGTGCGATCCAAGTGTCGTCGTCCCCGATGGCCCAAGCTAGGTCATCCGAGCTGATATACGCGATGGCGATTACCTTACGTTCCGTCGGCGTGATGATGAGCGTGTGGGGAAATTGACGCTGGACATCCACACCCGAGACCCACGGGTTTTGCTTGAGGTCCTCGGTGATTTGGTCGGGATTCACGTTGAAGAGTGATGTGTTCTCGGGCAGATCGATCAGCTGGATGGCATCGTGCTTGGTCACGTGCTCGCTACCCTGAATCTGGATATCGGTGGCGGCGAACAGGCCGGAGTTGATGACGACGATGGCAACGACGGCAAGCACGGCCACGGCCGCCAAGAGACCGCCCACGATCTTGCCCTTACCTTTAACGGCGGAGGCTGCATCGGATGTCTTGCTTGCCATGGCACCCAGCGATGTCAGGGGGTTGATACCCTTTTTGACCGAAGTCGCCTTGGCGGCGGGCACCGACGTCAGCGAGCGCGGCTTGGCGCCACCCAACGTATGGCCGGCATGCGTCGCCTTGGCCTCCAGGGAGGACTTGGGCGTCGCTACGGGGCGAGTGGACTTGGGCGCCGTCATAGAACGAGAGGGCTTAACACCTGTCACCGGCTTGGATGTAACCGAAGAACGTGATGCCGGACGAGCCGTCTTTTTGGCAACGGGGCGCCCACCAAGCTGCGAACCGACAACAGGACGCTTGGCGGGCCGTACGGACCCAGCCGGTTTGGAGGGCATAACAGATTTACGTTGAGGCTGGGATGGTGCGCCGGAACGCCCTCCGGCGCGGCGGAAGGTTGGTTTCGATGCTCTAGAAGCCGAGGAATTTAACTTCCGGTCTGAGCTCGATGCCATACGCCTCCCTCACCTTTCCGTGCACATGCCTGATAACCGCGGCCACGTCATCGGCCGAGGCGGTTCCGTTATTAACGATAAAATTAGCGTGTACGGGCGATACTTCCGCGCCGCCAATCGAAAAACCCTTTAATCCACAATCCTCGATGAGCTTTCCCACGCTCGCATCGGGCGGGTTGCGAAAGACCGACCCGCAGGATGCGCGGCCCATGGGCTGTGTGCGCCTGCGCCGCGTCAGGTACCGCTCCATGCGCTCGCGGATATCGGCCTTGGGTGCAGGCTTAAGCTTGAGCACGCACTCGAGAATGATCTCGTTGCGCGGCAAGCTGCACTCACGGTAGCCCCAGGCGATCTCGGAACCCGCATAGTGCTTGATGCCGGAGCCCGGGTCAAACGTAACGACGTCCTCGATCAGCGAGCCGATCCACTCGTTTCGCGTGCCGGCATTCATGGACACGGCACCGCCGACGGAGCCGGGAATGCCAACCGCAAATTCAAGGCCAGAAAGGCTGCGCGACAGCGCGTCGTTGACCAGGCGCGCGAACATCACGCCCGCACCGACCGTCAGCGTGCAACCATCCTCGGCGACAACCGTGCGCTGAAACTCGCGCCCCAGCGAAATGACGGCGCCGCGATAGCCCGCATCGGCAACAAGCAGGTTGGAACCCTTGCCGATGATGACCCATGGCACCTGCTCGCGGTCGAGCACCGCCACGGCGCGACGCAGGGCATGATAGCTGTGACAGGTCACGAAGAGGTCGGCCTTGCCGCCGATACGATAGCTCGTATGGCGAGCGAGGCGTTCATCCTCGATTACATCCGTATCGATCATGCCCGAAAGCGCCATGACGGCGTTAAATAGACCCATGGGGCTTAAGCGTCTTTCTTAGCAGTCAGATACTCGATGAACTCGGGGCCGACCGTCGTGACGTCACCGGCGCCCATGGTAAGCAGCAGATCGCCCTCGCCCACTATCTTCTCGAGCTCCTCGTTGAGCTCAAGACGGCTCGAGCAGTACACGACCTCCTTACCGGGGTGCTTGGCGCGCACGGTATCGGCGAGCATCTTGGAAGTGACGCCCGGGATGGGCATCTCACCGGCGGAGAAGACGTCAATCAGCAGCAGCTTGTCGGCATTGGCGAAGGCGTCGGCAAAGTCATCGCACAGAGCCTGCAGACGCGAGTAGCGGTGCGGCTGGAACACGACGTCGACGTGCTTGTAGCCCAGCGACGAAGCGGCAGCGAGCGTCGCCTTGATCTCGGTGGGATGATGGCCGTAGTCGTCGACCACGGTGATGCCGTCGATGTCGCCCACGTGGGTAAAGCGACGGCGGACGCCCTCAAAACTCGAAAGCGCCTTTGCGGCGGCGTCGATATCGAGCCCCAGAACATGGGCGACCGTAAGGACCGCCGTGGCGTTGAGCATGTTGTGGCGGCCGGGGTTGCTCTTGATCTCGACAGCGTGCTCGGTGCCGTCCTCAAAGCGCACGATAAAGTCGCTCTGGATGCCCTTGACGTCCGGATGCACGCAGACGATGTCGTTGGACTCGGCGAATCCGTAGGAAAGCACGCGACGCCCCGTCGATTTGGCAAGCTCGACCAGATGCGGATCCTCACCACAGACGATGACGGTACCGTCCTCGCCCACCAGGCCCATAAACTTGGCAAAGGTGGCCTCGATTTCCTCGATACCCGAGTAGTGGTCGAGATGGTCGGCCTCGACATTGGTCACGATGACCACGTTGGGGTTCAGGAACAGGAAAGAGCTGTCGGACTCATCCGCCTCGGCGACAAAGTAGTCACCTGAGCCGTTCTTACCGTTGGTATCATAGCCCTCGACAATACCACCGATCAGGAAGCTGGGGTCCAGGCCCATGCGATCGAGCATGGTGGCGCACATCGAAGAGGTCGTGGTCTTGCCGTGGGTGCCGGCGACGGCGACAGTGGTGTAGCCGTGCCCCAAAGCCGAGAGCATCTTGGCACGAGGCCACACGGGAATACCCAGCTCGCGCGCACGAACAAGCTCGGGGTTGGACTCGGGAATAGCGGTGGAAACCACGACGACGTCGGGCTTGACCTCGTCGATGGTGGCGGCCTCATGGCCCACGTGCACCTTCACGCCGGCGCGGGTAAGCTGGCGAATGTAGCGCGACGTCTTAAGGTCGGAGCCGGTAACGGCATAACCGCGCTCGTGAAGGACAAGGGCGATGCCGCTCATGCCGGCGCCACCGATACCGATAAAATGGGCGCTCTTGAACTCGGGCGCGGAGGTTGCAGTCTGGGAATCAGCCATGTGCTCGTGTACTCCTTGCGTAAACACTGCCTGTAACCCGTTAACTGTACCGCACCTACCGCATCCGCGCGAGGGCGACCCGCGATATCCCGTCTAACTAACGCAATCCTTCTACCGCGTCGGCCAAAAGGACGGCAGCACGGTCCTGTGCCAAGCCACGTGCGGCCTGGCGCATGGCATCGCGCGCCGCGGCATCGTCGACCAAATGAAGCAGCTCATCGGCAAACGCCCGGGCATCGATATCGGCATCGGCGCAGAGCACACCGGCGCCGGCATCGACCAGATAGCGGGCATTGGTGGTCTGGTGGTCGGCAGTTGCATGCGGATAGGGCACCAGCACCGAAGGCACGGCAAGCGCGGCGATCTCGGCAACGCTCGAAGCTCCCGAGCGCGAAAGCACCAAATCGGCAGCGGCCAGCATATCGCCCATGTTGTCGATGTAGGGCTGGACGCGATACCGCTTTGCCTCCTCGGGTGTCAGGGCAAGAGCGCGCTCGGTATCCTCAAAGCCATCGGCTCCCGTCGAATGCAAAACATAGAGGTTCTCGCGTGAAAGCAGCTCGTTTTTGAGCGAGGCAACGCGTTCGTTCAGATGCTGGGCACCAAGTGAGCCGCCAAAGACCAGCAGGAGTGTGGCGCCCTCGGGCACATCGAGAGCCTTGCGGCCGCGAGCGCGATCGCCCTCGATCACAGAGCGGCGCACGGGGTTGCCGGTCATGAGCACATGGTCCGGATCGCCCTCGCGCTCAAATGCAGAGCGTGCCGCCGGCACCGAGATGCAGACACGGGCGGCATGCGAACTCATCATCTTATTTGCCAAGCCCGGAACGGAGTTCTGCTCGTGCAGCAGGTACGGTACGCCTGCGCCCTTGCACCAGCCCAGCAGCGGGACCTCGACATAGGCGCCAAAACCAATAGCAACATCGGGCTTGCCGACCTTAGAGAAGTGGCTACCGAGCGCTCGCTTGGCCTTATTGACACGCCACAGCGAAGTCAGCGCCGTCCAGGGACGGGAACGGTCGAAGCCCGTGACGGTAATGGGCACAAAATCGAATCCGGCATCGGGAACCAAACGACCCTCGAGCTTGTGCGACTGGCCCACAAACACAACGTGGTGGCCACGGTCACGCAGTTCCTCGGCCAAAGCGAGCGCGGGGTTGATATGTCCCGCCGTTCCGCCGGCTGCAATGGCAACGGTCAACTTATCGGTCATGGTAGTCCCTTCGTACACGCGGGCCCTGGTCGTCGGTGCGCAAGCGCGCCGACGGGTCCGAATTAAGGTCGATTCGATTATATCCGCCGCCCGTATTGCGTGGCGTCGGTCGCTGTGGGCGACCCTGCGGCGCCGTGCGCGGCCGGGGACGGGCATCCGACTCCGAAGCGAATCCGTTCAAGACGGTAAAACCGCCACGCGACGAGCGCTCTCCGCGCGTATGGGGAACACCGGCAGTGCTCTCGTCCATAACGGCAAAGCTGTCGCGGCGACGATCGTATTCATCGCGTCGAGCGCTCTCGTACGAGACACGCAAGATAAGCCCGGCAAGCATGAGCGACACGATAATCGACGAGCCGCCGTAACTGATGAACGGCAGTGGCTTGCCCGTCATGGGAAACACGTTGAGAATGCCAAGCGCGTTAATCAAAAATTGCACCGCGAGGATAACCGCAGAGCCCGAAGCCATGAGCGCGCCGCGACGATCGGTAGCCTGCTCGGCAATTCGAAACGCCGAGTAGATCAGCAGCGCAAACACCAAGAAAAACAGCAGTGTGCCAAAAAAGCCGACCTCCTCGCCGATGATGGCCAGGATGTAGTCGTTATGCGCCTCGGGCAAATACGAATACTTCATGGTGGAGTTACCGATACCGCGGCCGAACAGTCCGCCCGAAGCAAACGCCATGATGGCGAGCGTTGCCTGATAGCCGTCTCCGTACTCGTCGGCCCAAGGATTCCATGCAACCTGAATACGCACCATACGATACGGCTCGGCAATCAGGGCGATCGCAATAACAAGAACACCAGCGAGGGCAGTCCAAATGATAAATCGAGGGTCCAAACCCGCAAACAACGCCATGCACACGAGGGTCAACAAGATGATCAGGATGGTGCCGAAGTCAGGCTGAATGAAAATCAGGAAAATCGACGGGCCCAAATAGACGCCCATGTTACGAATAAAATCATTGATGTTGCCGCCGGGTGAAAAAAAGCGGTCAAGCATGATAGCCGAATAGGCAATAGCAAATGGTTTAAGAAACTCAGACGGTTGGAACTGAATACCGGCAATGCTCAGCCAGCGCGTCGCGCCACGGCTGCCGCTGCCGAAAAGAAACACAGCGAACAGCAAGATCACCATAGCGCCAAGGGCAAGCTTAAGCGCGCCTTCCTCAAACCAGCTGTCGGGTGCGATGCGCGCAATGAACTCGAGGGCGGCAACACCGATAACGGTGAAAATAAACTGTCGGAACAGGAAGTACGTCGCGGAGCCGTTCTCGTGAAGCGCCTCGACCGAAGATGCCGAGTACACCATCAGCAGGCCAAAACAGACCAGCGAGAATAGGCAGGTCAAAAAGACCAGACGAGGTCGCATGATGCGTGCGGGAACACCGGCGATATAGCGCTCGCCAATGCCCTGCGCACCACGGCCTGCGCGCGGTGTGGTGCGTTGCGAGGAAGCACGGTCCGAGTCGGGCCTCCTCATACTCTGTCGGGGGCTCTCCTCTCTCACCGGCAACCCCTATTCCATTTGCGCATTCGACGCGGCGGCAAGTTGGGCCACATAGTCCTTAAACACGCGGCCGCGCTCCTCGTAGCCCGAGAACTCATCAAACGAAGAGCAGGCAGGAGACAGCAGAATCACATCGCCACGGCTCGAAAGCGAGCGGGCGACGTCCACGGCATCGCGCAAGTCGTCGGCCTGGGCGATATCGACATCACCGTCGACATCCGCCTCGTCCATAGCGGCGGTAAATCGCTCGCGCGCATCGCCAAAGCAGACCACCGATCGCACGTTGTCCATGACAACGCGGGCAAAGGACTCGAGCGGCGTTCCCTTATCGTGACCGCCGAGCAGCAAGATCACATCGTCATCGGGAAATGCCGTCAGCGCCTTTTCGACCGCATCGGTATTCGTTGCCTTGGAATCGTTGACGTAGCGCACACCATCGATCTCTCCACAGGGCTCAACACGATGCTCCAGCGGCTGGAACGAGGTCAGGCCGCGGCACACGCCGTCGATATCGGCGCCAACCGTCAGGGCCACCGTGGCAGCGCACAGGGCATTGATCACATTATGGTGACCCGAAATCTTAAGGTCGGACGTATCGACGAGCGTGGTCTCGACGCCCTTCAGGCGCACGATCATCTTGCCGTCGCGCACAAACGCGGCGTCCTCGCCCGCAGGCTCGTCAAAAGCGACCTTGCAGATGCGGCGACCCGGAACATAGATGTACTCATCGAACTCGTGAATACCGGCATCCTCGACGTCGATAATCACCAGGTCGTCGTCAGCCATATTCTCGAACAGCTTAATCTTGGCGAGCGCGTAGTTCTTATGGCTCTTGTGCCAACCCAGGTGATCGGGAGTGATGTTGAGCAGCACCGCCACACGGGGGTGAAGCTCCTGGGTCGTTGCGATCTGATAGCTCGAAAGCTCCGCCACGAACCACTCGTTATGCGCGCGGCCATCGACCTCGTTAACCGGCGGCTCACCGATGTTGCCCACGGCCACACTCGCCTCGCCCGCAGCCTTGAGCAGGTAGTCGGTCAGCGACGTAGTGGTCGTCTTGCCGTTGGTGCCCGTAATGGCAATCCAATTTTGGGGAGACAGACGATAGGCGAACTCGGGCTCACCCATAATCTGGGCAGCATGGTCGCGGCCGGCCTTAAAGAATGCCGAGAACTCCGAGATGCCCGGGCACGTCACGCACACGTCAAACGAGCCCTCGACCTGCTCGGTTCCATAGACAAACGAAGCCCCGCTCGCCTCGAGCGCACGTGTGGCATCGTTGGGCTCGGACGTGCCGCCACCGCACACGGTAACGTCGCTCACGCGCTCGGGGTGCGCAAGCGCCCAGCGGGCGACATCGAGACCGGACTTACCCTGGCCCAAAACGAGCAGGCTAAAGACATCTGCAAGAGGCATGAAAGACCACTATCCCAACTGGAAGAACAGAGCGAGGCCCAGGGCACCAAAGGCCGCGGCGACAATCCAAAAACGGATGACGACCTTGGTCTCGGCCCAGCCCTTCTTTTCGAAATGATGATGAATGGGCGCCATGAGAAAGACGCGTTTGTGCGTAAAATGGAAATAGACGACCTGAATCATGACCGACAGGGTCTCGACGATAAACAGGCCGCCGATGATGAGGGATACGACCTCGGTGTTGGTGATGATGGAGGTGCAGGCAAAAGCGGCACCCAGCGCCAGCGAGCCGGTATCACCCATAAAGATACTCGCGGGATAGCAGTTGAACCACAAAAAGCCCAAGCAGGCACCAGCGCACGCCGTGCAGAAGATGGACAGGTTCACGTCACCGTGCAAAAACGCCATAGCAGCCATAGCCAGCATGGCAATCATGGACGTGCCGCCGGCAAGGCCGTCCAGACCGTCGGTCAGGTTTACGGCGTTGGAAAGACCAGCGATCATCAGCCAGCAAAAGACAATGTAGAGCCACGGGAAAGAGAAGCCGCAAATGGTAGTCGAAAGAACGCCAAGGTCAATCGTCAGACCACCGGGAAAACGAATCTCGGGGGCAACGCCGCACCAGTTGACGGCAAGCACGGTAAAGGCAACGCAGATGATGGTGAGGCCAATCATCTTGGCGTGAGGCGTCAGGCCGAGCGAGCGGCCGTGCGTGACAGAGGTCAGGTCATCGATGAGACCAAGGACGCCGGTTGCCAGCGTAGCGAGCAGCACAAGCACGAGCTCGGTAGTAAGCTTGCCCATCAGCAGGCAGGTCAGGGAGATGGCCACCAAAATGACGACGCCGCCCATGGTGGGGGTCCCCTGCTTAATCAGGTGACGCTTGGGGCCATCGGCGCGGACCTGCTGACCGATACCCTCGACCTTTAGGAGCTTAATCCACCACGGCATGAGCAGCATCGCGATGGCAGCGGCGATACCCAGTCCCAAAAAAGCCTGGTACGTAGGATACGAAGGATTGCCGAACATGAGCTAGCACACACCTTCCACAAAGCGATCGAGCTCAACGAAGCGGGAGCCCTTGACCAGCACGACGTCATGCTCCTCAAGTGCGCCACCCATGCGGTCGAGCACCTGCTGATAGTCGGAGAACACCTGGATACGATCCTCATCCATGCCCATCATGCGCGCGGCCTCGGCCATGCGCTGGGCAAGCTCGCCGCCGACGCACGCGAGCATATCGAGCTTCTTGGCCGCCGCATAGGCGCCCACAAGCTCATGCATGCGAGGGGCCTCGTCGCCCATCTCGCCCATCTCGCCCAAAATGGCCATGCGCGAGCCGGCGCACGAAAGCGAGCACAGCAAGTCAAGGCCCGCGGCCATCGATTCGGCACTGGCGTTATATGAGTCGTCGATAACGCGAGCGCCACTCTTGGCGCACTTGATCTCCTGGCGGTGTCCGGTAATCGTAAGACCCCTAAAGGCAGCATCGATCTGCTCGGGCGTCACGCCAAGGCGATACGCAACCGCCGCTGCCTTGACGGCATTGGGGACGGACTGAACGCCGGGAATGGCGAGCAGGGTATCGATGGCCTCGCCCATGCCAAAGTCAAGCGTAAAGACCGGGCGCCCCTCATCGTCAACGCGAATGTCGTACGCACGGACCTCATCGTCGTCCGAAACGCCTGCCAGCATCACGTCGATGCCCGCAGGTCCAGCAAACGTGTCACGGATGAACGGGGTAAAGTCGTCCTCGCCGCCCAAAACCAGCAGCGGAAGAAGATCGCCGGCAGCGCACATGCCGCCAACGATCTCGGACTTGGCGCGAGCGATATTCTCGCGGCTGCCCAGAATGCCAATGTGGGAGGTACCGATCTTGGTCACGATGGCCAAGTTGGGATTGGCGGAGTGAGACAAGCGCTCAATCTCATGGAAATGGTTCATGCCCATCTCGAGCACCAGAACCTCGGTATCGGCCGGGGCGGCAAGAACCGTGAGCGGCATGCCGATCAGGTTGTTGTAGTTGCCCTTGGTGGCCCAGACGCGGTAGCGCTTGGAAAGCACCGCAGCGAGCACGTCCTTGGTCGTCGTCTTGCCGATAGACCCGGTAATACCGATCACCAGGCAGCCGAGCTCCAAACGATATGCATGAGCCAGGCGCAGCAAAAACTCCTCGGGGTCATCGGTATGCAGAATGGCGCAATCCGCCTCCTGGGCCAGCGAAAGCAGCTCGGCATCGGGCTCGCGCGTCATCACGACAGCACCGGCGCCCGACTCGATGGCGCGGGAAGCAAAGTCATTGCCGTCGACTTTTTCACCCGGGAAGGCGACGAATATCGTGCCCTCCTCAACCTGGCGCGAGTCGATAACGCAACCGCGGCATATCCGATCGGCTTCTCCCGTCACGGTTCGGGCCCCTGTCGCGGCCGCGAGGTTGTTGACGGCGATCTCTATCATTGCAGCTCCCCTGTAAACCTAATAATGCTATCGGCGTATTGTATCCCAGCGCCACGCAAGCGTGGTGCAGGGCGTGTGAACGCCCAGATTAACCGACCGGCCACGCCATAGATTGTAACCCCCTACTTGGTGTGCGGGGCTCCCAACACGTCGAGCGCGTTGGCCATAATGGACTGGAACGGCACCGCGGCGGCGTCCGAGCCTGACGGGGTTCCGTCGAGGGTGATGTAGCACAGAACCTTGGGCGACTGCGCCGGGGCAAATCCCATAAAGGACGACATGTAATTCTCTTTGAGGTAGCCACCGTTCTCGTCAGCACGCTCGGCCGTACCCGTCTTGCCCGCCACGTCGTAGCCGTCCACCGCGCCGCCAACGCCCGTTCCCTCGGCAACGACCGTTTGCATGCACGATGTCACCTGCGAGGCGGCGTCCTCGGAAATCGCACGCTCGCCCTCGCCCCAATCCTTCTCATCGC
Source organism: uncultured Collinsella sp. (assembly GCA_934654835.1). Classification (GTDB taxonomy): domain Bacteria; phylum Actinomycetota; class Coriobacteriia; order Coriobacteriales; family Coriobacteriaceae; genus Collinsella. Next base: position 25,529 of record CAKUGY010000007.1, read on the forward strand.
CCTTACTTGACTTGTAGAAGTGCGGCGTCATCATCACGCCGCCGTTGGCGATACCGCCCACGGCACGCGCGACCTCAATCGGCGATACGGACAGCGCCTGGCCAAAGCTCATCGCGCCCAAAGTGGCGCCATCGTACTGATCGCGTTCCTTGACGATACCCAGGCTCTCGCCCGGAAAATCGACACCCGAGCTGTGCCCGATTCCCCATTTGTCCACGTAGGACGCAAAATCATCGGCCCCGATTTTGCGCCCCACCAGAACAAAGCCGACATTGGACGAACGGCGCATCATCTCGCGCACGTCCATGGTCATGGTGTAGTCGCGCTTATCGGCATCGGTAACGGTATCGTCGCCCACCTTGATGCTCGCGGGAACCTCAAACGACGTGCTCGTGCGCACAGCGCCCAAGTCAAACCCAGCGCCTGCCACCAGCGTCTTAAAGACCGAGCCAGGCTCGTAGGCATCCGTCACCAGACGAAGGTTCATGTCCTCGGTCTTGGCGTTTTCCAAATCGGTCTGATCGTAGGTCGGATACGAGCAGGCGGCCAGAATCTCTCCCGTCGTCGGGTCGGTCACCAAGGCCGAGCCGTTTTTGGCCTTAGTCTTCTCAACCGCCTCAGCCAAGGCGTCTTCCGCCGCACGCTGAATATTGACGTCGATCGTCGTCACAATGTCCACGCCATCGACCGCGGCAACCTTTTTATAGGCACCGCCCGCGATATAGCCGCCGTCCCTCGCGCGCTCACGCACAAGCGAGCCGTTCGTTCCGGTCAGAAGCTCGTCATATTGTTTTTCGAGACCCGTCAGGCCAACGTTGTCCACGTTTACGACACCCAGCACCTGAGAGGCCAGATTCCCATACGGGTAGACCCGCTTCATCGCCTGCTCAAAGAGTACGCCGGGCAGATTCTTCTTTTCCAGGGCGGCGGCGTCATCCTCATCCACCTGGCGCTTGATATACACCCAGGTGCCATCGGACAGCACCAGCTTGCGACAGGTCTTTTTATCGATACCGGTGGCCTTGACCAGCGCCGAGACGGTCTTGTCGACATCCTCGACCAACTGGGGATTCACGGCGACATTGCGGCATTCGACCGACGACGTCAGCACGTTACCGTTGCGATCGTAGATAGTGCCACGCTTGGCGTAGAGCGTCTGCGCCAGCAGGCGGCGGGCGTCCGCGCGTTCACGCAGCTTGCCAGCATTCACGATCTGATAGTCGGCAAGGCGGAAAACGCCCGCGGCAAGGCCGAGCCCGATGCCGGCCATAACGACATTGCGACGAGGCAGCGGTGTTCCCGTAACCCATTCAGACGATGACCCCTTGCGAGCGGCCGTATTGCGCACCCGAGGTCCACCCGATCCACGAAGACGAGACGCGGGGTCGTTGCCATAGGACGGCCCCGCGTTGTAAGATGGCCGACCCGTTCCTTGATAACCAGAACGTCCCCGCGAAGAGGGACGTCCAGACCCACGGCTCCCGTCGGGACCGCGGCGATAGTCATTTGTCATACTCAGCTACCGTCTTATTACTGCGCGGCCGCAGTCGAACTAGCGCCCGCGGCTGCATCCTGCGAAAAATCAAGCGTAACGCTCTCGCTCGGCTCCACCATGCCATAGGCGCCCGCAAGGTCGCGGATGCGCGTGTCGGCGCCATAGACCGAATGCATGACCTCAAGGTCAGAGCTCTCGTCGGTCGCCTTCTCGAGCGTGCTGGTGAGCTCGGCGTTGCCGTTGAGCACCTGGGCCGTAACGCCGGCAAGTGCCACGCGGGCGACGCCGATCGTCATAAAGATAGCCGCAATGATGCAAAACGTTTTAAGAACGCTCATGAAAACCGGGCTTACCGCCTGGTTTGCCTGACGGCCCGCGCCCGTGTAGACATCAAAGCGCGGCGTGCGCTGCTCGCGGGGAGCAACGGGGGCCTGCGGTGCCTCACGATAGGCGGGCATGGCGTTCATATCATAGGCGAGTGCTGCGTTTGAGGTGTTATAGCCCATGATATGCCGCCTCCCATCCCGAGTACGTTGGTAGTGTGTTTAAGCTTCGTTTGTGGTACGAGCGGGAGGTCCAATATCGCGCGGTCGCGTCTACAGACGCTGTGCCACGCGGATCTTGGCTGATCTCGCCCGAGGGTTGCGCGCAACCTCATCGGGCTGGGCAACCAAGGGTTTGCGGGTGATGACCTTGAGTATCGGCACGTTGCCGCACACGCACACCGGAATCTCCGGCGGACACGTGCACCCCTGGCTCATCTCCTTAAAGTGGTTCTTTACGATACGGTCCTCGAGCGAGTGATACGAGATGACGCAGATGCGTCCTCCCGGGTTGAGCCACCTGGTGGCGGCGTCAAGCCCTCTCTCGAGCACATCGAGCTCGTGGTTTACCTCGATGCGAATGGCCTGGAAACTTTTCTTGGCAGGGTGCCCACCATGCCGACGAGCGGCAGCTGGGATACCCGCCTTGATGATCTCGACAAACTGGCCAGTGGTCTCGATCGGTTCTTGCTCGCGGCGACGCACGATTTCGCGTGCGATCTGCGAGGCGAACTTCTCTTCGCCATAGACGCGTAGAATCCGGGCGAGGTCGTGTTCGTTATAGGTGTTGATGACCTCAGCTGCGTTTAAGGTGTTGTTACCCGGATCCATCCGCATGTCCAATGGGGCATCCTCGTTATACGAAAAGCCCCTGCCAGGGATATCGAGTTGCGGTGACGAAACGCCCAAGTCAAACAGGAAACCATCGACCCCGGGCACCTCGGCCGAGCAAAGCAGCTCGTCCAAGTCGCCGAAGTTGCCCTTCAACAGCTGGTGCGGCACGCCGGGAACCTCGCGGTCCAAACGGGCGCCAGCGGCCTCGAGGGCCATGTCGTCCTGATCGACGCCGAGCAAAAGACCCGTCTCCCCTACCTGCGCGGCCATCTTTACCGAATGACCGGCACCGCCAAGGGTGCAATCGCAGACAACGGAGCCGCTCTTTAGCTGCAGCGACTCAAGCACTTCGCCGAGCATGACAGGTTCATGCCGATATTCTTGTGTCAAGATCCCACGCTCCATCCGTTACTCGTGCCTTGCCCTTACGAGAAGAAGAGGTCCAGCAGGGCCTCGTCGTCATCGTCCTCATCGGCCGCGGCGCGATCCCAAACCTCAAGGTGGTCGTAGTTGCCCACAACCGTGACCTCGCGGTCGAGGTTCGCCTGCTTGCGGAGAGACTCAGAAAGACCGATACGACCGGCGCTGTCCACATCCATCGACGTGGTGCGCTTGTTGATCGCCCTCATGAGCTTCTGGTCGTTGATGTCACGCGGGTTAAAACCCTCGTGGCCCTCACGACCCGCGAAGAGTCCTTCGACCCACTTATCGAAGGCCTCGGCAGAGAACACGTACAGAGCATCGACATCCAGGGCTTTGAACACGCGAACATGCTCTCCAAGCTCCTCGCGAAGGGGTGCAGGCAGGGACAGACGACCTTTTGCATCGAGATTGCGCTCGTATGCACCAGTCATTCCCATGTGCGCCCTCCCCTCGGTTACTCAGATGGCACGTACGCGGGGAACCACCCCGCCTGTCGACGCCATTAATAATATGGGGAACCGCCCCATTTTTCAACACCTTTCCCCACCCGTTCCCCCACCCCGCCCCACCACTCCACCCCCAAAATATAGAGCGCCACCCCCGAGCATATGTTCGAAAACACAATATGTTGTGTTTACAGTAAAGGCGGGATGCCACCTGTAGCACCCCGCCTTTCAACCTCAACCTTCAAGTTGACCTTGAGGCGAATTTTTGGTCCCTTTACACGCCGTTCACATCGCCCCCAAACTCCCCCACACGCGACACGCGCACCCCACCGCGACATCGACCGGTGGCACAAAATAGGGCGGGCCCCCGATTGCCAAAACGTGCGCAACAGCGCGTTCCAACAATCGGGGGCCCGCCCTCAAATAACGAGAAATTGCAGGTCGGCAGTGTATTAACGATGTGCCAGCGGATGAGCCGCCAGATAAACCTCGGTCAGCTGTGTACGGTCGACATGCGTGTAGACCTGCGTGGTAGAAATATCGGCATGCCCCAAGATCTCCTGCAGCACGCGCAGGTCCGCGCCACCTGCGAGCATGTGGGTGGCAAAGGAGTGGCGCAAGGTGTGGGGATGAAGCCCCACCAGACCCACCTGGCGCCCGTAGCGCTCGCATATGACGTGAACGCCCTGACGCGACAGGCGACCGCCGTTCTTATTTAAAAAGACCGCCGATGTCTCTGTTCCGCGCGCATGGGCGGCCAAGCGACCGCGTCCATCACATATATAGTGTGTCAGGGCGCGCGCCGCACTCCCCACCAACGGGGCCAGACGCTCCTTAGAGCCCTTGCCGCGCACCAATACAAAGCCGTCATCGATATGGATATCCCCCACATCAAGTCCCACCAGCTCGCTCACGCGCAGACCGCACCCATACAGCACTTCCAAGATGGCGCGATCCCGCAGTCCCATCTCGCCCTCGGGAAAATCCTGATCGAGCAGCGCCGAGACATCCTCCACCGAAAGGTATTCCGGCAGGCGATCGGCCTTTTTGGGCAGACGCAGCGCCGCCGTCGGATTTTGGGCCACGGCCCCATCGCGCACCAAAAAGGCGTGCAGGCCCTTCACAGCCGCAAGTGAGCGCTCCACCGAGGCATCGGAATAGCCTCCGTCACGGCGATCGGCAACAAAGCCCTCCACGACCTGACGGCTCACATCTTCAAAAGACGCAATCCCCGCCCGCTCCAGATAAGCGCAGTACGTCGTCAGGTCACGACGGTAGGCCGCAATCGTATTGCGCGCCAAACCCCGCTCGACCGCGAGGTAATCGAGATACTCCCCCGCCGCCACGGCGAGCGACGAGGGAGTAGCTTCGGTATGTTCTTGGTTCGCCGGCACCCTTAGTCCGTAGCGAGATTCATAGGCGTCACCTGAAGGCGATCGACACCCTCGTGCTGGCCAATCGAAGCACGCACGAACTCACGGAACAGCGGCTGCGGGTTGGTCGGACGGCTCTTGAACTCGGGGTGAGCCTGGGTTGCCACATACCACGGATGCACGTCACGCGGCAGCTCGACCATCTCGACCAGACGCTCGTCGGGCGAAAGACCCGAGATAACCAGGCCGGCATCCTCGAGCTGGTCGCGGAAGGCGTTGTTGAACTCAAAGCGATGACGGTGACGCTCGTAGACAAGCTCCTCGCCATATGCCTCACGAGCAAGCGTTTCGGCGGCGAGCTTGCACGGATAGGCGCCCAGGCGCATGGTGCCGCCCTTCTCGGTCACGTCCTCCTGCGAGCTCATCAGGTCGATGACGCTAAACGGGCCGTCCGGATCGAACTCGGAAGAGCTGGCGCCGGCAAGGCCGACGACGTTGCGGGCAAACTCGCACACGGCCACCTGCATACCAAGGCAAATGCCCAGATACGGAATCTTGTGCTCGCGAGCGAACTCGGCCGCGAGGATCTTGCCCTCCAGGGCGCGCTTGCCAAAGCCGCCGGGGACCAGAATGCCCGAAGCATCGCCCAGGACCTCGGAGACGTTTTGCTCGTCGAGGCTCTCGCCGTCGACCAGCTGCACGTCCACATGGCGATCGTAGAACACGCCCGCATGGTGTAGGGCCTCGATAACCGACAGGTAGGCGTCGGGCAGCTGCGTGTACTTGCCCACAACGGCGATTTTGACCTTGTCGGCGTGATGGTTGGCGTGGTTCTGTTTGCGCAGGAACTCGTTCCACTCACTCATGTCGCGCTCGCGTGGGTCCAGACCCAGACGCTCGCAGATGCGAAGGTCAAAGTCTTGCTCGGCAAGCAGCTGCGGAACATCGTAGATGCTCGCGCAGTCCTCGTTGGTAAAGACGCAATCGGTGTCGACATCGCAGAAGCTTGCGATCTTGCCGCGGATGGCATCGTCGATATGGTGATCGGAGCGCAGCACGATAATGTCGGGCTGGATACCAAAGCTGCGCAGCTCCTTAACGGAGTGCTGCGTGGGCTTGGTCTTGACCTCGTGCGCGGCAGCGATATAGGGGACGAGGGACACGTGGATGTAGCAAACGTTCTCGGGGCCCGCCTCCTTGCGGTACTGACGGATAGCCTCGACGAACGGTTGCGACTCGATGTCGCCGATCGTGCCGCCCAGCTCGGTAATGACGACGTCGGAGCCGGTCTGCTCCTCAATGCGGCGGAACTTGTCCTTGATGGCGTTGGTGACGTGCGGGATCACCTGGACGGTACCGCCCAAAAAGTCACCGCGACGCTCGCGGGCAATCAGGCTCTTATAAATGGCGCCGGTCGTAAAGTTGGAATCGCGCGTCAGGTTCTCATCGATAAAGCGCTCGTAGTGCCCCAGGTCCAGATCGGACTCATAGCCATCCTCGGTCACAAAGACCTCACCATGCTGGAACGGGCTCATGGTGCCGGGGTCGACGTTCAGATACGGGTCGGCCTTCTGCATCGTCACCTTGTAGCCACGCGACTTGAGCAGACGGCCCAGCGATGCCGCGGTAATGCCCTTACCCAAGGACGACACTACGCCGCCGGTCACAAACACGTGCTTAGTCATATTGAGTTACCTGCGCTTCCCGTAGAAGTTTTTCATTCACATCTTACGGGTCTTCATTGTAATACTCGAGCGAAAAAACAGGTTGCTATTTTTCACCAAAGCGCCTGCATTTCTCCATCTCGAAACAAAACGCCGCTCGGGACCCGAGCGGCGTAACCGCTTCAAATTGTATGAATCGTTAGCGCTCAGCGAGCTCATCCTCGAGCATATCCTGGACGAGCATCCCGGCTCGGATACCCTTCAGATACCATTCGCCGCGCTCGGTAAGGCAAATGCCATTTGCAAGCTGGCCACCGTCCTCGTTGTAACGCGACACGACTTCAATCAGGCCCTCGGAGTCAAGACGGTCAATTGCCGCGCGGGCACGATATGGCGAAACCCCCACGCGCTCGGCAAGCGTTTTACGCGAGAGACCATAGAGCCCATCATCCCCTTCGGATTGCTGAGCGATCTCCATCAGCACCAGCACTTCGACACGCTTCATATCGTTGACACTCGCACGACCCTTGCCCGCCATGGCAGCCTCCTCTAACCGAGCACGAGCATCCAGCACGCCGTGCACGACCGACACACCTCACGATGGTCGGCAATATCCATCATGCGGCATCCCGTTAAGGATGAAACAGTTACGGTTATTGTATACCGCCCATATTATTACTGGGCAGGTAAACGGCTATTTTTCGCCAAAATAGGCGCTTTATTGAGCAAAAAGCCGCACCGGGCGCTTGCCCGATACGGCCAAAATGCCATGCAGTTACCGCTGCGCTTCAAACTTAGCGATGGAAGAAACCTCGGCGCTCAAACTTAGGCTCACAGCACACGTTGATTCCCAGCTTGCGCAGAACCGTCTCGTCCGTCGGCGAAATGATGACGCTAAAGAAGGCGTCGCAGCCACGCAGCTGCTCCAGGCCCGAAAGGACACGGGCAGCAGTCTCGCTCGTGGCCGAAGTAATCGACAGCGCCATAAGCGTCTCATCGGTGTGGAGACGAGGGTTTTTGCTACCCAGGAAATGCGTCTTGAGCTTGCTGATGGGCTCGATGGCCTCGTCGCTGATAACCTCAAGCTCAAGATCTACGCCCGAAACGTGCTTGAGGGCGTTCATGATGAGCGAGCTCGCGGCGCCCAGACGCGTGGAAGTCTTGCCGGTCACCACGGAGCCGTCGGGCATGACCATGGCGCCCACGGGGCCACCCGTCAGCTGCTCCCTGGTAAGAGCGGCCGAGCGTGCCGGAGAGTAATTTTTGTCGATACCGGCCTTCTTCATAATGAGCTTGAGACGATCGACCTGTTCGTCGCCCACACCGGTACGACGCACGGCCTCGACCGCGGCAAAGTAACGACGGACGATCTCCATCTTGGAGGCGTCGCGGCAGGCCTCGTCGTCGGTAATGGCAAAGCCGACCATGTTGACGCCCATATCCGTGGGGCTCTGATAAGGGCTCTCACCCAAGATCTTCTCCATCAGGGCACGGACCACCGGGAAGGCCTCGACGTCGCGGTTGTAGTTGACCGTGGTCTTGTTGTAGGCCTCCAGGTGGAAGGAGTCGATGATATTGGCGTCGTCGAGGTCGGCCGTAGCAGCCTCGTAAGCGATGTTGACCGGATGTGTGAGGGGCAGGTTCCAGACCGGGAAGGTCTCGAACTTGGCGTAGCCGGCGGCAGTGCCGTGCTTGTGCTCGTGATAGAGCTGCGACAGGCAGGTGGCAAGCTTGCCCGAGCCGGGGCCGGGGGCGGTGACCACGACGAGCGGACGGGTGGTCTCGACGAACTCGTTCTTGCCATAGCCGTCGTCGGATACGATCAGATCGACATCGTGCGGATAGCCCTCGATGGGATAGTGCAGCTTGGCGGGAATACCGAGCGCGTTCAGGCGATTGCGGAAGACATCGGCAGCGGGCTGGCCGGCGTACTGGGTAATGACCACGGCCGCGACGGCAAAGCCGTTACCACGGAACAGGTCAACCAGGCGCAGCACGTCCTCGTCATAGGTAATGCCCAGGTCGCCACGGGCTTTGTTCTTCTCGATATGGTTGGCGTTGATGGCAATGATGACCTCAACGTCATCGGCAATGCTCTTGAGCATGCGGAACTTGCTATCCGGCTCAAAACCCGGCAGCACGCGGCTCGCGTGATAGTCATCAAACAGCTTGCCGCCAAACTCCAAATACAGCTTGCCGCCAAACTGCGAGATGCGCTCCTTAATATGAGCGGCCTGCAGCTCGATATACTTCGCGTTGTCGAAACCCTGGCGCATATATGGCTCCCGTCCCGTTTCGTAAATAAAGTTCCTACGCGATTATAACGGAGCAGACCCCCACCAACACCCAGGCAACCAACGGGCACCAACCAAACACGCCATCGATAAGTTGCGGTGAAATAGTTCCTGCTTAGACCCTCAGGACACACAAACAGGAACTATTCCACCGCAACTCCCCCTTTTGGTGCAAAGGGGTCAGGTTACTTTGCACCAACATGGCGCAGACAAACATGACCCCTTTGCACCAGGCGCCCCCTTGCACCAACAAAGGAAACATCGCAGGTTGAGCATAAGTCAGCGAAAGCCCGCCAGAGCGAGCAAGGTGACGTGAAAGAGGAGGGCATAGGCCTTCTGGCCATGCCCGACGATTGAACGTCAGATTGCCGCTCTGGCGGGCTTGCAGCGTCGAGCAGTTCCGGCGTTTGGTAAAACGCCGGAACAAAAAAGCGCCCCCTCCCGCGCACGGAACGGAAGGGGGCTAAAGGTAGGAGTCTACCGGTGGGTTGACCCCACCGGACAGACGATGACCAGGTGATCCTTTACAGGATCGTCAAGGTTTCCGTGGGGTACCCGTTGGGTACTTAGAGCATCACGCAGGCGACGGTCAGGATGACAGCGCAGACGACGGAGAGAGCGACGATGAGCTTAAGGGCAAACTTGAGCCAGGTCGTCCACTCGATCTTGGCCAGGGCGAGACCGCCCATGATGGCGCCGGAGGTCGGGGTGAACAGGTTCACGACACCGATGGCGGCGGAGAAGATCATGACCATGACCTCGGGCGAGAAGCCGAGCTTAACAGCCAGCGGTCCCATGATGGGCATGGAGACGGTGGCCATACCCGAGGTCGAGGGGATCAGGAAGGACAGGCCGAAGTAGACCAGGAAGCTCATGGGAGCGAAGATCACGCCGGACAGGCCAGCCAGAGCGTTGGCGGCAGCGTCGAGGACGTAGACGTCGAGACCGGTGTTGGCCATGAGGACGGAGATACCGCGGGCGAGGGCGATGACGAGAACAACGGACATCATGTCGGCAGCGCCGGTGATGAAGGTGTTAACGATCTGCTTCTCGGACAGGCCACCGATGATGCCGATCAGGATAGCCATGAGGAAGAACCAGGTGGAAGCCTCGTCGAAGTACCACTGGCCAATGGGCAGGCCGGTGATCAGGGCAGACCAGCCTTGGACGACAGCGTTACCGTCGGCGTCGTAGACGGCGCCAGCGTCGAAGAAGTTGGCGACGCCCTCGTTGAGGTCAGCCAGCGGGATGAAGCCGACGATCATGACGACGAAGGTGAATGCGAAGGCGATCAGAACACCCTTCTGACGACCGGTGAGCTTGACCTCCTTGTTAACCTCGGAAGCAGCCTTACCGTGAGCGGCCTCGGCATCCTCGAGCTCCTGCATCGAAAGGATGGTGGAACCCTTGTCAGCCTTGACCTTCTTGGCATAGCCCATGACGAAGACGATGGACATAGCGGTGGTGACAATCCACAGGACGGCGCCAAGGCCGATGATGATGGACTGGTTGACCTCAATGCCAACGCCGGTCAGAGCGTCGACGGCAGCGCCGACGGCGAACGGGTTAACCGTGGAGCCGAGGCAGCCGCAGCCAGCGCCGAGCAGGACGGTAGCGGCACCGACCATGGGGTCGAAGCCAGCAGCCATCATGGTAGCGGCGAGCAGGGCGTAGAAGGGAACGGTCTCCTCGCACATACCATAGGTGGTACCACCGAGGGAGAAGATGAGCATCAGCACGGGAACGAGCATGATCTCGTTGCCCTTAAGCTTCTGCACCAGAACGGCAATGCCGTTGTCCAGAGCGCCGGTCTCGGTCATCATGCCGAGGAAGCCGCCCAGGATCATAACGAAGAGGCAGACGGGCAGAGCATCAGCAAAGCCCAAGATCGGAGCGGTGCAGAAATCGCTCAGGCGGGCAGCGGTAACCTCGCCGCCGGACGTACCGGAGACGATAACGGTAATAATCGCAACAATTGCCAGCAGAGCAAGAAGAATGGTGAACGATGAAGGCATACCGCGCTTTTTCTTAGCGGTCTCAGTCATAGTTCTCATCCCCCCTTCATAAATCATTTAACTGATCTCGCTCGAAACGGCTCTTCCGTGCCGTGCATGCCGTTTGGTGCGAGATATTTACCAGACAAAACCGCTCGGGGTGTGCAGCAATACACCCCGAGCGAGATGCTAGATGCTCTTACTTGAGCGTGGCGTACATAACAGCCTTGATGGTGTGCATGCGGTTCTCGGCCTCGTCAAAGACCTTGGAAGCGGGGCTCTCGAAGACCTCGTCGGTGACCTCCTGCTCGGTGATGCCGAACTGCTCGCACTTCTCGGCGCCAATGGTGGTGTTGGTGTCGTGGAAGCTGGGCAGGCAGTGCAGGAAGATGGCACCCGGGTTGGCCATAGCCATGACCTCGGAGGTGACACGATACGGGGTGAGCTGAGCGATGCGCTCGGCCCAGACCTCGTCGGGCTCGCCCATGGAGACCCACACGTCGGTGTAGAGAACGTCAGCGCCAGTGACTCCGTCCTTGACGTCGGTGGTCAGCTTGATAGTGCAGCCGTTGGCCTCGGCGATGGGCTTGCAGGCCTCGATGACGTCGTCAGCGGGCATGCACTCCTCGGGGCCACAGGCCACGAAGTTCATGCCGAGCTTGGAGCAGACAACCATGAGGGAGCGAGCGACGTTGTTCTTGCAGTCGCCCATGAAGACGAGGGTCTTGCCCTTGATGTCGTAGTTGAAGTTCTCCTGGACGGTCAGGATGTCGGCGAGCATCTGGGTGGGGTGCCACTCGGTGGTCAGGCCGTTCCAGACGGGCACGCCGGACTTAGCAGCGAGCTCCTCGACGTCGTCCTGGGCAAAGCCGCGGAACTCGATGCCGTCATACATGCGGCCGAGAACGCGAGCGGTGTCCTCGATGGACTCCTTCTTGCCCATCTGCGACGAACCGGGATCGAGGTAGGTGACGCCCATGCCCAGATCCATGCCGCCGACCTCGAAGGCGCAGCGGGTACGGGTGGAAGTCTTCTGGAAGAGCAGGACGATGTTCTTGCCCTCGAGATAGCGGTGCGGAACGCCAGCGCGCTTCATGTCCTTGAAGTTCTTGGAGAGCTTGAGCAGGTACTCGATCTCCTCGGTGGTGAGGTCGAGGAGCTTGAGGAAGCTACGGCCGGAGAGGTTAACACCCATGGTTCGTTTCCTTTCGAAGAAATGGATTACTAATAGTTTTTACTGGTGCCCGTTTGACGGGCGAAACCGGTGCGGTTGTAGGGGGACCGCACCGGAAACGGAAAGACTTAGAGGTCCTCGCGCCAGAAGGGCATGCTCATGCAGCGCGGGCCGCCGCGGCCGCGGGAGAGCTCGGCGGAGGGCACGACGAGAAGGTCCAGGCCCTCCTTGTACAGCACGTCGTTGGTGACGGTGTTGCGGGCGTAGACGCAGATCTTGCCGGGCTCGACGCACAGGGTGTTGGAGCCGTCGTTCCACTGCTCGCGGGAGGCCGCGATCGGGTCGCCGCCGCCGCAGGGGATCAGCTTGACCTGGTCGACGCCGGTGGCGTCCTCCAGGACGTGCTCGAGGGTGTCCTCGATCAGGCGGATGTTCACGTCGCCCGGGTTCTTGCCGGCGGTCAGCTCGTAGACGCGCAGGGTGCCCATGATGGCGGGGTGGATCGTGAACTTATCGACGTCGATCTGGGTGAAGACCGTGTCGAGGTGCATGAAGGCGCGGGAGACCGGGATGTCGAAGGCCAGGATGCGCTCGACCTTGGAGTCGGAGTTCCAGAAGATGTTCTGGGCCATGACGTCGATCGCGGCGGCCTGGGTGCGCTGGGAGATGCCGACGGCGAGGGTCTTCTCGTTGATGTTCAGCACGTCGCCGCCCTCGGTGTGGAACTGGCAGTCGCGGCGGAAGTACAGCGAGACGTCCTTGTAGTCGGGGTGGTACTTGAAGATGTACTTGCCGTACAGGGTCTCGCGGTTGCGGGTGACCGAGTACATGCGGTTGAGGTTGACGCCCTCGCCGACGACCGCGAACGGGTCGCGGGTGAAGTAGAGGTTGGGCATCGGGTCGATGATCAGGTCGGACTCGGACTCGGAGTTGACCAGGGAGTCGAGGGTCGTGGAGGCCGTGAGGGGCATCTCGATCTCGGACTTGGTCATGCCGGCCATGGTCTTCTTGACGAACTCGAGGTTGTCCTCGATGGAGTCCAGCTTCTCGCGGACGATCTGCGGCATGTGCTGGCCGCGGATGCCTGCCTCGGCGATGTACTGGTCGGTGAACTCGGCGCGGGCGCCGGGGACCTGGTCGAACACCTCCGCGACGAGGTTCTCGAGATAGAGGACCTCAACGCCCTGGTCCCTCAGGATCTGGGCGAAGGTGTCGTGCTCCTGCTGTGCGACCTCCAGGAACGGGACGTCGTCGAACAGGAGTCGCTCGAGCTCGTCGGGCGGCAGGTTGAGGAGCTCGTCGCCGGGACGGTGCAGGCAGACCTTCCTGAGCTTGCCGATCTCGGAAGGCACGTGCAGACCTTTCGTCATGGCCTCCTACCTTTCTTTCGGGCCCCTGTCAGGGCCGATTCGTTAGCGCCCCTCCGTGTGAGGCGTTATTGCTGACGACATATTTATATCCAAAATCAGCCCATACTTCCACCTTGCCCCCGAACGGTTTTATATAGGGGGTGAACGGCATACACATATACTTCACGCATGGCGCACTTCGTCTTAATAAAGTGTATTTACGTGCTTAAACGCGTTTTCAAGCCAAAAAACGAATGGAACGAATCTTTCTTAAACCACCCTCAAATTGCATATTTCCAATAAAGCTATGAATAGAATTGGCGATTCATACCGCGTCTCAACCATTTTCATTTTTATTCAGAAAAAAGTTTGTCCTATTCATTTCTGGTAAACAGATTACCGTTTACCAGACGCTTGGTACCGTTCACCGGAAGCTCAGTATAAGGCCCAGCGGATACCGGCTCGCTTTACGGTCCCATTTGTAACAACTTGACTTCTCGGTATAGAAAAACAGGCCCGCTCCCCTCGTGGGAAACGGGTCTGTTTTCGATAATCATAGGCAGTTTTGAGCAGCCTTCGAGAGCCGTCGGGATCCTAGCGGTCAAACTCCGCCAGCGCCTCGCCCAAAAGCCTCAGGCCCTCGCGCAGAACGTCCTCGCTCGCGCAGTAACCCAGGCGTGCGCCGCAGGGAAGCTCAAAGCGGCTGCCGGGCACCAGCAGCACTCCCCTCTCGGCCAGCAGGCGCTTGCAGAACTCCTCGTCGTCCCCAGGGATATCCAGCTGGATAAACGAGGTGGACACACCCTGCGGGGCCGTCCAGGAGACGCGATGCTGCGTATCGATCCAAGCCTGCGCGATATCGCGGTTGCCAAACACGATCTTGCGATTGCGCTCAAGGATCTTGTCCTTGTGCTCCAGCACGTAAGTTGCCAGGGCGTCGTTGAACACGCCGCCGCAGATCATGGTGTAATCGCGATAGGTGCGGATGCGGTTGGAGACCTCTTCGTCTGCCACGACCCAGCCCACGCGCGCTGCAGGCGTCGAATAGGTCTTGGACACGGAGTTGGTGACGATGGCCTTCTCGTACACGTCGGCCATCGACATAAAGGCCTCGGTGTTCTCGAGCGGCAGGTACACCTCGTCGCACAGCACGTAGGCGCCCACCGAACGGGCGAGCTCGGCAATCTGGCCGAGCGTATCGGCATCGAGCACCGTACCGATGGGATTCGATGCGTTGTTAACGCAGATGAGCTTGGTGTTGGGGCGAACCAGACGCTCGAGCTCCTCGATATCGGGCTTCCAGCCGAGCTCCTCGCGAAGCTCCCAGTACTCGACCTCGGCGCCCAGCGTGCGCGGGATCTCGTAGAGCGGCGCATAGGTGGGCCACTCGGCGATCACATGGTCGCCGGGCTCAACCACGGCCATAATGGCGTTGAGGTTCGCGCCCGTGCAGCCGTTGGTCTGCAGAATATGATCGGGATTGACCTCGCGACGATAGAGCTTGGCGACCTCGGCCTTAAAGTCGGGCGAACCCTCGATCCAGCCGTAGTTCATCTTCTCGCGGTCCAAGCGCTCGTAGAACGTGGCGCCGCCCTGCTCGTCGAGCGCGCGCAGCTCGCCCATGGTAAGCGACGAGATTGTCGACTGGGCGATATCCCACGTAGCGCTCTTCTCCCAAACGTTGAGCCACTCCTCAACGCCGATTGTCTTGATATCCATGGCTAGGCTCCAATCGCTAGAACACGGGGATGATGCCGGCAAAGGTCATGGGAATCGAGATGATGCCCAGGATGGCGATAACGACCGTGCAGATAACCTGGCCCTTGCCCATGGACTGACCGGACTCGGAGAGCGCCTTGCGATAGAACAGGAAACCGGGGATATAGCCCAGGCAAGCCAGCAGCAGGAAGCCCCAACCGGTAAAGAGCACGCCCACGACCTGGAACACCAGGGCAAGGATACCGATGAGCATCTGGCCCGTCTCGCCGCGCTCGCGGGAGAACTTAACCTGATATGCCGCGGCGTAGGCCCAGGTGACGACGATGGTCACGGTGCACATGGAGATGGCGAAGGTGTAGGCATCGGCAGCGAACGTGGCGATGATGATGAATGCCTCGGTCAGGGCACCGACGATGATCAGTGCCATCTGCGGAGCGCCCTTGGCATTGACCTCGCCCCACGACTTGGGCAGCAGGCCGTGATCGGCCATCATCGAGGAAACCTCGGCGGGAAGCATGGTAAAGGACAGCCAGGAGCCGCACACCGAAATGATGATGGCCCAGGAAATGAAGGCGCCGCCCCAGCCGGGAGCAAGCTGTTCGAACACGGTGATGGTGGCGGGCTTGGGAGCCGCAACCAGGTCGGCGTAGTCCACAACGCCATACGGAATGACGGAAGCGCCGATATAGAGGGTCAGCAGAACGATCAGGCCGATGATGGTGGCGGAGCCGACCTCACTCTTGCGCTTGGCGCGACCGGACATGACCGAAGCGCCTTCGACTCCGATGAAGACCCACATCATGATGAGGATGCACTGCGTGACCTGGTTGGCAACGCTTCCGAGCTCAGCATCGTTCGCGGCGACGATCGTGGCGTTGCGCGCAGCGGTACCCCAGAAGTCGGCGGTGAACACGCCGGCGTTAAAGGCAAAGCAGGAGAACGCGATGAACAGCAGGATGGAGGCAATCTTGATGACCATGACAATCGCGTTGAATGCCGCAGCGCTCTCGACGCCGCGAATGACCAGGAAGGTGATGCCCCACAGGACAAGCGACACGACAACGACGCCGACGACGGCGGGGTTACCGGTCACAGGATCCGAGAACACGCCCGGCATGATCGTGCCCAGACAATAATCGGAACCCAGAACCTGGGCGATCATGGTGCCAAAGCCAACATTGCCGAGCCAGGCCGAAAGCCAATAGCCCCAGCCCGAGATAAATCCATGGAAGGGGCCAAAGCCCTCCTCGGCATAGGCGCAGGCGCCATCGAGATCGGGGCGCTTGGAGCCAATGTTGGCGAGCGAGAGCGCCAGCATCAAAAAGCCCAGGCCGCAAACGACCCAAGCGACGAGTGCGGCACCGGGGGAAGCGACGTTAGCGAGCTGACCGGTCAGAGCGAAAACGCCCGTGCCGATGCAGGAGGAAACGACCATGCCGACAAGGCCAAAAAAGCCGACACCGTTGGGGTTGTCGACGTGACTGTCTTTAGACATAACGGTCACCTTATCTGTTGTTATTTTAGCGTCATTAAACATGAATGGAGCGGTGCGAAAACCCGCACCGCCCCAATGGGAGACATCTAATGGCAGCTAGATGTATGTATTAAGACCTGTACGGGTCCTCGAAGACCTTAGAGGTCCTCGCGCCAGAAGGGCATGCTCATGCAGCGCGGGCCGCCGCGGCCGCGGGAGAGCTCGGCGGAGGGCACGACGAGAAGGTCCAGGCCCTCCTTGTACAGCACGTCGTTGGTGACGGTGTTGCGGGCGTAGACGCAGATCTTGCCGGGCTCGACGCACAGGGTGTTGGAGCCGTCGTTCCACTGCTCGCGGGAGGCCGCGATCGGGTCGCCGCCGCCGCAGGGGATCAGCTTGACCTGGTCGACGCCGGTGGCGTCCTCCAGGACGTGCTCGAGGGTGTCCTCGATCAGGCGGATGTTCACGTCGCCCGGGTTCTTGCCGGCGGTCAGCTCGTAGACGCGCAGGGTGCCCATGATGGCGGGGTGGATCGTGAACTTATCGACGTCGATCTGGGTGAAGACCGTGTCGAGGTGCATGAAGGCGCGGGAGACCGGGATGTCGAAGGCCAGGATGCGCTCGACCTTGGAGTCGGAGTTCCAGAAGATGTTCTGGGCCATGACGTCGATCGCGGCGGCCTGGGTGCGCTGGGAGATGCCGACGGCGAGGGTCTTCTCGTTGATGTTCAGCACGTCGCCGCCCTCGGTGTGGAACTGGCAGTCGCGGCGGAAGTACAGCGAGACGTCCTTGTAGTCGGGGTGGTACTTGAAGATGTACTTGCCGTACAGGGTCTCGCGGTTGCGGGTGACCGAGTACATGCGGTTGAGGTTGACGCCCTCGCCGACGACCGCGAACGGGTCGCGGGTGAAGTAGAGGTTGGGCATCGGGTCGATGATCAGGTCGGACTCGGACTCGGAGTTGACCAGGGAGTCGAGGGTCGTGGAGGCCGTGAGGGGCATCTCGATCTCGGACTTGGTCATGCCGGCCATGGTCTTCTTGACGAACTCGAGGTTGTCCTCGATGGAGTCCAGCTTCTCGCGGACGATCTGCGGCATGTGCTGGCCGCGGATGCCTGCCTCGGCGATGTACTGGTCGGTGAACTCGGCGCGGGCGCCGGGGACCTGGTCGAACACCTCCGCGACGAGGTTCTCGAGATAGAGGACCTCAACGCCCTGGTCCCTCAGGATCTGGGCGAAGGTGTCGTGCTCCTGCTGTGCGACCTCCAGGAACGGGACGTCGTCGAACAGGAGTCGCTCGAGCTCGTCGGGCGGCAGGTTGAGGAGCTCGTCGCCGGGACGGTGCAGGCAGACCTTCCTGAGCTTGCCGATCTCGGAAGGCACGTGCAGACCTTTCGTCATGGCCTCCTACCTTTCTTTCGGGCCTTACTGGCCGAATGTATCAGCGCCCCTCCGTATGGGACGCTGCTTGCTGACAGCTCTAGTTATATCCAAAAACCACCCGCAATTCCACCTCGCCCCCGAACGGTCAACAAAGTGCGATGAACGGTATATCGCATATGATTCCCCCATGATGCACTTCGGTTCTCTAAAGTAGGTTTTCAAAGGTAAACGTTCTTTTTTTTGAAGAATCAGGCCGGATTGCATAAATAACTTCGCGTTTACGAACTGCATAGCGAAAACGGTTTTCTGCATATATATAACGCTTGTCCACGATTCGATTTGGATTCGATTATATTCAGCTTGCAATCATTCTTATTCATATATTCTCACCAGTTGAGTGAGGATACAGATTGCTAGCAAACCGAGACGGGCGGTTAGTTGTATGCCTTGACAGCGTAAGAAGTAGGTAAAGATACCGTTCACGCGATACGTCCGTGCCACAAGTCGACTAAATTGAGACAATAGTGATTAGTGTTAGGCTACCGTCCCCTGTGGGGACTGAACGGACAGATGCATATGCCGAGCAAAATCGAAAAGAAGCAAGCCGCCGCAAAGCTGCGCAAGCCGCCGCGCGACTTCTCGTACACGCAGAATCGAGAGCTCAGCTGGCTACGCTTTGACAACCGCGTGCTCGATGAGGCTTTCGATGAGTCCGTGCCGCTGTTCGAGCGCCTTAAGTTCGTCTCGATCTTCGAGTCCAACCTCGACGAGTTCCTTATGGTCCGCGTAGGCGGCCTATCCGACCTGGCGGAGCTCAAAAAGCAACCCGTGGACAACAAAAGTAATATGACCGCCTCCGAGCAGGTCGAAGCCGTTGTGGCGGAGCTGCCCGGGCTCCTCGACCGCTGGGAGTCCATTTTCAAGAGCATCGAGGGCAAGCTCGACGCCCTGGGTGTCCACCGCGCGCGCGTCGATTCGCTTACGCCCGAGGAGCGCACCTTTGTCACCCGCTACTTCCAGGCCTACGTGTCGCCGGTCATCTCGCCGTTGGTCATCGACCCGCGCCACCCCTTCCCCAACCTGCGCAACGGTGCACTCTACCTGGCTTGCGGCCTGGACGGTGTCACCGACGAGGAGAGCCTGCTGGGCCTCATCGAGATTCCCGCCTCGATGAACCGCGTGGTCGAGATCCCCTCGCCCACCGGCACCTACTCCTACATCTTGCTCGAAGACGTCATCCTCGCCTGCCTGGACAGTTGCTTTGGCTCCTATAAGCCGCTCGACCGCGCGCTCATCCGCGTCACCCGCAACGCCGACATCGATCCGGACGGCGAGGGCGTCGAGGAGGAAGAGGACTACCGCCAGCACATGAAGCGCATCCTCAAGAAGCGCCTGCGTCTGCAGCCGGTAGTACTCGCCGTCTCGGGTTCGCTCGAGAAGCAAACGCTCAAGACCATCCGCAAGGCACTCGAGCTTTCGCGCCGCTCGGTCTTTACCTGCGATATTCCACTCAACCTGGGCTATGTCTTTGGCATTGAGGGCAAGATTCCCGAGCACCTGCGCAACGAGCTGCTCTTTACGCCGTTTAAGCCGCAGCCCAACCCCACCATCGACATGAACCGCTCCATCCGCGAACAGGTGCTGCAGCACGACAAGCTTCTCTTTTATCCCTATGAGGCCATGAACCCGTTCTTGGACCTGGTTCACGAGGCAGCCTACGACCCCGAGTGTATCTCGCTGCGCATCACGCTCTACCGCGTGGCCAAGCAGAGCCGCCTGTGCGAGTCTCTCATCGATGCCGCCGAGAACGGCAAGGAGGTCACGGTGCTCATGGAGCTCCGCGCCCGCTTTGACGAGCAGAACAACATCGAGTGGGCCGAGCGTCTGGAAGAGGCCGGCTGTACCGTCATCTACGGCTCCGAGGGCTTTAAGTGCCACTCCAAGATCTGCCAGCTCACCTATCGCGAGGGCATGGCGCTTACACGCCTGACGCTGTTGGGCACCGGCAACTTTAACGAGAAGACAGCCAAGCTCTACAGCGACTTTATGCTCATGACCGCCCATCCCGGCATCGGCGAGGACGCCAACCTGTTCTTCCGCAACCTGTCGCTGGGCAACCTGCGCGGCGATTACCGCTTCCTGGGCGTGGCGCCCGTGGGCCTCAAGCCGCTCATCATGCGCGGTCTGGACCGCGAGATCCAGCGCGCCCTTGCCGGCGAGCCCGCCCGCGTGTTCTTTAAGCTCAACTCGCTCACCGACCGCGAGGTCATCGACAAGATTGCCGAGGCGTCGTGCGCTGGCGTACGCGTAGATATGATCATCCGCGGCATCTCGTGCCTCAAGCCGGGTGTTCCGGGCAAGACCGAGAACGTACACGTCCGCTCTATCGTCGGACGCTTTTTGGAGCACGCCCGCGTTTACGCCTTTGGCGTGGACTCGGACATGATTTACCTGAGCTCGGCCGACATGATGACACGCAACACCGAGCACCGTGTGGAGATCGCCTTCCCCGTGCTCGACCCCACCTGCCGCGCCCTGGTACACGAGTACATGGGCATGCAGCTGCGCGACAACGTGAAGGCCCGCAGCCTGACAAGCGACGGCACCTGGGTTCCCGTGGAGCGCAAGGAAGGCGAGAAGCCCTTCAACTCGCAAGAGGCCCTGCTGGAGCGCGCCTATCGCAACGCCGAGACCGCCGCGCAGCAGCGTGCGCAGGAGAAGGAACGTGTAGCCGAGGAGGCTATTCAGACCGAGCTTGAGCGCGAAGCAGCTGTCGAGCCTGTCGCCGAGCCGGAAGCTCTCGCCGCTCCTCCGGCGCAAGAGGCCGAGCTTGTCGAGGAGCCGGAGCCTGTCGTCGAGGCCACGCCCGAACCCGTCATTGAGGCGAAGCCCGCCCCCGAGCCTGAGCCGCAGCCGGCAGCGCCCAAGGTCCAGAAGGTCCAGGCGACCGTCATTGAGCCCGAGCCCGCACCTCAGCCCGAGCCGAAGGCGGCTAAGCCCGCGCCCGAGACGAGTGCCCGTCGTGAGAAGCCCGCTGGCAAAACCAAGGCCATTGAGCGCCATCGCCCTGGTCGCGTGCGCATGGGTCTGGGCCTGATCGGACTAGGCCTTAAGACGCTCATTACCGGCAAGACCAAATAGACGTTTGTAGAAGCGCCCCGCATTTGAGGAAAGCCTCGGATGCGGGGCGCTTTTCCCTGCTACCATGGTGCGGACAACAACGCGAATGACAGGCAGGAATATGAAGCTCACCATAGAATCGATGACGTACGGCGCCGACGGGCTGGCGCACGCCGACAACGGCAAGGCCGTCTTTGTCCAGGGCGCCGTGGCAGGCGACACCGTCGAGGCAGAGATCGTGCAGGACGGCAAGTCGTTTATGCGCGCCCGCACCACCGAGATTCTGGAGCCGAGCCCCGATCGCATCCAGCCTCCCTGCCCCTTCGTGGGTATTTGCGGTGGCTGCTCGTGGGGCAATCTCTCGCGCACCGCGCAGCTTGCCGCCAAGGAGCAAAACCTGCGCTCCACGCTCGAGCGCATCGGCAAGTTCAGCCCCGATCAGGTCGATGGGCTGGTGCAGCCTATCCGTCGTACCAAGGACGACTGGGGCTACCGCAATAAAATCGAGCTCGAGCCGACCGTTGTCAACGGCCGCGTGCGTCTTGGCATGCACGGCGTCGACCCCAGCAAGATCGTGACCGTTGATTCGTGCCCGTTGTTCGACAAACGCTTCCCCAAGGCACTCAAATCGGTCGTCGGCGCACTCAATTATCTGAGCGGCAGCCATGACCTTGGCCTTGAGCGCGTGGGTATTCGCGCCTCGCGTCGCACCAAGGCGCTCGAGGTGGCGCTATGGACGCCCACGGGCTCTTTCCCGCGCTCGCAGGTCTCCCGCGTGCTGGCAGACGCCGCTCATCCCACGAGCATCGTGCGCGTGATGAGCAAGGGCGAGAAGAAAGCCCGCCGCGTTTCTAAGGTCGAGATGCTCGCCGGCGAGGGCTCCTGGACCGAGAATATCGCCGACGGCCAGATGCGCTTGTCTGCCCCGTCATTCTTCCAGGTCAACACCAAGGGCGCCGAGATTTTAATCGAGCTCGTCATGGAAGCGCTCGACCCGCAGGAAGACGAACTGGCCGTGGACCTGTACTGCGGCGCCGGCACCTTTACCCTGCCGCTCGCCCGCCGCTGCGATTTTGTCGCCGCCGTCGAGGCCTATGGCCCGGCAGTGCGCGACCTGCGCCGCAACTTGGAGATCAACAAGCTCGATAACGTCGACGTCATCGGCGGCGACGCCGTGCGCGAGTTCCCCGATCAGGATGCCGATGTCCTGGTGGTCGACCCGCCGCGCGCAGGCCTGGCGCCCGAGGCCATCGACCTTATCGCCAGCACAAGTGCCCGCGACGTGGCTTACGTGAGCTGCGATCCGGCCACCCTGGCGCGTGACCTCAAGCGCTTCGTCGAGGAAGGCACCTTCTCCCCCGTCAAGATCACGCCGGTCGACCTGTTCCCGCAGACCTTCCACTGCGAGACCGTCGTCCACCTCAAGCGCAACTAGCCACTTAACCATTGCCCGGAAAAATCATTCGGCGATTGAGCGTGGCAAGTGTAGGCCTTCGGGGTATAAGACGGCTAATTGTATGCCGCCTATGAAAGGAATTCTCATGCCCAGCGTTGTCGTTCTCGCCGCCGATGGCTTTGAAACTATTGAATGCTTGACCATGGTCGATGTCATGCGTCGCGGCGGCGTGCGCGCCACGCTCGTCTCTATCATGCCCACGCGCGAGGTCGTGAGCTCGCTGCAGATCCCCGTGACCTGCGATGCGCTCTTTGACGAGATCAACTTTGACGAGTACGACTGCGTCGTGCTGCCCGGCGGTCTGCCCGGCGCCACCAACCTGCGCGCCGACCAACGCGTCTGCGACGTGGTCTGCGAGTTCGCCGCGACCAAGCACGTTGCCGCCATCTGCGCCGCCCCGTTTATCTTGGGCGAGCTCAACCTGCTCGAGGGGCGCCATGCCACGTGCTTCCCCGGCTTTGAGAAGAGCTTCCCCGAGGGCACCTATACCGGCGAGAAGGTCACGCAGGACGGTAACATCATCACCGCCAGTGGCATGGCCCAGTCGCTCCCCTTTGCGCTTGAGCTGCTTCGCACGCTCGCCGGCGACAAGGCTGTCGAGAAGGTCGCCGAGGGCATCCAGCTATGATTTTGGCTTCGCAATCGCCGCGCCGCATCGAGCTTATGCGCGAGGCGGGCTATGACATCCGCATCATCCCTGCCGATATCGATGAAACGCCGTTTGACGGCGAGGCGCCGCTTACGCTTGTCGAGCGCCTGGCACGCGCTAAGGCCGCTGCCGTTGCTGCCGAGCACGCCGAGCCCAACGAGCTGACCGTCGCCGCCGACACGATCGTCACCTTCGACGGCAAGATCTTGGGTAAGCCGGCAAACGAGGACGAAGCACGCACTATGCTCTGTGAGCTTTCGGGCCGCACGCACCAGGTCGCGACCGGCGTATGCATCGTTAAGGCAGGCGACACAGCCGCCCCGCATGCCGCCGAGAGCCTATCCTTTGTCGATGTGACCGACGTGACGTTCTATGAGCTCACTGACGAGCAGATTGAGCGCTACGTCGCCTCGGGCGAACCCATGGATAAGGCCGGCGCCTACGGTATTCAGGGTGTCGGCGGACGCATGCTCGTGCACGATATTTCGGGCGACTTCTACAACGTGGTGGGTCTACCCATCGCACGCGTCGCACGCGCGATTCAAAAACTCTCGTAATTGCATCTGGCGCTGGGTATCCCCCAGCGCCTACAATTTTGGAGTACCGTACGGATCCCGACCGGGCATAAGGCGCGGCGGAAAACCGATAGGAGAAAACATGGACACACTGCTTGAAGCCATTGACGTTTGCGATGTCGATGGCTTTTGCTTTGGCAACTATACGGACGAGAAGGCCGGCACCGGTTGCACCGTAATCGTGGCAGCCGAAGGCGCCACCGGCGGCGTTGACGTTCGCGGCGGTGCACCGGCATCGCGCGAAACCGACCTGCTGCGCCCCGAGAACACCGTCGACAAGGTTCATGCCGTCTGCCTCTCGGGCGGATCGGCCTTTGGCCTCGAGGCCGCAAGCGGTGTTGCCCGCGAGCTCGAGAGCCGCGGCATCGGCCTGCCCGTCGGCCCCACGCAAGTGCCCATTGTGTGCTCCAGCTGCATCTTTGACCTCGCCTATGGCGACCCCACGGTGCGCCCCGACATCGATGCTGGCATCGCCGCCGTGCGCGAGGCGCTCGATAACACCCCCACCACACTCGAGCAGGGCAACGTAGGCGCCGGCACCGGCGCCACGGTGGGCAAGCTCATGGGTCCTGCCACCTGCATGAAGGCCGGCCTTGGCGCCGCCGCCGTGGCACTCGGTCCCGTCAAGGTGGGTGCCGTGGTCTCGGTCAACGCCTGCGGCAACGTCGTTGACCCCTTCACCGGCGAGTGGGTCGCCGGTATGAGAGCCGCAGCCGATAGCGACCAGATCGTCGACATGGAGCTCGCAGCATTTGCCGCCGCCGGCTCCATGCAAATGCCGCTCGATCGCACCAACACCACCATCAGCTGCATCGTCACCAACGTGGAGCTCACCAAGGCCCAGGCCACCAAGGTCTCCCAGATGGCCGCAGACGCCTACGCGCACGCCATTCGCCCCACGCACACCACCAACGACGGCGACACCATCTACACCCTCGCCAGCGGCAAACTGGGCACCCAGGCAAGTGCCGCCGTACCCCTCGACCTGCTGGGCATGCTCGCCGTAAGGGCCCTACAAACTGCCATCGTAAACGGAGCCAAAACCGCCAAAACCTCCCACGGCATCCCCGGCGCCGCGAAGTAAACTGGCTCGTCCGTCGGTCGGAGGCGGGCGGGCATTACGTTTGCTGCTCTACAGTCCTATGCAAGACGAAGGCCACATTAAGTGGCCTTCTTTGCATGCGGAACTCGCGACAAACGTAATCCCCGCCCGCCTCCGACCGACTACCAACCGGCTTCTTTTCAGCCCAGGCCCCTGTGTACCGCGCGTCGAAGATCTTCAAATTCAAACAGTCTGACAATCGATTCTTATAGCAAAGGCCCCTTGGCCTTTAGTTTGATACAAGTTCCGCACGAGCCGGAAAGCACTTAATGTGCTTTCCGTGCGAGCAGGACTGTTCGCAGTAGCAAACTAAAGGCCAAGGGGCCCAGTCAACCTATCAGCAGCGATTACTCAACAGCTAGTTGAATTTGAAGATCTTTGAGGCAAGACGGTATAGGCCGAGTGTGGTTTTGTCTCCGGCCCGTCCGTGCAGATTGGTAAAGAAGCCCACCACACCATAACGTGCGCGACGATACATGCGCTCGTCGTAAGCCTTCAGATCATTCCACAGCGTCTTCAGGCGCTCATCGGCGCATTCTTCCTCGGAAAGCTTGGTGAGCACCGAGCAGATCGCCATCATCATGGTGAAGTAGCCCATCATGTACGAGCGCAGGCGCGAAGCCTCAACGTCCTGGTACAAATGGTAGGACTCCATCATGATGCGCGTAACGCGGAACTGCTGGTCCAGACGCTTGACCATGGTAGCCTCGTTGACGCTCTGGCCCTCGCGACCAATGAAGTAGCGGTAGAGGTCGATATCGGCGTAGTACATGGTCTTGCAGCGCGGCAGCGGCACGTATGCGTAGATGTTGTCCACGTAGAAGGTGTGCGGCGGCATGGGCAGGTTAGACTCGCGCAGCACATCCGTGCGATAGCACAGGCTGTGCATGAGCAAATTCTGGTCCAGACGGAAATGACCGATCTGATCCCAGGTGAAGATCTTTTTGCGCGGCAGGGCAAACTTGTAGCCAATAGCGGTATGCGTGCCCTCGTAGACCTTCTCGTACACATAATTCGAGATAAACAGGTCGACGCGCTGGTCGCGCTCCTCAAAGCCACGCAGAATCGACAGCATGGTCGAAAGCGCCGCGCCATCGAGCCAATCGTCCGAGTCAACGACCTTGTAGTACGTGCCCTGTGCCTCTCGCAGGCCCGAAAGGACGGCGATACCGTGGCCGCCGTTCTCCTGGTGCACCGCGCGGATGATACCGGGGTAACGCGCCTCCCACTCATCGGCCTTGGCGGCCGTCTCGTCCTTGGAGCCGTCGTCAACGACAATAATCTCGACATCGGTGGCGTAATTGCTCCCCTCCAGAATGGAGGTGATGCAATGGTCCATGTCCTTGGCGGCGTTATACGAGGGAATACCGAATGTTATGACTTTATGCATGGCAGGCGATAATCTCATCCGAAAGATCGAGGGCAGAATTGGTCACGGCGTCCATATCGTAGTAACGATACTCGGCCAAACGACCCACCGGGTGGAAATTCGTCAGGTTCTGAACGCGCTCAAGATAGCGCTCATAGAGCTCACGGTTCTCGGGCTCGAGAATGGCGTAGTACGGCGTCTCGCCCGAGCCGGGCGTATAGGCCTTGGAGTATTCCTTCATGATGGTGGTCTTGCCGGGCAGGACCTGACCGGTCATGTTCTTGAACTCGGTAATGCGCGTGTAGTCCTCGCTCGTGGTGTAGTTGACGGTGCCCACGGGCTGGAACTGGTCCATTTCGAGCGTCTCGAACTTCATATCGAGCGTGCGGTACGGCAGGGCACCTAGGTCGAGGTTGAACAGCTCATCGAGCGGACCGGTGTAGACGATCTCGCCGCCATAGACCTTGCCGTCAACTTTAACGGTGGTCTCGTCAATCTCGAACAGATCGCGAGCGTCCACGTCGCAGAATACATCGATCAGGTCGTGATCGAGCATATGCTCGAACAGCGCAGTGTAGCCGTCCTGCGGCATACCCTGGAAGGGGGCCTGCGGGAAGTAGCGATCGTCATCGCCCACAAAGACGGGAACGCGACCAGTGATCGAGGGATCGATCTGGTCGGGAGTCTGACCCCACTGCTTCATGGTGTAGTGCAAAAAGACGTTCTCGTAGACGTAGTCAGCGACCTCGGCCAGGTCGGGGTCGTTCTTCTTGCGCAGCTCCATGATGGGCACCTTGACATCCTTGCCAAAGGTCTCCACGAGCTTCTGATACAGCTCCTCGCCGCGCTCATCGCCAAAAGCAAGCTTGAGGCTCGCGTGGTTGAAGGGCACGGGCATAAGAGTGCCGTTGATGTTGGCAAGCACCTTGTGCTGATAGTCCGTCCACTTGGTAAAGCGCGACAGGAAGTTGTGCACGCGCTCGTTAAAGGTGTGGTAGATGTGCGGACCGTACTCGTGGATCAGGATTCCAGCCTCGTCAGTGCAGTCATAGGCATTGCCCGCAATGTGGCTACGGCGCTCCAAAACGGCAACACGATAGCCGATAGTCTCGGCAAGACGGCGGGCACAAACGGCACCAGCGTACCCGGCACCGACAACGATCATGTCGTACGCACCGGCATTAAAGCCTTCAGGCAGGCCAGAGGTAATCTGCATCGATACTCCTTGTCAAAAGCCACACGCTTTTTAACTGGGCTTTTTCTCGAACATACGTCGAGACATATTTATCAGAGCGATTATAGCGCTAATGCGTCCTATAATGAGCTTGCCACACAAGGAAAGCTCAAGCACCGCGGCGAACATAATTGAAAGGTAAACCCGCTAGCAGCGGGTTTATTCGTGAACAGCCAAGGGCCTGGAGCTTAGCGAAACGCTTGTAAGGAGTAACATGAGCGATTTCCTTAACCGTATGAAGTCTACCGCCAAGGCCGACCTTAAGACCATCGTCCTGCCCGAGGGCGAGGACCCGCGCACCATCGTCGCGGCGAACAAGATCATCGAGGAGGGCCTGGCCAACATCGTCATCCTGGGCAACCCCGACGACATCAACGTTCCCGGCGCCACCGTCATCGACCCGCGCAACGCCGAAAAGCACGAGGAGTACGCACAGAAGTTTGCCGAGCTCCGCGCCAAGAAGGGCGTCACCATCGAGCAGGCTCGCGCCCAGGTGATGGACGCCACCTACTTTGGCACCATGATGGTCAAGATGGGCGATGCCGACGGCCTGGTCTCTGGCGCTTGCCACTCCACCGCCGACACCCTGCGCCCCGCGCTGCAGATCCTCAAGACCGCCCCGGGCACCAAGTTGGTCTCGGCCTTCTTCGTGATGTGCACCGACACCCCGCAGTTTGGCACCGACGGCACGCTGATCTTTGCCGACTGCGGCCTCAACATCAACCCGTCTTCTGACGAGCTCTCCGAGATCGCCATCGCCTCCGCTCACTCCTGGTCCACCTTCATGGGCAATGTCGAGCCGCACGTGGCCATGCTCTCCTACTCCACCATGGGCTCCGCCGGCGGCGAGGTCGCCAAGAAGGTCCAGGAGGCCGTGAAGTTCTGCAAGGAGAAGGCTCCCGAGCTCGCCATCGACGGCGACCTGCAGCTCGACGCCGCTATCGTCCCCACCGTCGCCCAGCTCAAGGCTCCCGGCTCCTCTGTCGCCGGTAAGGCCAACGTGCTCGTGTTCCCCGACCTCGAGGCCGGCAACATCGGCTACAAGCTGGTCCAGCGTTTCGCCGGCGCCGACGCCTACGGCCCCATCCTGCAGGGCATCGCCAAGCCGGTCAACGACCTTTCGCGCGGCTGCTCTGCCGACGACATCGTGGGTGTCGTGGCCATCACCGCCGTCCAGGCTCAGATGGCTGAGTAGCGGACGTATCCCCTCGGGTCCCTACAGGGTAAAGCTCTGAAAACGTCCTCGGACATGTCGGAAGCCCCCGCTGCGCACTACGTGCGGCGGGGGCTTCCTCCGTCCTGCGGGATGTTTTCAGGGCTTTACCCTGTAGGGACCCTACCGCCACGTGGCATTTAGGGAATCTGGGGTGGACGGCGGCTTGGCTACGAGCTGGGGCAGAGAACCTGAATGATCGGGTACCACTGCTGAAAGCGCGAACGTTGCTAGTGATGATAACTTTGGGACTGAGATTTCCGCCCGGTAGCAAAAGGCCTCCGGAGCTCGTTGCTCTGGAGGCCTTTCGTTCAAGCGCAAATGAACGCGCTAGTTGTTCCCGGTCAGACGCTCGACGTCGTGGGCGATCATGTATTCCTCGTCGGTGGGGATGACCACGACTGTGACGGTGGAGCCGGCGGCGCTGATGACCTGCGGGCCGTTGCCCACGGCCTCGCGGTTCTTGTTGTTGTCGATGCGCACGCCCAGCCACTCAAAGCAGTCACAGAAAGCCTTGCGGATCGACCAGTCGTTCTCGCCGATGCCGGCAGTAAAGGTAATGGTGTCCACACCCGCCATGGAGGCGATCATGGAGCCGGCCTGCTGCATGGCCTTGTAGGCAAACATGTCAAAGGCGAGCAGACAGCGCTCGTCGCCCTCGGAGGCGCGCGTGCGAATGTCGCGGGCGTCGTTGGAGATACCCGAGATGGCAAGCAGACCGGACTGCTTGTTCATCATGTCGTCGACTTCCTGATAGCTGTAGCCGCCCTCGCGCTGCAGGTAGCACACGGTGGCCGGGTCGATGGAACCGCAACGGGTACCCATCATCAGGCCGTCGAGCGGCGTGAGACCCATCGTGGTATCGCGGCACACGCCGTCCTCGATAGCGGCGAGCGAGGCGCCGTTGCCCAGGTGGCACGAAAGCAGACGGTGGCAGCGCGTACCCAGAATCTCCTTGGCCATCATCCACTCGTAACGGTGACTCGTGCCGTGGGCACCGTACTTGCGCACGTGATACTTGTCGCACACGTCCTTGGGCAGCGCGTAGGTGTAGGCGACCTCGGGCATGGTCATGTGGAACGACGTGTCGAAGACGGCCACGTTGGGCAGCTCCGGATATTTCTCGCGGCAATACTCAATCGCTGCGGCCTCACCGTAGTTGTGCAGCGGGGCAAGCGGCGCCACCTCAAGGATCTTGGCCATGACCTCATCGTCGACGACCGCGGAATCATCGAAGTACCAGCCGCCCTGAACGATACGGTGGCCGATGCCATCGATCGTAAAGTCGGTCTTCTCGAGCTCCTCGAGCACGCGCGCAATGGCAGAACGATGGTCGGGGAAGGGAATCTCCTCGGTCTGCTTGGCACCACCGTTCTCGGAGTGGCCAAAGATGCCCATTTCCGAGCCGATACGCTCGCAATTACCCTTGGCGAAAACCTCGCGGGTATCGGTGTCCAAAAGCTGATATTTAAGGCTCGAGCTGCCGGCGTTGACAACAAGTACGTTCATGAGACTCCTTCGTGATTACAGTACGGTCGGCAAACCCATAAGGCGGCCGTATCCTTAATAAGAAGTTATCAGAATTCAATAAATATCTATTAAACTCTTCGCCCAAAGCGCATAAAAGGGGGCTGAACGGCACAAGGCCATCCAGTCCCCTCCCCTTGCATCAATTACTTGCCGTTGACGATGCGCTCAACGTCGGAAGCGATCATGAACTCCTCGTCCGTGGGGATGACGAAGATCTTGACCTTGGAATCCTTGGCGGACAGGCACCAAGCGCCGTCGCCACGCAGGGCGTTGCGGGCGTGATCCATCTTGACGCCCATAAAGGCCAGACGGTCGGCCACGCCGGCGCGAACAGCCGGAGCGTGCTCGCCGATGCCGGCGGTAAAGACGAGCGTGTCCATGCCGCACATGGAGGTTGCCATCTCGGCGGCCTTGGCGGCAATCTTGTAGACAAACATATCGAAGGCGAGCTGAGCCTCGGGATCGCCAGCAGCAGCAAGCTCCTCGACGTTACGGCAGTCGTTGGTCTTTCCGCCGGTCACAGCCATGAGTCCGGACTTCTTGTTCATCATCTCGTCAACCTCGTCGAAGGTGTAGCCACCCTCGCGCTGCAGGTAGCACACGGTAGCCGGGTCGATGGAACCGCAGCGGGTGCCCATCATGACGCCGTCGAGCGGCGTCAAGCCCATGGTGGTGTCCATGCACTTGCCGTCCTCGATGGCGCACAGGGAAGCGCCGGATCCGATATGGCACACGACGACCTTGCGGGCCTCGCCGTTGGTCATCTCGGCAACCTTCTTGGAGATGTAGCGGTAGCTGGTGCCGTGGGCGCCGTACTTACGGATGTGCAGTTTGTCGCAGACGTCCTTGGGCAGGGCGTAGGTCTTGGCGACCTCGGGCATGTTGAAGTGGAAAGCGGTGTCGTAGACCGTGACGTTGGGCAGGTCGGGATACTGCTCCAGGCAGAACTCGATAACGTTGGCCTCGGGGTTGTTGTGCAGCGGGGCGAGCGGGGCGACCTCGCGGATCTTGGCAAGAACGT
This sequence comes from uncultured Collinsella sp., assembly GCA_934654835.1. Lineage (GTDB taxonomy): Bacteria > Actinomycetota > Coriobacteriia > Coriobacteriales > Coriobacteriaceae > Collinsella. The sequence continues at coordinate 56,742 of CAKUGY010000007.1, forward strand.
CCTCGTCGACGAGGGAGGAATCGCCAAAGTACCAACCGCCCTGAACGATGCGGTGGCCGATGCCCTCGATCTTGACGCCGTTGGCCTCGAGGTCCTTCAGGACGACCTCGATGGCGACCTTGTGGTCGGGGAACTCGATGTTCTCGGTCACCTTCTTGGAGCCGTTGGCAGCGTGGGTGAAGGTACCGCCGGTAAAGCAGACGCGCTCGCAGGAGCCCTTTGCGGACACCTTGTGGGACTTGGTATCGATGACCTGATACTTAAGGGTCGAAGATCCTGCGTTGACGACCAGAACGTTCATGTGTCTCCCTACTAACAGGCGGTGTGGCGCCGCCAGGTTACATACGCTTCAATAATAAACCCAAACGCCCTCGCGCTCGGGTTTATTGCGTTGATATATAAGTTATCGATGCATGCATGCTCATGGTCTTTGGCTTGTAAGACGAAATAACGCGGGAATATACGCCAGAGAAGAAATCCCAAGCGCAACAAGCAGCACAACCCGAATACCCACAACGCTACTCAACACAGCATTGAGCAGATAGAAAAGAACGGCGCCCACCGCCACCATCTGGCTTTGAACCGAAATCAACGAACAGCGCATCGATGAATCGGCAGCATTTTGAAAAACTGAGTATTTGATTGGGGCAAACAACGCGTAAGCGACCGTCTGCAGCACATAAAACACAGGCAATAAATAGGCTGGAGTAAAGGGGAGCAAAAACAAGGCGGTTAGGCAAAGACGCGCTATGCCGCAAATGCGCGCAAAACGGCCCTTGTCGACACGAGCAATCACGCTGGGCACAATGAACCCTATGGAGGCGGAGACAAAGAGCTGGACCGCAATGGTCACACCCGAAGCGACGGCATTCATTCCGCGACCCGCAAGCAGCAGCGAGAAAAAGTCTTCCAGAGCGACGAAAGCAAATGCCTGAGAACAGTCCATGATGAACGCTGAGCGAAGAATGCCGTTACCCGCAATTGCGTCCCCGATCATCTTCGGGTTAATTCCACGCCCGGGCGTCGCAGTGGTGTCCCCTCTTCGTCCCTCAGGAATATAGGCAACGACAACCAACGTCAACAGCATTGCAATGATATCGATCGAAAGACCGATGAGATACGCGCTAGCAGACGAGATGAAACCGCCCACACAAGCGGAAAGGGCATATGACGCATAGAAGACAAAACGCTCAACTACATTTAGTTCCACGAGCTGGTCCTGAGAAACGCTGTCGACGTATATCGCTTCGATGGACCCGCTCACGCATGCAACGGCAAAGCCTTTAAGAGCAAACGCTCCCATTAAAAGCAAAGGAGATCGGATGAGAAGCAGGGCGGCATAGTACCCGAGCATTCCCACGACACCGACGAGACCACTCGCCTTTCGCCCAAACCTGTCAGCAATAAAGCCAGTGGGAATCTCCAGAATGAACTTGCTCACTTGGTATGCAATCATCATGCCAGAAATCGCCACCATCGAGAATCCGACAAACTCAAGGTAAACCGTCAGAAAATACAAGATGGTGCTGAAGTTCGATAGGAGAACGAACGCCATATAAAGCAAAACCAAACGGTTTTTCATGCTTCGCCCTCCAAGAGTCAATAATCCAAAGCGAAATCGTTGAAAAGTATGAGGGCGAAGCCGTCAACCATGCGTTGCAAAGCGTCAATATTCACTTGATGTCACGATGCCAAATAGTCTCACGAAGCGAGATGGCGCAATAGGTGAAGGAAAACCGTCTGGTGCCGATCGGTCCACGCATTTTGCCGATAGCAAAAGTAGATAGGCAGAGTTACGTCACGCGATCCTTCAATGGAACACTCGCTCACTTCTGATCCATCCGATGCGAGAGAAGAGCCTGACAAGCTCAGTATCAATCCCCCGGCTTGAAGAAATTCAACCTGAGCCCTGCTTCCGTATTCGACATCACGGAAGCGGAAATTAACGAGCTGGGCTTCGGGGCATTGGTTGATTGCATTAAGACAGGGCGACAAATTTATTGGAACAGCGAGCCTTCCGCCCAGTAGCTCACGAATGGTCATAGCGTCCACAGATTGATGGCCCGCCGGGCACGAAAGAACCTTGAGCTCCTTTTCACCCAAGTATTTCGAAGAAAGGGCGCTGTCCCGCGGTTCTTCAAATGAGATGGCTGCATCCGAAATACCAAGCACAAGTGATTCAAAGCATGTAGCCGTTGGCTGATGCCACACATCGAGGTGGATCTGAGGGTGCAAGCGTTCAAACGAGTCATACCAGTTTTCGGCAAAAAGGTGCCCCCGTCCATGAAGGCAGGGGGCGTAAAGACGAAAGTGGCCGTCGGGCGAAACGCCATCGTCCCTCGATTGAGCGTACTTTTTGAGATCGTCGACTTGCGCTAGGATCACGCGAGCACGACGCGCAAATTCTCTGCCCGCCGGAGACAAAACAGCCTCCCCCGCCGATCGGTCGAGCAAAACAATCTGATACTCAGATTCCAACTTTTTGATTGCCGACGAAACGGCCTGTGGACTCACATGGACGGCGCGAGCAGCCTTGCGCACGCCGCCATAGCTCGCTATCGCTTGAAGGTATTCGAGTTGAGAAAGCTGCATAGATTACTCCAAAGGCAGCCAAGACGACGGGCTGCGCGCCCTCAGATGAGGTTCTCGCCCAGGTTCTTGCCGCCGAGGACGTGCATGTGGAAGTGCATAACGGTCTGGCCGGCGTTGACGCCCTTGTTGGAGATGACGCGGAAACCGTCCTCCAGGCCCTTGGCCTTGGCAACCTCCTGGATGGCGTGAGCCATGGCGCCCATGGTCTCGGCGGGCACGTTGTCGGCGATGTCGCTGTAGTGCTTCTTGGGAATCACGAGCGTATGGACCGGAGCCTGGGGGTTAAGGTCGTCGAACGCGATGACCTGATCGTCCTCATAGACAACGGTTGAGGGGATCTCGTGGTTGGCAATTTTGCAGAAGATGCAATCGCACATGGTTGGTTCCTTTCTCACAGACCAAGGTAGTCTTTTTGGGACGGGGCTTTTTTGACTACTTTTCGCCAGCGTCTGACGCTCGGCGAGGCAGCCGGCAAGAGGTAGTCAAAAAAGCCCCGTCCCAAAAAGACTACCCCAAAGTGGGCTGTGGGATGGTTAGAACGAGAGGTTGTCCTCGGTGTTGGCGGCTTCGCCGTCGGCGAGCGCGTCGTTGCCGTCGACATCCTTAAGAAGCACCGAGACCTTCTGCTCGGCATCGGCCAGGCGGGTACGCAGGCTCTTGAGGAGCTCGACGCCGCGGGTGTAGCTCTCGAGCGACTCCTCGAGCTCCATGTCGCCCGACTCCAAGCTGCGGATGATGAGCTCCAGCTCCTGCGAGGCCTGCTTGTACGTAAGCTGCTCGACCGGGGTCTTCTCTGCCATATCTGTTTCCTTTCCTAAGGGTCTATCATTGTGAAACGCGGCCTACTCGACCGTATCGACGGTTGCCGCCACGTTGCCGTCTGCCATACGCACGTGGATGGCGTCGCCGGGCTTAAAGGTCTTAGCGCTCGTAGCCACACCGCCATCGCTGTATGCGATGGAGTAGCCGCGGGCAAGCACCTTGAGCGGAGACAAGGCGTCGAGCGAGGCCGCTGCGCGACCCAAGTCGGACGTGGGCTTGCTCAACATCGTGCGCCCCTGATGTTCCAGACGAGAGCTCGCGAGCGTGAGCGCATGGCGCTTGCCGTCGAGCCCGGAGGTGCTTGCAACCAAGCGCTCGGGCAGACGCTCGAAGTTGGAGCGGAAGGCACCGACCGAGCGCGTAATGGCACCGGACAGGCGATCTGCCGTCAAGGCAAGCTCCGACTCGCGACGCTCGACCATAAATGTGGGGTCGTTGAGACATGGGCGGCACGCTGCCGCATCGAGCGCGTCGCCCAAGCGCGCCGTATAGGTGTCCCAGGCACGACGACCACGCTGATCGAGCATCTCCAAATCGACCTGATCCGACCCGATCATCGAAGCCATCGCAGCACCTAGGCGCTGATGGCGTGTCTCGAGCACATCCGCCAGCTCTGTCATGGCCGGTGCCACGGATTCTGCCGCCGCCGTGGGCGTGGAGGCACGACGGTCGCTCACCATGTCGCAGATCGAGGTATCGGGCTCATGGCCAATACCCGTCACCACGGGCACGGGACAAGCCGCCACCGCGCGGGCAAGTTCCTCGTCGTTAAAGGTCATGAGGTCCTCGAAGGAACCACCTCCACGCACGAGCAAAATACAATCGGGCGCCGGCGTAATGGCAGCGGCGCGACGCAAGCCTTCGATGAGCTCCGTCGGCGCTCCCTCACCCTGCACCTTGGCACCCACGCAAACGAGCTCGACAAGTGGGTTGCGACGGCGCAGCGTACGCTTGACGTCGTCGATCACGGCGCCCGAAAGCGAGGTGACGACCGCCACGCGTGAGCAAAACACCGGAATGCGACGCTTGCGGGACTCGTCCATCAGCCCCTCGCGGCGCAGTTTTTCGGCCAACTGCGCCACCTGTTGACGCAGCAGCCCCTCCCCCGCCAGCGAGAACGAGCGAGCGACAAAGCTCATACGGCCCGTGGGCTTATAAAGATTGAAGCTGCCCTTAAAGCTCACCTGCATACCGTCGCGCAAATCGAAGGTGCGCTTAAGATAGGCGCCCTTCCAGATGATGCAATCGACGGCGGCAGAGTCGTCCTTGATTTGAAAGTAGCAGTGGCCGCTTCGGGCATTGGGACCACGAAAGCCCGTGACCTCGCCCAGGACACTCAGCTGCGGAATAGCATCGAGCGCGCCAGCGGCGATCTCCACTGCCTGGCTCACGCTGAGCTCTTTGCGCTCCTGTTCGTCCGATCCGTCGAACTCGGCGGAAACGGCATTGCCGGTTAGATTCCAGCCTGCCACGCACCCTCCTTTCGTCATCGTGCACAAGGGCTCCGGCCCTGCGCAAATTCAAGTCCCACACATAGTACAGCGCCGCGGGGACACGAATCCCCGCGGCGCCTGTCAGCCCAAGTTCTTATCGGTTGGAGTTTCTGTTGTAGCGAGCCATAAGGTAGAGCAGCTGAATAATCGAGGTGAGCGCCGCCGCCACGTAGGTAAGAGCGGCCGCCGTCAGCACCTTCTTGGCACCGTTGACCTGCTTGGAGCTCATGCCTGACTGCTCAATGTAGGCCACGGCGCGGCGACTGGCATCAATCTCGACCGGCAGTGTAACCAGCTGGAACAGCACGCTAAACGAGAAGAAGATCAATGCGAGGGTCGTGAGCCCCGCGATGTTCATAAACAGGCCCATGAGCAGCACGATCGTCCAAGTGTTCTGGGTAAAGTTGACGACCGGCACGAGGGCGGTGCGCACCTTCATCATGGCATAGCCGCTTTGACGCTGCGCGGCATGGCCCGCCTCGTGGCAGGCGACGGCAACGCTTGCGACCGACCCGCCCGAGCGGTTGGCATCCGACAGATACAGGTTGTTGTCCTGCGGGTTGTAATGATCGGTGAGCTCGCCGGCAACGCCCTTGATACCCACGGCGTTGCAACCGTTGGCGTCGAGCATGCGGCGAGCGACCGTGGCACCCGTATCGCCGTCCGAACGAACCTTGGACCACGTCTTGTACGTCGAGTTGATATAGCTCTGGGCAGCAAGGCCAAGTACCGTGCAGACAAGAACAACCAGCAGGTACAGCGGGTCGATGCCAAAGCCGTATCCATAGTAGTAGGGCATGCGAATTCCTCCGAATCAAGTTACACGTTGGAGGCATTCTACCCACTCAGGCGGTTAGGCTTCCCTACAGTAGCTCGATTTTGCCGTCCTTCACGGTGAGTCCCATGTTGCCCGATAGCAGATCGTCCAGGCGCGAGCCCACGAGCTCAAAGCGCCAACCTTCGCGCAAGGGACTCTGCTCGGGATGCTCAATGTAGTCGGCCAAGTCATCGCGCGAGGCAATGACCGAAGTCGCCACGCCCGAACGCTCGGCAACCAGGCGAATGAGCGCATACATCAGGTCCGTCACGCTCTCCAGCTCCGGCGAGATCTGGCGGTGTCCGCGCACCATAAGCGGCAGGCGATCGTGCGGGCAGCTCGCGCCGCGCTTGATGGCCATGAGCGCGCCGTCCACGTCGCGCTCCCCCAGCTGATCGGTGCCGCGAATGCTGCGAAACTCCTCAACACGCACGGGGTTGCGCTTGACGAGCGCCAGCAAGGTGTCGTCGGACATGACCCACTTGCGCGGAATGTTGCGGCGCTCGGCACGGTCCTCGCGCCAAGCGGCGAGCTCTCGCGCAATGCCCAGCTGATGGCGGCTGCACGAGTTGATGCGCTTAACCTTACGGAACGCCTCGTGTCGGTCGGCGCGATAGTGCGACTCGTCGGCCAGCGGGCGCAGCTCGTCGAGCACCCAGTCCACGCGGCCCAGCTCGCGCAGGCGGCTCATCATCTCGGTATAGGCGACGATCAAGTATTTGACATCATCGATAGCGTACTCAATCTGCTTGTCGGTCAGCGGTCGGCGCGACCAGTCGGTCAGCGACTCGGTCTTGGGCAGCGAAACGCCGCAAAACGTCTGCACGAGCGCGCCGTAGGAAATCTGCTGGCGCTCGCCCAAAAAGGCTGCGGCCACCTGCGTATCAAAAATAGGACGCGGCAGCACGCCCACGGTATGAAGCATGACCTCCATATCCTGCGAGCAGGCGTGGAACACCTTGGTCACGCTCTCGTCGGCCATAAGCTCGGCGAGCGGCGACAGGTCGTCGATTACCAGGGGATCGACCGCGACGCTCTCGGCAGGGGTGGCAATCTGGACCAGGCACAGGCGCGGATGGAACGTGCGCTCGCGCAAAAACTCGGTATCGACGGCAATCGCGTCGAACTCGCGGGCGCGCTGGCAAAAGTCGAGTAGAGCCTGATGTGTGGAAATGTACATATCAACCCATCGAATAAGGTTAGGCCCGAAAAACACGGGTAGGATATCGGCATTGCCTTACAACTATACTCGGTTAGTCACAGAACGGGAACGTAAGTATGCGCTGCCTTATCATCCACAACCCGGCATCGGGCCCCAGCTCAGATGAAATCTTCGCATTCACGCACGCCCTCTCGCAGGGCGGCGACGAAGTCGTGATGCGCTTTATCGGCGACGGCATGGAGCCCGAGGACGCCGTGGCGGACGTGCGCGAGTTCGATCGCGTGGTTATCTCGGGCGGCGACGGCACCGTCTCCAACGTGCTCGACCAGATGCGCGGATGCGGCGTTCCCACGCTCGTCTTTCCCTCTGGCACGGCCTGTCTGTTCTTCAACAACATCGGCAATGCCCCCGAGGCGGCGGCGCTCGCTAAGGCCTGCCGCGTCGGCCGTACCGTCAAAGCAGACATGGGCGAGCTCTTTTGGCTCGACGAGAACGGCAACGAGAAGCGCCACGGTTTTATCATCATCGCCGGCTCGGGCTACGACGCCGAGATCATGATGAAGGCCGCCCCCACCAAAAACGACATCGGCGAGATCGCCTACTTCCTGTCTGCACTCGCCACGCCCAATCCCACGGTGGCGCACTTTACGATTGAGCATGACGGTATTGTCGAGGAACTCGATGGCATCTGCTGCATGGCCGGCAACACTTCGGTCATCCAAAACGACATCAACCTGTTCCCCAACTGTCGCATGAACGACGGCATGGTCGACATCGCGGTCATCGAGCCCGTGCGCACCGTGCAGCTACTGCCCACCGTGATCACCGCCGCACTCGACCCCGCCGGCAAGGTACTCGGTCGCCCGCAGTTCAAGATCATCCAGACCAAGGAAGCTAAGATTACCTGCACGCCGTCGCTGGGTATGCAGTTCGATGGCGAGATCATCTCCAGCAACTCCGGCGTCTTTGGTGCCCGTGCACTTCCGCAATGTCTCGACCTGATCGTCGACGAATTCTCACCGCTCGGTAAATAGGAGGACCCCATGAACGACAATCCCCTGCTCGGCTTTATCGTCATTGTTCTGGCCATGCTCGTCGGCTATGCGATCAACGTGATCCACCGACGCAAGAAATAATTCCACATTGGTATGATATTCATCCAATTATCGTCTCCTCCGCTGTTTATGCATTTGCCAAACAGCGGGGGATTTTTCTTTGTGACCCGTGGAAGGCGCTTTATTCAGCTGCAGTAATTGCAGGGTGCCTTTATTTAACTAAAGCTACAAAATGAGTATTCTTATCCGCTCATCGCATATTTTAGGACGCTCATCGAGTATTTTATCGAACTGGATGAATACTCTTTAGACTTCCGATAGGCTAATAGATGTATTTATTAGCTGAGATTCCGCACCGTTTTGCGGGGTTTCAACAGTTGGGAGGGATCATGAGGTTTACTCATCCCATCAACACGCTCAAAAAGCTCGGCTGTGGCCTTGCCTTTGGAGCAGCGGCCATTATGGCCATGCCGACTTCGGCGCTCGCTTGCACCCAGATCTACATGGGCAGCAAGCTCACGGCAGACGGCAACACGTACTACGGTCGCGCAGAGGACTTTGGCGCGCGCTACATCAAGCACTTTGGCATTGAGCCTGCACACAAGGACGGCAGCGAGTACACCTCGCTCGAATCCGGCTTTGAGTACAAGTCCAAGGGCGCAACCTACCGCTACACCTTCGTTCGCGACAACCCCTCGCAGTGGGAAGATCGCTATGACGCTTATTCCGAGGCTGGCATCAACGAGAAGGGCGTCTCCTGCTCTGCCACGCTGAGCACCTCCTATAACGAGAAAGCCGAGGAGGCCGACCCCATCACCGAGGAGACCGGCATCGGTGAGTACAACTACGCCAGCGTTATCCTAGGCGAGAGTGCCACGGCCCGCGAGGGCGTCGAGCTCCTCGGTAGCCTGGTCGACGACCAGGGCATCTGCGCCAACGACCAGATCATCATCGCCGACAACAACGAGACCTGGCTGTTCGCCGGACTTTCCGGCCATCAGTGGATCGCCATGAAGCTCACCGACGATATTGCCTCGGTCAACCCCAACATCGGCAACCTTAACTACCAGGTCAACCTCGACGACACCGAGAACTGCCTCCACTCCGAGAACATTCAGACCATGCCCGAGGAAAAGGGCTTCGCCAAGTACTTCGAAGACGGCAGCCTCGACGTTGCCCAGACCTACGGTGAGGAAATTAGCGAGAAGGCCATGCATTCTTGGTCTCGCTATGTCCAGGGCCGCGCCTACTTCGAGGCCCCGCTTGCCGAGGGCACCGACTACGAGATCGTCAAGGATGAGCGCGAGGACGCTCGCGCCACGACCGGCGCCCTGGTCCACGATATGCAGCCGCTGTTCTTTACGCCCGGCAAGTCCGACTGGAACACCTTTGAGATGATTCGCTCCTTCGCTGCTCGCGGCGAGAACGTCGCCGGCCTCAACGCCAATACCGACGGCGCCTATGCCATCGGCTCCAACCGCAACACCGAGATCCACACCTTCCAGATCCGTCAGGGCATGGACCCCGAGATCGCAACCATCCAGTGGGAGATGCTCTCCAACGCCGAGTTCTCCGTTGCCATCCCCCTCTACTCTGCACTACTCACCGAGGTCAGCCCCTACTTCAGCGATCAGGATGTCTCCTTTGATCACTGCGAAGAGGAAGACGTCGTGAACAACGAGGAGCCCAAGAACTCCATCAACTACGTCCTCATGGACATCAACACGCTCGCTTACGAGAACCGCGACCACTGCGCCACCGGCGTCCGCGCCTACCTCGACGCGCTGCAGAAGGAGCTCATCGAGCAGAACCTGACCGTCGACGAGGCCATGCAGGCCGCCGAGGGCACCGAGGCCCGCACCGCCCTGGCCAACAAGGCCGGCAAGGCTGCCACTAAGAACACCTACCTCAAGTGCAAGGCAATGCTCGAGGAGATGCGTGACTACCTCAAGGAGGAGGATTTCTCCGAGGAGTTCGTCCCGAGCGACTACGATGCCGATAACGACTGCCTGGTCGAGTCCATCACCTACGCCGACGAGGCCCTCTCCGATGAGGATGTAGCCGAGCCCGAGGCCGAAGAGGAAAAGACCACCGAGGAGAAGCCCGAGGGCAACAACATGGCCGCCATGGCTGTTGGCGCCGTCGTCATCATTGGTGTCTGCGGCTTTGTGATCTATCGCCGCAAGAAGGCCTAAGGTCCTCATGCCCTAGGAGCGGGCGAGATGGCTAAGGCTGCCCCGCCCGCCCAGCCCGCCCCTTCAACCGGTGGGAAACACCGCTGAAATCTTTTCGAAAAAAGATTTCCTGCAAACACTTTGCTGTGTTATAGTGCAGCGCAACAGCAACAAGGTGCGACCGCGCCACGGCATCACGAAAGGAGCCACCAACATGAAGAACACGATGAAGTCTCTCAACAACTGGTGGTGGCGTGATGCGAATACGATCGGTCGACAGTGAGTCCCTCACGCCTGTTTTTGCGCTCTAGGTGATTGGAAGGCCTCCGGTTTCGACCGGGGGCCTTTTTCTATCTCGAGCCCGATCGCATTCGCATCACGCGCCTCCGCTTTTCTCTTGTACTTCCCTTCCGAAAGGATTTTCACCATGTCTCAGAACACCACCGCCACCCAGCCCCGTACCGTCCAGACCGCCGACCGCGGCAAACTCGATGTTCGCGCCCTCGTCCTGCTCGCCATTCTGCTTGCCGCCGGCTTCATCCTCAACTTCACCGTCGGCAAGGCCATCTCGGGCATCTCGGGCGGCATGATCAGCCCCGAGTTCATCATTTCGGCCTTCTGCCTCACCATCTTGGTCGTGCGCCCCAACATCGGCCAGGCGCTCGTCATTGGCCTCATCTCGGCTGCCGTGATCCAGATCACCACCACTTCGCCGTTCGTCGATTTTGCCGCCGAGGGCATCGCCGCCATGCTCATGGCCGGCATCGTCAACGCCGCCGGCAAGAACGGTCAGGTCAAGCCCGTCATCGCCATTGTCGCAACCTTCGTGACCACCTTTGTCTCCGGCGTCATCTTCATGGTCATCAAGATGGCTATGCTCGGCGTGGTGGGCGAGCTCGCCGCCGCCATGCTGCCTGTCGTCGCCATGACCGCCGTCTTTAACGCCATCCTGGTCGGTGCCCTCTACCTGCCCATCCAGAAGGCCCTTAGGCCCAACTAACCCGCTCGGCTTTACGAGCCACCCCATCTTGGCGTTCATTCGTCGCTCGCGTACCCAAGTACGCTTCGCTCCTCTTTCGCGCCAACCTAGGCCCCTCGTAAAGCCGTCTCCGTGCTCCATTATTCAAAATTAATCCCCTTTTCGATTTAACCCCTTTCGTGGGGGTCTAGGACACGCTTATCTCAAATCCCACCTTAAGGAGAACATCATGGCCACCAACGCTCAGGCTCGCACTATTTCTGCCAACGCCGCTTCCGACAAAGGCATCCTCGACATCACCTCGCTCGTCCTGCTCGCCATCCTCCTTGCCGCCGGCTTTATCCTCAACATGACCGTCGGCAACGCTCTTGCCGCAACGGGTATTAAGCCGCAGTTCATCATTGCCGCCTATGCCCTGGCCATCGCACTCACGCAGGCAAGCTTTGCCCAGGCAGCCATCTTTGGCATCCTGTCGGCCGCCGTCATCCAGATCACCACGTCAATCCCCGGCCTCAACTTTGTCACCGAGCTTGCCGGCGCGCTGACGATGGCGGTGCTCATCAAGTCCAACATCGGCGGTAGCAAACTCAACCCCTTCATCGCCGGCCTGCTCACCACCTTGGTCTCGGGTGCTCTCTTCGCCGTCCTGGGCACCGTCATCATGGGTGCCGCGCTGCCCACGGCGCTTGCCAAGGTGCCCATCGTGCTTGGCACTGCCGTCTTCAACGCCGTCGTGGTCCAGGCCCTCTTCTTCCCCCTGCGCAAGGTGCTCAACAAATAGCCTGATATGATGGACGGGGCCGCGCGCAAGCGGCCCCGTCACTAAAGACTGTCCCAAACAGCTAGCTTTTGGGGACGTTCTTAGACGACTCGTCATTTAAGAACGTCCCCAATGACTATGAAAGGTATCCATGAAAACGATCATCAACGTCGAGGATGTCTCGTTCTCCTATGGCACGCAGACCGAGCAGGCGCTTAAGCACATCTCGCTCGACGTGAACAAGGGAGATTTCATCGGCATCATCGGGCCCTCGGGCGCCGGCAAGTCCACGCTTGCCGCTTGCTTGTCGGGCGCCGTACCCCACCACTACACCGGCACGTTCTTTGGGTCCGTCATGGTTGACGGCCGTGACACCTGCGAAGTCTCGCTCACCGACGTATCGCAGATCGTCGGCAGCGTGCTGCAGGACATCGACACGCAGATGGTCGCCTCGGTCGTCGAGGACGAGATGCTCTTTGGTCTGGAGAACTTTGGCGTCCCCCATGATCAGATTGAACAGCGCGTAAGCGAGACACTCGAAACCGTCGGCATCAGCGACCTGCGCGACCGCGAGATCGCCACCCTCTCGGGCGGACAGAAGCAAAAGGTGGCCATTGCCGCCATCCTCGCTATGCGCCCCCGCGTGCTGGTGCTCGACGAACCCACCGCAGCACTCGACCCCGCCAGCTCTACGCTGGTCTTCGAGACCCTGCGCGAGGCAAACAGCACACTCGGCATCACCATCGTCGTCGTTGAGCAAAAGGTCGCCCTGCTTTCGGAATACTGCAACCGTGTACTGGTGCTCAACCATGGCGAAATCGCACTACGGGGAGAGCCGCACGAGGTCTTTGCGCGCGCCGACGAGCTTCGCACCATCGGCGTCGACTGCCCCCGCGTCACGCGCATCTTCAACAGCCTCGAGGCCGAAGGTCTGGCAAGCGGCACCCCCTGCTTGGATGTCGATGAGGCCGAGCGTCTGATTTCGGGCATCGTCGACCCCGCGCACGCGGCCAGCGAAGTCCAGGCTCCCGCGGGCTCCCCGCATGCCCCGTCGTTGCGCCCTCATGCTAAGGACGCCGAGCCCGTGCTCACCTTCGATCACGTTGAGTTTGCCTATCCCAACGGCGGTGCCGCTGTCCACGACCTCAACCTGACCCTCTACCCCGGCGAGCTCGTGGGCATCGTCGGCCAAAACGGCGCCGGCAAGACCACGCTCACCAAGCTGCTCACGGGCCTGCTTAAGCCCGCCTCGGGCAGCGTGCGCGTTACGGGTCTGGACACCGCCGCGGTTCCCACGAGCCGCATCGCCCGCGAGGTCGCAACGCTCTTTCAAAACCCCGACCGCCAGATCTGCAAGGATACCGTGCTCGACGAGGTCGCTTTTGGCTTGGAGCTTGCCGGCATCGACCGCGCCGAGGCCCTGCGTCGTGCTCAGCTCGTCATCGACCGCTTTGGCCTGCCCGCCGACGAGGCGCCCTTCTCGCTCTCGCGCGGCCAGCGACAAATGGTGGCGCTCGCCTCCGTCGTAGTGGTTGAGCCCAAGATCGTAGTGCTCGACGAGCCCACGAGCGGCCTTGACTACCGCGAGTGCATGACCGTCATGGAAACGGTGCGCACCATGGCCGAACGCGGCTGCGCCGTCATCATGGTCTGCCACGATATGGAAGTCGTCTCGGATTTTGCCGAGCGTATCGTGGTGATGGCCGACGGTCGCATCCTCGAACGCGGTCGCACACACGAGCTGTTCTCGAATATCGAGCTCATGCAGCGCGCCTACGTTGAGCCGCCCCAGGTCATTGAGCTCTCGCGCCGCTTGGCATCCTCCGTCTCCCCCGCTTTTGCGCAGGTGAGCGAGGTCACCGATATCGTCCGCATTACCAAGGAGATGGTCCGCCGTGGTTAACGTCATCGACTATATGCCGGGCGATACGCTGTTGCATCGCCTGAACCCGGTCGTCAAACTGGGCCTTGCCGCCGCCATCATCATCGGCATCTTTTTGTCCGACACCTATGTGGCGCTGCTGGGCTTTTTGGCACTCACCCTTGCGTTGGGCGCCTACGCTGGCGTCGTCGATCGCCTGCTCTCGTTGCTCAAGCTGCTCATTCCGCTCGCACTCATCATGCTGGTGCTCCAGCTGGCCTTTATGCGCGATGGCAACGTGATATGGGGCTTTATCACCGACACGGGGCTCATCACCGGATCAAAGGCCTGCCTGCGCCTGCTGGGTGTGGCGTTGCCGCTCATCCTGATGCTTATGGTGACCAAGCTCAACGACCTTGCCAACGCCTGCGTCGAGGTGCTGCACGTGCCGTATCGCTATGCCTTTACCTTTACCACGGCACTGCGCTTTGTGCCGGTGTTTGGCCAGGAGATGAACGCCATCATGGAGGCGCAGACCGCACGCGGCGTCGAGTACGACACCAAGAACCCCATCAAGAAGCTCAAGCTCATGCTGCCGTTGTGCATACCGCTGCTTATCTCGAGCGTGGGCAAGACCGACGCCACCGCGCTTGCCGCCGAGCAGCGCGGCTTCTACCTGCGCACGCGCGCCAGCTCGTACAAGCGCTATCCCATCAAGGGCCTGGATATCGCCGTGCTCGCCATCAGCGTTGCCTTCATCGTCCTCGGCTTCCTGTTCTAGCTCATCGCCAGCACCAACAGCCTAACGCACAAGGCCCCGGCTCGCGCCAAACGAGCCGGGGCCTTTGCTGTTTTCCCAGATAAAGCCTACCAAAATAAACCTGCCCCTTTTTGATAGGTCGGGAGCTAGAGGCGGTAGGGGGCGCCGCTGCGGATGATGGATTCGCGCACCAACACGTCCATGGCGTCGAGGGTTATCTCGGGCATCTCGCGATACTTCTGCAGCACCGAAAGCTCCGTGCAAGCCAGGATGACGCGGTCGCACCCGCTGCGGGCAAACTCCCACATCACGCGATCGAACTTATCCATATCGGGCTCCCGTCCGGCCTTCACGTCATCATAGATCAGCGACATCACATCGGCTTGGCGCTTCTCGCTGGGATAAACGACCTCCACGCCAGCCGCCTCGCACTCGCGCCCATAGACGCCCGCGCCCACGGTGCCATCGGTGCCCATGATGCCGATCTTTCGCACCGGCTCTGCCGGCATGCTCAAGTTGGGGTCGAACTCGCACTCCCCCATCACCGCACCAGCCAAGGCATAACGCACCGACTCACGCGGCATATGAATGATGGGGACCGAGGTAAACGACTGAATCTGGTCGTAGAAGTAGTGCGACGTATTGCAGGGTATCGCGATATGCGCGCAGCCCAGCGCCTCGAGCGCCTGAGCGCACTCCCTCATGGTCGCCAGCAACTCGGCATGCTCGCCGGTCTTGATGGCAAACGTGCGGTCGGGCATGGTCGACTTGGAAAGCACCACCATATCGATATGCTCCTGATCGCAGGTAGCCGCCGTATGGCGCACAACCTGGTCGTAGTAATACGACGTGGCCTCGGCGCCCATGCCGCCGATAACTCCTAGCTTTTCCATCGCCGCCCCCTTGGTGACGCCCGCACAATTGTGCATATCATACCCGCGCCCGCCGATATAGAACGGACGGGCGCGGCGCACATCTTATTTGTAATACGTCTTGAACAGCTTAAAGTGACGCAGTTTGGTGTGCCACATGCGCAGCCAGCGGTTAAAGACGAAGTCGCCCTTCATAAACGAGGGATCGGCAGCCTTGCCCTCCTTGACCAGGCGATGCGCCTTGGCGCGCAGATCGGGGTCCTTAACGTACTTGTCGACCACGCCCATGGGAACGACCATCCACAGCGCCTCATCCTGCGCCGTCACAAACTCCGGCTCAAACGGGCGGTTGCATACGTACTCGTCCACCACGTATTTGGCAACGTTAAAGCCGCTGTTCGTGACATAGTAGTTGCTGCGGCCCTGACGCGTATTAAAGTCGAAGAACTTAAACGAGCCGTCGCGCTCGTCGTACTTGACGTCAAAGTTAGAGAAGCCCGTAAACTTCAGATCCTCGAGCAGCTTGCGCACGCCACCCATGAGCTCGTCATTGGGCTCGGTGATGATGCAGGCGTGGTTGCCGACACCATGGGGCTGATGCTCCTCGAGCAGCACATGGCCCAGGCACATCATGCGCACCTTGCCGTTGCGGTCGGAATAGCTCGTGAGCACGCGCATGTATTCATCGTTGCCGGGCACGCGGTCCTGTAGAATCAGATCGTCGGTGTAGCCACTCGCGTAGACATCGCGAATGACCTGCTCGAGCTCCGTGCGATCGGCAATCTCGTAGGCCTTCTTCTGCCCCTCGAACTCGTGCTCCCACCACATGATGCCGTCGGACGGCTTCAGGATCATCGGGAAGGGGAAGTCGATCTGGTCGAGCACCTCGGCGGGCGCCTCGCCCTGAGCGTTGAGCATCGCCATGGTAAAGGTGAACGTATGCGGATAGGGCACGCCGTGCTTCTCGCACAGCTCGTAGAAGATTTCCTTCTTTTGGCACTGCTCGAGCATCTCGTAGGGCGCATAGGGCGCAATAATGTTCGAGGCAAGCTCGCCGGCGTCCTGAGCCTGCGCGGCAAGCGCTACATAGTTGTCGCCGCAGCCCATAAGGATAATCTTCTTATCGGGATTGGCCTGCGCGACACCGTTGACGGTCTTGATCATGACCGGCATGGTATCGATATCCACGTTAGGCGTGTAGTCGATGATCTGGCTGCGATACGCAGGGCCGGTCTGGTACTTGCCAAAGACGAGGCTCTTGACCTGATACTCCTCATAGAAGGCACGCGCCACCGAATAGGCGTTGATGTCGCCGCCGAGCAGCACGGGGATAAACTCACGCTCTGTAAACTGCAATGACATGGAATTCTTCCTATCTAGAACTGCCCACGCAACGGGCGGTCTTTATGCAACTCATCTATTCTAGCGTGCCAAGCCACCGCTCCTCAAAGCTCCACCGTATCTATGGCATGCGGTGCATCAAACCCGATGAAAATACGACAATCACCGGTGTACGACATCAGGCAATGAACCTACCTTTGTTGTAGGATTCAACATGTTGCCAGCCCCGTCGAAAGGTGCACGCGTGCCCCAGGACCACCCGACCAACAACCCCGTCATTGACGCCGCGAGGCGCGAGCTTTCCGAGCGCGCGAAGACGACCGCCCCTCTGCGCACCGCCGCCGATGCCTACGCCGGACCCGGCCGCATCGTCTCGATCAATACATCGGCGCACAAGGGCACGCGCAAGACGCCCGTCGCCGATGGGCACGATGCCGTCATCGAGCAGTTTGGACTCGCCTCCGATGCGCATGCCGGGCATTGGCACCGCCAGGTCTCTTTTTTGGCCGCAGAATCTATCCAGACGGCGCAGGCGCGCGGACTCGATGTGCACAAGGGCGATTTTGGAGAGAACTTCACCACCCAGGGAATCAACCTGCTCACACTCCCTCTGGGCACGCAGCTCAAGATTGGCAATGACGTCCTGATCGAGATCAGCCAGATCGGCAAGGTCTGCCACACTCGCTGCGCCATCTACTATCTCGCCGGCGACTGCATCTTTCCCCACGAGGGCATTTTCGGCGTGGTGTTACAAGGCGGAGAGGTCCATGTCGGAGACGACATCCAGACGGTCAAACTCGGTGACGGCACCTGCTCCTTTACTCCCGCCGAGGCACTCAGAGAGGTTGAGCAGGCCCGCCGCGAGGGAACGATATAGCCGCAAAACCACACGTTAAGATGGCTTTAACCGTCAGATCGCCTCTCGAACAGGGTTCCGTAACGTTAAAGTTGAACTCTATGGTTTCTTAACAATTCACCATTCCCGCAGGTCAAAGCCTAAGCCTCAAGTTCAACTTGACCCTTTGGAACCTTTAAGGTTCAAGTTGAGGTCGAAAGCAGTAGTAGAATACGTTTCGAACCATAACCTACGATTGATTGCAGAGGGACTGGATGCAGCATTCGAACCATCGCACCGCAGCGCTCATCGCGTCGAAGCCGGCTCGTATCATCACGAGCGCCGCGCTCGCCGTTGCACTGACGGCCACGCCGATGCTCTCCCCCGTCGCGGCATATGCCGCCTCGCAGGCAACGCAGGATCAGCTTTCCGCCGCCCAACAGAAGATTGAAGCCGCCACGAGCGCCTACAACGACGCCCGCACCAAGCTCGATGACCTGCAGAAGCAGATCGACACCAACGAGGCAAGCATCGAGGAGATCGAAGCCGAGCTTCCCGATCAGCAGGCCAAGGCAAGCTCCGCCATGCGCGATCTGTATAAGTACCAGAAGGGAACCAATCCCTTCGTGAGCTTCCTGGTCAACGCGCAGAGCCTGGGCGAATTTATCACCACCTGCAAGTACACCAACCAGATCACGAGCTCGAGCGTCGACGAGATCGAAGAGCTCAACAAAATGCAAACCGAGCTCGAGCAGAACAAGACCGAGCTCGAGCAGGCCAAGTCCCAGCTCGAAGCTGAGCAGAAAAACGCCGAGGATGCACTGGCTCAGGCCCAGCAGCTCCGCAGCGAAGCGCAGGCAAAGGCCGAGCAGGAAAATGCCGCCGAGCTGGCCAAGCTCGAGGCCGACAAGGCCGCAGCCGCCGAGAAGCTCTCGGGCGAGGGCGTGAGCGGCAACAACTCCAACAGCCAGGCCAACAACGCCAACACCACCATCGACACCACGGTGAACAACGCCAATACCGGCAACTCCGATTACGACTCGTTTATCAACGAGTGGACGAGCCGTATCGACAACTACCTCGCCGGCTCCCCCATGGCGGGCCAGGGTTATAACTTTGCCGTGGCCGCTTGGAACACCGGTGTTGACCCCCGTTGGTCCCCCGCCATCGCCTGCATCGAGAGCAGCAAGGGTCTCTATTGCGCCAACTCCTACAATGCCTGGGGCTGGAGCGCCGTCGGCGGCGGCTGGCGTAGCTTTGGCAGCTGGGGCGAGGGTATCGCAGCCCATGTGGCCTATCTTGGTCGCAATTACGGCTCCACGCTTACCCCGGCGGCAGCCAAAAAGTACTGCCCGCCCACGTGGCAGGACTGGTACAACAAGGTTGCAACCCAGATGAACCGTATCTAATCACAACTTTGAAGGGCCCCAAACGGGGCCCTTTTCTTTTAGAAGCTATAGCTAGGCAACGATACCGGTCGCATTACCGATGGCAATAACCAAGATCATAACGACGCTCATAATCCCCAACGCCTTGAGCCACAGCATGGCAAACTCACGACCCCGATAGCGATCGAGCACGGGAAAGCGACGTCGAAGTCTGCGGCGATCGAGCATGCCAAACGAGATAAGCAGCACCATTCCATCGACCATAAGGAAATACTCAAGGGCCAAAAACCACGTTGGATAGCTGCGGTTGGCTCCCGTGGGCTGAAACACGGCAAAATGGCTTCCGACCAGTAGCAGCAAGGTTGCCGCGTAGATAATGCCGTTCCAAATACGCCCGATGGGTTCCGGAATCCGCGAAAGTGGGCTCTTGCGGACAGGCGTCAGCGGCGAGGCGGCCAGGCGCCGTTGCGCAGAAGGCAGCGGCGCAGAAGAAGCCGCCCGAGTCGCAGCGGGTCTCATTGCGCCGGCAGACAATGAGGCTGACAGGCACAGCTCATATGCCGCGAGCGCGGCGTGCCCCAACGCCGCTGCGCTCGCAAAACGCTTGGCCGGGTCGAGCGCCATCGCCATGCAAATCGCATCGGCCAGCGGGGTCGGAATGCCATGCGCCTCACACTGCTCACGCATGCCGCATCCCGGCTTGGGGTCGGTCCCTGTCAAACAAAAGAACAGGAGCGCGCCGAGCGCATAGACGTCGCTGCGCACGCTCGTCTGCCCAAACCCATACTGCTCGGGCGGCGCGTAGGGCCGTGTGCCAAACTTGACGGTATCGGCATCGGCGCCATCGCGCCATACGCGTGCAATCCCCAAATCGATGATTACCAGCGACGAAAAGGTCATGCCGGCATCGGTCGCATACCTCACACCCGACACGATAATGTTCGACGGCTTAAGGTCACGATGAATCACCGGCACCGGCACCTCCCCCGCCACAGCAAAGCCGTCATGGAGCTCGCCCACCGCGTCACACAAGGCGCCAAACAGCTCGCACGCATAATCAGGGGTCGCGCCCAAACGCCCCACCAGGGCCTCGAGCGTCTCGCCTTCGACATATTCCATGACCACGCAAAGCTCGTCGCCCACGCGACGACAGTCGACAATCCGGGGCAAGTGCTCAAAACGTCGTCCAGCCCGCTGTGCCGCAAACAGGCGCTCGTATGCCCCGCCAATCTGAGCCGACGCGTCGATGCGCTTGCGCACAAAGGGACCGAGAGACCCGCCGCCAGACCCCTCAAAGTAGACGAGTTCAGTTGTCTCTACGTCCGAACGCTTAAGCACACGATCTGTACGATAGCTGTCGTCGCGGTCGAGTGACGCCAGGTGCTCAGCGAGCACGGCCGTCAGCTCATCGTCGGAATATGTTGAGCTTTGAGTATCCATAGCGTCCATAATAACGCAGGGCACGGACACCTCATGGTATCCGCGCCCTGTTCGGTTGCATCGTTGATGCGACGGTGTCGCTGGCTCAGCCATCAACCATTAACTCACCGTCTCCTCACCAAAGCGGTACAGCTCCTCATTAACCTTTTGCAGGCTGCAGCCGCGGTCGATGCAAAAGATGATAATCGCATCACGACGATCCTTGCAGTTAAGGACACTTGCGCCGGCGGCCGTCAGGGCGCGATTGGCCTCTTTGAGCGTCAGCGCCATGGCAAAGGCAATCTGCAGTACCTTATTGCGGCTCGGATGGCGCGCGCCGGTAAAAATCTGATAGCCAAACGTCTCGTTAAGGTCGGCCATACGCACCACACGGGAGCGCTCCAAGCCCTTTTCTTGCAGCAGCTGCTTAAGGTAGTCCGAAAGCGACGGGGAGGCAAAGTCGTGCTCCTTTATGTAGCCATCGATGCTTGGCGCATCGAGAAGCTCGTTGAGCAACTCCTCAGTCAGCTTTTTATCAGGCATACGACTTCACCTCCCCTAAGCACAAGCAGCATGCTAGAAACCGCTCACATCCGAACGCTCCCAGCTGGCAACTTGGTCGGGAGACGCTGTGCCCAGTGCCTCAAACTTCCAAGTACCACCGGCCTTCAGATGATTGGTGTTTGCGAGAGCGGTTCCGACCTGGTTACCATCAGCATCATACAGAACGTACTCAATTTGAATGTAGCTCTTTTCCTTGTCCGTGTTATTGGTCAGCGTGCCCGTGATCTTATAGGCAAACTGATTGGACGTATCCTCGACCTCGTCGGCAATGATATACGGCTCCTGCGGCTCCTCTTTCTCCTCAGCCTGCTGCGTTGCCTCGGCAGGTTTTGCCGCATCGCCCGCAGACGAATCTGAAGAGTTGCCACCCATAGAGCCAACGGCGCCGACAATGACAAGCACCACGATTATGCCCAGGACGATCTTTCCGATCGGCTTCTTTCCTTCTTTTGCCATACTGCATCCTTCCTACGATCCGGCCACCGCGCCGGCACACAGCACATCGTAGGAAGGATTGAGCTTCAATTCATTAGCTGAGAGCTAAGGCTGCAAATGAAATCGCCGAACAGCGCAAGGGCTAGCGACGGGCTCGACTGGTCTCGAGCAGCGCAAAGACAAACGAGAGCGCCATCGCACAGACAAGCACCAGCGTCGCCGACTGTGCACCGGCCGCGGTCGCCTGTGCCATGGCCGAATCGGCAACACCAGCCTGAGCTGCATTTACCACGGCGGCAATCACACTGGTACCGATGGCGCCCGAGAGCTGCTGCAGAGTCGTAAACATGGCGTTGCCGTCCGGCTTGACCTCGACGGGCAAAAAGCGCAACGCACACGTCATGTTGTTGCCGTACATGAGGCCTTGTCCGGAGGCAAACACCGCATATACCAACGCCAGCTGCATCGTCGAGAGACGCAAGATCGTGGCTGCATACAGACAGGCCGCAAGCAACGAAAGGCCAACACCGAGCATAATGGGAAGCCGAGCACCAAATCGATCAAGAAGCTGACCCGAAAACGGGGCCAGAACGGCGCCGACCAAACAGCCCCACAGAAGAATCGAGCCGGCCTCAGTCTGGCCAACATCCAAAACGAGCTGGGCAAAGGAGGGAAGCAGGAACGAAAAGCCCAAAACGGTAAACTGCAGCGACACCGCGACGCCCAATCCAAACACATAACCCTGTCGGCCAAAAATATCCAGATTGATCAGAGGGACATCGCACGAACGCTCTCTACGAACAAAGAGCGCCAGCAGGATGACAAACGCGACAAACAGAACGATGATTACCGGACTCGTCCAGCCAAGATTTGCCCCCTCATCGACAGCAAGCACCAAACACGCAAACGACGCGGCAAGACACAGCCATCCCGGAACATCGAACGACTCACGGGAAACCTTATGGCTTTGGCGAATGGAAGAGATACCCAGCACAAACGCCACGAGCAACAGGGGAAGCAGCGCGGCGAATATCGCACGCCAGCCAAACGTCTCGGAAAGCCATCCGCCCACCGACGGGCCCACAGCAGGTGCCACGGCCGTGACCAATGAACCGATGCCCATCATAAGGCCCAGGCGCTCCTGGGGCGCCTGCTCGGTAATGATATTGAACATGAGTGGCAGCGCGACGCCCGTGCCGATTCCCTCGAGCACACGTCCCAGCAATAATGCCGGAAAAACCCGGGCCGTCATACCGCACACGATGCCCGCGATATAGAACGCCATGGCGAAACAAAAGACGTGCTTGGTTTTAAACCGCCGGTTCAAGAAACCCGATACGGGGACAACGGCGGCAAGCACCAGCAGATATGCCGTGGTGAGCCACTGAACAGTTGCGGTATTGACCCCAAATTCGCGCATCAGCGTTGGAAACGTGACGTTCATCGCCGTCTCTACGCACACGCCCGAAAATGACATGATGCCCGTCGCTACGATGGATAGCACGAGCCCGGCATCGAGCTTGCGCTCAAATGCATCGATCCTATTCTCTTGCATACTTTTTTCTTTCCAAAACTCGGAAATGCCCTGCGCGCAGGACACGCGGCCGAAGATGTCTCTAGATTCGACCACGGCCATTGTACGAACATTCAAATGAAAGTCAAACCGCAAATCCGACGCTTGGAATACGCACGCTTACCCCACCGTGACAGATTCACCGGTAAAAGTGCTGACCATCAGCAAAACAAAGAACACAAGATAGCTGATGCTCAACAGGTAGGCGATGACCAAAAAGATGATCCATCCAACATTGGACTTACCATTGTCACGTCGCTGCTCGCGGGAGCGGTAGAGCCAGATTGTCACGCCAATGGCGACAATCAGCAACACGAGCGCCGCCGCAGCCAAACCGGCAAGCGCAAACATCATGCCAATGCTTAGCACAACAACCGGAAGCAGTAGCAAACCACACCCGCAACCACCCGGACTATATACGCCGGATTGCCGACGTCGCTTCATCGCCACTCCATTCTCAGCGTCTTTGGGCTCTACAATGCGATGGCCTGCTGGACAGGAACAATCTTGTCGAGCTCAGGTTTAATCCGCCTTTTCTCGGCCTCAAGGTCAAACGCCACCTGAGCGCGCAGCCAATAACCATCCGTCAGGCCAAAATAACGGCAAAGACGGAGGTCAGTGTCGGCCGTCACACGGCGCCTCCCCAAAATAATCTGCCCGATACGCTGAGCCGGAATCCCGGTCTCCTTAGCAAGGCGATATTGAGAAATACCCATGGGAACAAGAAACTCCTCTTTGAGAAGCTCACCAGGAGTCACCGGTGACAGTAAATCAGCCGCAGCCTCCTCATTTATGATAATCGACGATTTCGACATTCCAAGCCATCCCCTGTCTCCACTCAAAGCAGACCCGATAGCGTTCGTTGACGCGAATACTGTATTGACCGGCACGGTCGCCCTTCAATACTTCAAGGCGGTTGCCTGGCGGAATGCGAAGATCATCAAGCGAAGCGCAGACCTGCAGTTGGCGGATCTTCCTCAATGCGACCCGCTCAAAAGGAATGAACTTCCTGACCCGCACACCCATGGCAAAGCGTTCGGTATCTTCATCTTTATAGGATGCAATCATAGTATCGCCTTACGTTAATAACGTCAAACGTTTCTATAGACTTACATCTTCATTATATCGTACATCTGTTCGTATTTTCTAGGCAATTACTTCTTTGCCCATTAGGCAAGCGAAAGCAATCGTTTGTAGACATCGAGGCCTTTGAGCAGGATCTCCTCGTCAAAGAGCATGGTATCGGTATGCAGTGCGCTGGCGGCATAGGCGGGGCAGCCCTCGGTGTCACTCGGATTGTCTTGGCCGGCAGGCACGCCCGTGCCCAATAAGAAGAACACGCCCGGCAGATGGCGCTGGTAGAACGCGAAATCCTCGGCAATGAGCAGCGGCTCATCCACCAGTTGCAGCTCGGGCAAGGCAGGCGCGACGCTGGCAAACAGCTCGGGGTCGTTATCGACTGGCGGATAGCCCTCGGCAAAGTCGAGATCATACGTGCAGCCCGTTGCGGCGCAGGCCTCGTCCAGCACGCGGCGCACACCCTCGCGCGCACGGTCGAACATGTTGTCCGTAAACACGCGCAAGCTGCCGGCGACATGGGCCTCCCCCGCCACTGCATTGCAAACGGTACCTGCCTGCAGCAAGCCAAACTTACCAATACAGGGTTCTTCGGCACCCAGCTCATCCATCAACTCGCGCTCGGCAACCAAAAACTTGGCAGCCGCCAGCGCCGCATCGTGCGATTCCTCGGCCGGCACACCGTAAGTCTTGGCGATATGGATGCTCGTACCATGAATGTGGATATGTGTTTCGCTCGAGCGCGCCAGCAGCGGACCCGGGCAGCTCGCCAGCGTACCGGCAGGCAGATCGGGCCACACGTGAAAGCCGAAGATGTGATCAACCCCAAAGCGTTCGAACACACCACTCTCGCACACCGTTTTGGCGCCGCCCGTTGTTTCCTCGGCCGGCTGGAACACAAAAAGCACGTTGCGCTTAATAACGCCCGGCTGCTCACGAATCGTACGGTCGACAAAAGTTGCCGCCGCGAGGGCCATAGCCATGTGCCCGTCGTGGCCGCACGCGTGCATCTTGCCGGGATGCGTCGAGGCAAAAGCGGCGCCCGTCGTCTCCGCGATGGGCAGGGCGTCCATATCGGCGCGAATCGCCGTGGCATTCGAGGCACCCGTGCCAGCATCGAAGAAAGCGCACACGCAACTAGGGCACGGATGGATCACCTCGCAGGCAAGCGGTGCCAAAACGCCCTCGATATAGGCGATGGTCTGAGGAAGATCGAAGTCGAGCTCCGGAATGCGATGCAGATCGCGACGATAGCGACGGAGTTCTTGGAGCTCGGTCATACAGGATCCTTTCGTGGGACACGTCCATTCACGCATATTGTGACGCAGCTTTGTGGCGCGCATGTTTCTAGCATAACGCTGCATTTTTTAAACGTTATATACGAATACTCTTGTTTGGTAAAGTGTAACGTGGTAGGGTCTTTACCACTTGATAGAGGCGCGGGCACGAAGAGCCGCGGGCGAGTCGGCAGACTTTGACCCCGCGGGGAGGCGAAACCCGCCGAACTGGGTTTTTCGGGCACGAACGACCTGGTGGGCCTGCGGGAAACACCCGCAGGACTGTCTGCAGCAATGCGGGAGCGCTATCCGGACATTGGGTCCACGCTATGCGGATTCGATGCGCCGATGGCGCCGTCTGGATAGCGAGGTTTACGGGACATGGCATTGACCCCCAACGAGGCATATGCGACCAAGCGGCCGTTTGTGGACAAGGAGGCGCTCGAGCATATCGTCGAGCAGTTCCCTACGCCGTTTCATCTATACGACGAGGCGGGCATCCGCCGCAACATGCAAGAGGTACGTGACGCCTTTGCGTGGAACCCGGGGTTTAAGGAGTACTTTGCCGTCAAGGCCAATCCCAATCCGGCACTTATCTCCATTCTCAACGAATACGGCTGCGGTTGCGACTGCTCGAGCTATACCGAGCTCATGATCGCCCGCTCGCTGGGCATCACCGGCCACGACATCATGTTTTCTTCCAACGACACGCCGGCGGCGGACTTTGAGCTTGCCGATAAGCTGGGCGCCATCGTCAATTTCGACGACATCAGCCACATCGAGTTCTTTGAGCGCGTCGCGGGCCCCATCCCCAAGACGGTCAGCTGCCGCTTTAACCCGGGCGGTCTGTTCCAGCTTTCCAACGGCATTATGGACAACCCGGGCGATTCCAAGTACGGCATGACCACCGAGCAGCTCTTTGATGCCTTCCGCACGCTCAAGGCCAAAGGCGCCGAGAATTTTGGCATCCATGCCTTCCTTGCCAGCAACACCGTCACCAACGATTACTACCCCAAGCTCGCGCGTATCCTCTTTGAGCTTGCCGTGCGCTTGGAGCGCGAGACGGGCGCACATGTCGCCTTCATTAACCTGTCCGGCGGCGTGGGTATCCCCTACCTGCCCGAGCAGCAGGCCAACGACATCCACGCCATCGGCGAGGGCGTGCACGCGGCCTACGACGAGATCCTGGTTCCCGCCGGCATGGGCGATGTGGCGATCTGCACCGAGATGGGCCGCTTTATGATGGGCCCCTACGGGTGCCTGGTCACCAAGGCCATCCACGAAAAGCAGATCTACAAGGACTATATCGGCGTGGATGCAAGTGCCGTCGACCTCATTCGTCCCGCCATGTATGGCGCTTACCACCACGTTACGGTGATGGGCCAGCCGGGCGGCCCCGACAAAACTGCAGCCCCTGTCACGAACACGTACGACATCACGGGCAACCTGTGCGAGAACAATGACAAGTTCGCCATCGACCGCGAGCTGCCGCAGATCGATATGGGCGACCTGCTCGTGATTCACGATACGGGCGCACATGGCTACTCCATGGGCTACAACTACAACGGACGTCTGCGCTCTGCCGAAGTATTGCTGCGCCCCGACGGCTCGGCCGACCTCATTCGACGCGCCGAGCGCCCGGGCGACTACTTTGCCACGCTCGACGTGCTGCCATGCGGCCGCGAGCTGCTGGCCAAGTCGCGCGCCGATGCCGCCCGCCGTCGTGCTCAGGACGAGCGCCTGGCGGTTGCCGCCCAATGGAACAAACGCATCCAGATCGCAGAAGCGAAGGAGAAGAATATGGATGTCCGCAATCTCGAGGGCTCGATCGTCGCCCTCGTCACGCCGTTTAAAAAGGACGGCAGCGTCGACTTTGACGCGCTCGAGCGCCTTATTGATTTCCATCTGCAGAATGGCACCGACGCCATCCTCACCTTGGGCACCACCGGCGAAAGCGCCACGATGACCGATGACGAGGACAACTCCGTTGTCGCCGCCGTGGTCAAGCAGGTCGCAGGCCGTATCCCCGTCATCGCCGGCTCGGGCTCCAACTCCACACAGACGATGCTCACCAAGTCGCTCACCTACCAGGGCCTGGGCGCCGACGGCCTGCTGCTTATTACCCCTTACTACAACAAGTCCAACGAAGAGGGCATCTACCAGCACTTTAAGACCGTGGCCGACGCTGTGGACATCCCCTGTATCCTGTACAACATCCCCGGCCGTTGCGGTTGCGGTATCAGCGAGCGCAACGTTGAGCGCTTGGCCGCGCACCCTAACATCATGGGCATCAAGGAGGCCTCGGGTAACGTCGCCTATGCCGCAAAGATTGCGCACCTGCTGTCCGACGACTTCCGCATGTATTCGGGCGAGGACGCGCTGACCGTACCGCTCATGAGCCTGGGCGCCTCGGGCACCATCAGCGTGTGGGCCGATGTTCAGCCGCAACTCGTGCACGACATGTGCCGCGCCTACCTGGACGGCGACGTGGAGCGCGCCCGCGACATCCAGATTGCCGGCCAGCCGCTCATCAACGCCCTCTTTAGCGAGGTCAACCCCATCCCCGTTAAGGAAGCGCTCGCCCAGATGGGCATGATCGAGGCCAACTATCGCATGCCGCTGTGCCCCATGGCAGACGACACGCGCGCCACACTTACCGATGCTCTGAAGGGAGCTGGTCTGCTTGATTAAAACCGTCATTATGGGAACGGGCCGCATGGGCTCACTCATCCGCACCACCGCCGAGGGCATTGTCGATGCCGCCGGTCAGCCCGTCTTTGATATCGTCGCCCAGATCGGCTTTGATCTGACCGAGCTCGAGAGCGCCCCGGCGGCTGACGTGATCATCGACTTCTCGAACGTCGTGACCTTCGACGCCGTCGTCGCCTATGTCGAGCGCACGGGTGCCGCGCTCGTTTCCGGCACCACGGGCTACACGCCCGAGCAGATGGACCGTCTGCGCGAGCTGGGCCAGAACGCCCGCGTCATGCACTCGGGCAACTACTCCATCGGTATCGCCGCCCTGCGCCATCTGGTCGCCCAGGCCACACGCGAGCTGCCCGGCTTTGACTGCGAGATCGTCGAGACCCACCACAATCAAAAGGTCGACGCCCCCAGTGGCACCGCCAAGCTCCTGCTCGACGCCGTGGTCGAGGCCGAGCCCGAGGCTGGCTATCACCCCGTCTACGGCCGTGAGGGCATGTGTGGCGCGCGCGACCCCAAAGAAATCGGCATGCACTCGCTGCGCGGCGGCACCGTCGCCGGCGTGCACGAGGTTGGTTTCTTTGGCCAGGACGAAGAGGTCACACTCACGCACCGCGCCACGAGCCGACAGATCTTCGTCAACGGCGCCCTGGCGGCCGCCCAGAAGCTCGTCGTCCGCGACCCCGGCTTCTACACCTTCGACCAGGTCATGTTTGCCTAACCAATCATTAACCAAGCCCACGTAAAGGAGAAACAGCATATGAGCAACGCAGCCGAGATGGATGCACAGGAGATTATCAACTACATCGCCACCGCGCCCAAGAAGACGCCCGTCAAGCTGTATGTGCGCGAGAAGCCCGGCATGAAGGTTGCCTGGGGCGACGCACACGTCTACGGCGGCCGCCGCGGCAAGACCGTCTTTGGTGACTGGGATGAGCTCAAGGCCATCCTCGACGCCAATGCCGATTCCATCGACTACTACGACGTCGAGAACGACTGCCGCAACTCCGCCGTTCCCATGCTCGACCTTAAGGGCATCAACGCCCGCATCGAGCCGGGCGCGATCATCCGCGACCGCGTCGAGATTGGCGACCGCGCCGTCATCATGATGGGCGCCATCATCAACATCGGCTCTGTCATTGGCGAGGGCTCCATGATCGATATGGGTGCCGTGCTAGGCGGCCGCGCCACCGTGGGCAAGAATTGCCACATCGGCGCCGGCACCGTGCTGGCAGGCGTCGTTGAGCCCGCGAGCGCCACGCCCGTCATCATCGAAGACGATGTCATGATTGGCGCCAACGCCGTGGTCCTGGAGGGCGTGCGCGTGGGCAAGGGCGCCGTCGTGGCAGCCGGTGCCGTATGCGTCGCGGACGTCCCCGCCGGTGCCGTCGTGGCCGGCGTTCCCGCCCGCGTCATCAAGATGCGCGACGCCCAGACCGACAGCAAGACCGGCCTCGAGGAAGGCTTGCGTCAGCTGTAGAGACGCGTCAGTCTGCAGTGCAATTCGATTCCAAGCAAGAAGGCCGAAGCCCAATTTGGGGCTTCGGCCTTTCTTTATCTCAGAGTTCCGTCGTATTCGACCATGGCTGGTCGCTTTGACAGGCGCTCTGCGGCCGTCTTGTAGACTTCGGAACGGTCGCGCCGACCTATTGCAACGATCTCGGCAATCTCAACCGTTCCGTCCTCTCGAATTCGAAATACCATTCGGAGTCCTGCTTTTCGCCATTTAATCTTTTTGCAGCCGGCAAGCACACCGTGAAGCGGCGTTCCGATTTCATCGGCACGCGTCTTTAATTTTGCGACTGCAATACGGACGAGCCTTCGCTGAGATCCATCGAGTTTTTGATATTCCTTCTCGACGTCTCGGTTCAAAAAGCCGACAACAAAGTGCCCGCTCATTCGAAAAGATCCTCGTCGGAAATCGCATCAGGATCCATCGATTCGAACTCCTTGAGTTCCTCTGGAGTCAGAGCATCCTCAAACGGAACAAACTCGTGCGGTCCATTTTTGATTCGATCCGCCGCGATGCGATCAAGCTCAAGTTCGCGAAGGTACTGTAGGGCGCCGTACATTTCCTCATAGGCGGCGTAGTCGATAATCACGGTATCGATGTCGTTATGATCGGCGATAAACTGCGGCGCGCGCTTAGCACGCTTGCGAACGGCAGATAAGGACTTGCTCGCTTCGGTAGCAGAAACTACCTGATCTTTTGTAAACACCGGCTTTTCCAGAACAAGTGGGGACATTTGTACCTCCAAAAAATAATCTGGATTATATTTCAAAGTATACTTCAAAATATAATCCATATTTCTCTTCGGAAGAAACTATTGCCCTATCGATTCTCAATACTTCCAATGTTCTTGAGCTCGATGGAGATGAGGCCGTTGGGCTCGTTGACGAACTCGATGTACTCGGAGTTCGAGCCCATCTCGGCCGGGAAGCTGATCTCGATGCCCGTATCGGTACGAATCTTATGGTTGCGCACGGCCGCACGCTCAACCTGCTTACGCTCCACGGGCACGCGCTCGGGCACCTTCTCCTCGGTCAGCGCCGCACGCACGCTCTCTTTGATGACCGGCTCGTCCTCAAAGACCTCGTCAACGATATCCCAAGGCGGCAGCTCCTCGTCGTCTTCGACCTTCTCGGCAACAGCGGCCTTGACCTTGGCGAGCGCCACGGCCGTGTTGGCGCCGTGCTCCTCGGCAACCTCCTCGACCACACGCGTCACGGTGTCGATAACCTCCTTGCCCGACACGCCCGTATCGCACTGCAGCAGGCCGTCAGGGATGAGCATGCGGTCCTCGCCGGCGATCTTGCGCTTCTTGTCCACATAGCCGATCTCCATAGTGCTCGCGCGCACGATGGCGTAGCTCGGCACCTTTTGCGAAGGGTTCGGCAGGATGGCGTAATGGCGCGCGATATCGTTGCGCACCTCGCCCTCCTCGCGACCCACCTCATGCATAAAGGCCTGCTTGGAACCCAACAGCATAACGGCAAACCAGCGAGCGTCCTCGTCATCGTCAAAGTCCGCTACAAGCACGTCGGTGGACTCGGCCTTCTCTGCCTTGGTAAGCTCCGAGGAGATGAACTCCGCAATCTGCTGCGACAGGTCTATGAACTCGCGCTCGCCAAAGAAATAGCCCTTGAGCTCGCCGCCGAATGCGGAGTTCTCGGCAAACGTGGCACGCTTGTTATCGGCAGACGTGCGAGCGCGGCGCAGGTGCGTAGTCACAAAATTGCGCACAGTACGGCTCTCGATATCGAGCTCGCGCTGGCTCATGACGTTGACAGCCGAGTCAAAGTCAAGGATATGCAGGATTGCGTGATTGATTTTCATATACGGCATTCCGTTCTAAATCGATTTCAGCACGAATCAGTATAGCGGTCGAGCCCGCCCCACGCGCATCGAAGATTGGTGCATTGGGGTCAGGTTACTTTGCACCAACATGGTGCAGACAGACCTGACCCCTTTGCACCAATGGCTAGTGCAGGAGCTCGGACTGCCACGCCTCAAGCTGCTCTGCCAGGCTCTTACCGGCAGCAGGAACATCAAGCTCGGGGCGCTTGGGCAGCAGCGCACACTTAAGGATCGCTGCGATAGTCTGCGAAATAAAACGGCGAGTATCCTTATCAAAGCCCTGAGCCGTCTGGAGCATCACCGGCAGGCTCTCACGTAGATTCCCCGCGATATCCGCAAACCGTTCGGCGCCCGTGGCCTCAAACACGGAGAACAGTGCATCTATAAAGCGCTCACGCTCGGCAGGTCCCACTGCGAGCAGCATCTCGCGAATAGAGCTATCGACGTATCGCGCGCCGGCAGACAGGCGCTCGCAATACACAAAGTCGCAGCCGTCAACGACCCAGCTAAAGGGATTGTGTTGCAGCAGGCTGAATTCGGTGCTCTCGACAATGGCGTAATCCTCCTGCGTCTCGAACATCATGCCAAAGATCGACGACTGGGGCAGCGTCTTGTCGATGCGACCGGACAGGCCCGCAAAGGCGTCACCGCTCAGGAACTCCTCGACAAAGCCGGGGCCATCATGGGAGAAGGCCCGCTCGATCCGGTCGCCAGCAGCGTCAGAGCACATCGCCGCGCCATACACCGCCAAGTTTCCGCCTTTGGAATGGCCTCCGCACAAGAGCGGTCCATCAATCGCGGCCGCCGCCTCGTCCGCATAACGCGCCGCAGATTCCTGGGAGGGCACGGGGCACCGGAACGCCATGTTAAAATCCTCTTTCCAGCCCACGATCGTACTGTCGGTCCCACGGAAGGAAAGGTAGCTAAATCCTGCCGGAAAGCGGAACGTCATGGCTGCGAACTGCTCCGTCGCCGTCACGTCGTTCACGGCACGATAGCCGCAAACGCGCAGGCCGCGGTAGCGAGGACTTGCCGCAACAGCCTCCAGCAAGGCGCGACTCTCCTCCGGATCCCACAGGTCGCCAATCATGTCCTGGTAGCACTCGGCACGCAGCAGCTCGCGCACGTCCAGCCCCTGCCAGCCGGCAAGCTCCGGCATATCACCCGGCAAGCGCAAATACGACAGCCATGCAAACACCAGGCTGTCCACCGCGCAGAACGACCGCTCCTCAAACGAATCGAACGCCGTCTGGGCATACGTCAAAAAGTTAGGCGAATCCGACATGCCTCTCCCCATCAACACTGGTGCAAAGTAACCTGACCCCAATGCACCAAAAAAGGCGCCCGGGCCGTGGGGCCCGGACGCCTTTCATTGTAGCCTGTTGTCCAAAAGAGCTTGATTTAGCAGGAGAAATCGACGCTGTCGATGATGTCCTTGAGGGCCTTGGCAGAAGCGGTGAGCTCGCCCTGCTCGGACTCGTTCAGCGGCACGGGAACGCGGCAGACAACGCCGTCGCGACCGACGACGGTCGGCATGGAGATGGCCAGATCGGACAGGCCATACTCGCCCACCATGAGCGAGGAGACGGGAAGAACAGTCTGCTCGTCACGCATGACGGCAGTGCAGATACGCTTAACGGCCATAGCGACGCCGTAGTAGGTGGCGTGCTTCTTCTCGATGATGGTGTAGGCGGAGTTCTTGACGTCCTCGGCGATACGCTTCTCGGCAGCCTCGTGCTCCAGATGGCCGTGAAGCTCGCAGAAGGTGCTCAGCGGCACGCCGGCAACCTGGGCGCTGGACCAAGCGACGAACTCGGAGTCGCCGTGCTCGCCCATGACGTAGGCCTGGACATCGCGCGGATCGACCTCGACGTGGGCGCCGAGCATCTGCTGCAGACGACCGGTGTCGAGCACGGTGCCGGAACCGATGACGTGGCCCTCGGGCAGGCCGGACATCTTGATAGCGGCATAGGTCAGAACGTCGACCGGGTTGGAGACGATCAGCAGAATGCCGTCAAAGCCGGACTTCTTAATCTCGGGGATGATGGACTTAAAGATGTTGACGTTCTTGTTGACCAGGTCCAGGCGGGTCTCACCGGGCTTCTGGGCAGCGCCAGCGGTGACGACGATCATAGCGGCGTCGGCGACATCAGAGTAATCGCCGGCGTAGATCTTCATCGGCTCGGCAAACGTCATGCCGTGCGCAATATCCAGGGCCTCGCCCTCGGCGCGGTTCTTGTCCACGTCGATGAGGACCATCTCGGAGAACAGACCGCTCTGCATCAGTGCGAACGCCGAGGACGAACCGACGAAACCGCAGCCGACAATAGCGACCTTCTTCTCGTTAACCATTACAAACTCCCATCTCTCTCCACAAACAAACCGCCCAGGGCGACCCGAGCGGCTTGCCGTAATCCCAATACATCCAATCGGGACTTTGATTATGCTCCTATTGCAGCCAAATATCGACCGTTTACCGAAATTGTTTGCAGAATTCGTATAATAACTGCACGAAATCGGTTTCGAGCTATTGACTCACAAAAACGAATTCCTAATACAGGCCCGCTTCGCGAATAGCCTCGACTGCCAGCGCAATCTGGTCGGGCGGCAGCACCAGCGCCATACGCACGTGCCCCTCGCCCGAAGGACCAAAGCTCGCACCCGGCGTCACGACGACACCGGCCTTCTCCATGAGCTCCTCGCAAAACGCCATCGAGTCGGTGCGGCCGCCGGGGAGCTTGGCCCACACGAACATGGAGCCATGCGCGTTGGGGCGCTCCCAGCCCAGGCCCTCAAGACCATCGCACAGGGCATCGCGACGCTCCTGGTACTTCAGGCGCTGCGCCTCGACCTCATCGCGCGGACCGTTCAGGCAGGCGATGGCGGCCTTCTGAATCGGGAAGAACATGCCAAAGTCGATCTGGCTGCGCAGCTTGGCAAAGGCCGAGACCACGTCCTCGCGACCGACCAAAAAGCCGATGCGGGCACCGGTGACGTTAAACGACTTGGAGAGCGAGAAGAACTCCACACCCACCTCGAGCGCACCGGGATACTGCAAGAAACTGCCGCCCGGCTCGCCGTCGAACACGATATCCGAATAGGCGTTGTCGTGGACGATCAGCAGGTCGTGCTCGCGGGCGAAGGCGATAATCTCCTCGTAGACCTCGGGCGTGCCCACCGAACCCACCGGGTTGGCGGGCAGCGACACGATCATGTACTTGGCGCGGTCGGCGACCTCGGGGTCGATGCCTGCCACATAGGGCAGGTAGTTGTGCTCGGCGACCAGCGGGTAGTACTCGAGCTTAGCGTCGGCGATCTTGGCGCCCGCCTCAAAGACCGGATAGCACGGATCGGGCACCAAGATGGTATCGCCCGAGTCGAGCAGCGCCAGGCCCAAGTGACCCACGCCCTCCTGCGTGCCGTTGCACGACTGCACCATGGACGGCGTAATACCCGAAACCCCAAAACGGCGCTCGTAATAATCGCACACGGCCTGCTTGAGCTCGGGCAGGTCGCGCAGGGCGTACTTCCACATCTCGGGGTCCTGGGCGGCCTGGGTCAGAGCCTCGACCACGTGGTCGTACGGCTTAAAGTCGGGCGTGCCCACACTCATGTTGTAAATGGTCTTGCCCTGGGCTTTAAGCGCAAGAAGCTTGTTGTTGAGCGAGGCAAAAACCTCCGCGCCAAAGCGGTCGAGACGCTGCGATGCCTGCATGGTGCCACCTTTCGATACAAAAAACGCGGCGCTCCGACAAGAGCGCCGCGCGATACGGGCCATCAGATTGCAAAAGTGTAACGCTTGCATCCCCTGTTTTGGTTCAATTTAGCCAACCTTAGTCAATCGGGCGCAGCGCGTCAATCTGTGCGAGCCACAGACGCGAGCTGGCGTCGCTCGGCATGCGCCAATCGCCGCGCGGGCTGAGCGTGACCGAACCCACCTTGGGACCGTCGGGCAGGCAGCTGCGCTTAAACTGCTGGGCGAAGAAGCGACGATAGAACGTACGCAGCCACGTGTGGATGGTGGCCTCGTCGTAGACGCCTTCAAAGCTCTTGAGCGCCATGCGGTAGATCTTGCCCGGCTCAAAGCCAAAGCGCAGCAGGTAATAGAGGAAATAGTCGTGCAGCTCGTACGGACCCACCAGATCCTCGGTTTTCTGAGCGATCTCACCATCGCCCGTCGGCGGCAAAAGCTCGGGCGACACCGGCGTATCGAGAATGTCGAGCAACGTCTCGGCGATGCGGCCGCCAAAGACATCGGCCGCGTAGCGCACCAGATGGCGCACGAGCGTCTTGGGCACGCTCGCGTTGACGGCATACATACTCATATGGTCACCGTTGTAGGTGGCCCAACCGAGCGCCAGCTCAGACAGGTCACCCGTGCCAATGACAAAGCCGCCGGCTTGGTTGGCAAGGTCCATGAGAATCTGCGTGCGCTCGCGCGCCTGGCTGTTCTCATAGGTCACGTCCTGGACCGTCGGGTCGTGCTCGATGTCCTTGAAGTGCTGCTCCACGGCCGCGTGGATCGAGACCTCGCGGAAGCTCACGCCCAGATCGCGGGCGAGCGACTCGGCATTGGACTTGGTACGATGCGTCGTTCCAAAGCCCGGCATGGAGACGGCCGTAATGCCCGTACGCGGCAGGCCCAGGGCGTCGAACGCGCGCACGGTCACGAGCAGCGCCAGCGTGGAATCGAGGCCGCCCGAAAGGCCGATGACGGCCGCCTTGGTGCCCGTGTGGGCAAGGCGGGTCTTGAGGCCCGCGGTCTGCAGGTCGAGGATGGTCTCGCAGCGCTCGGCCAGGTCACCGTGGTCCGCCGGCACAAAGGGCGCGCGCGGGAAGACGCGGTCGATGTCGCAGGCATCGCGCAGGGCGGGTTCTTCCGCAAGCGTGCCCTCAAACGAAAACTCAACGGTCGTGGCCTCCGGCGCGTCGTCCGGGCGCGTCCACGTCGTCGAGCGGCGACGCTCGGCCACCAGACGATCAAGGTCAACGTCGGCCACCGCCATGTCGCAGGTGAGCAGCTTGGTCGCGGCGAGCTTCGAGCCGTTTTCGTAGACGAGGTTCTCCCCCGCAAAGACCATATCGGTCGTGGACTCGCCCTCGCTCGCGTCCGCGTAGGCATAGGCGCAGTACAAGCGAGCGCTCTGGTTAGAGATGAGGCTGCGGCGATAGTCGGCTTTGCCGATAATTTCGTCCGAGGCGGACGGGTTGAGAATCATCGTAGCGCCGGCAAGCGCCATCTCGGTCGAAGGGGGCGCCGGCACCCACAGGTCCTCGCAAACCTCAACGCCAAGCACTATGTCCTCGGCACCCTCGTCACAGCAACGGTAGATAAGCCCCGAGCCAAGCGGCACCGGACCCTGGCCGGCAAATTCAATCCACATGGGATCGGCAGGTGTCGGAGCAAACCAGCGGCGCTCATAGAACTCGCCATAATTGGGCAGATACTTCTTGGCCGTCAGGCCCAACAGCTCGCCCGCGCAGCACACGGCGGCGCAGTTGTAGATGTTCTCGGCCACCGCAACGGGAAGACCGATAGTAAAGACAATCGGCAGCTCGCGAGTCTCATCGAGGATGCGCACAAGCGCCGCCTCGCAGGCATGCAGCAGCGTGCGGTTATGGAACAGGTCAGCCGCGGTATAGCCGGTCAGGTTCAGCTCGGGCAGCACCAGCGCTCGAACACCGCGCTCGGCAGCGTCGCGAATGGCTGCCAGCGCAACCTCGGCATTACCCTCAACATCGGCCACACGAATCCGCGGCGAAGCCGCCGCCACACGCAAAAAGCCATCACTCTCAACTTGACCGTTTAGAAAATCGTTCATGCGAGCTCCAACACATCCGTTTAGCCGCGACGAGTAGCGGCGATATAATCCGCCTCCATTGTACTGTCAAGCTCAATCAGCGCAGATGGAGACGGGCTCACGTTAAAGACTAAAAAGCGAAGCGGCGTTTCAGCAGTAGAACGAAATCTCGTCCACGAGGAAAAATGCCTTCCATTTAGAGCAAATCAATTCATGCTGAGCGGCAATAATTTCACAAAGGTCATCAAGAGTACCCCGAGGAATCTTCGCCTTGTTATTGGCAACGATACAGCCGCCCCTGCGAGTCAACCAGATTTTAGCCGAGCTATCTGAAGGCGCTCCCTTGCAAACATGGACATGGATTGGTTCGCCCGCCTCGTTGGACCAAAAGAAGACGCGATAGCCGCCAATAAGAAATAGGCTAGGCAACCTTAGCTCCTCCGCTTGCGGCATACCGATATAGAAGATGGGCATTGTTGCTCAGAAAAGTCTCGAAGCCTCGCTTTTCCTCGTCTGTAAAGCGCCCCTCCCACATGGTCCAATTGTAAGAAGGCAGCTCGCAGCGAGCGGAGTCGAAGCCCTCTGCCGTCGGTCGCTCAAAATGCACAATAACCTTTTCGATGTCGCCATCGACAATCAGGTCAGAATGGACGACCTCAGTGCCGTCTTCGAATGTCATATACGGATACATCACGGCAACCACCTCGCAATCGTTTATCCAGTTTAGCATCAAGCACTCACGCCAAAAACGGCGAGCGCCCTTGATAACTTGATGGTATCTGACAAACGACATATGCGTTTCACATTGAATGGGTACCCTGATGGCTGCATGAAACGAAGCAGATTTACACCGGGAGGACCCCGTATGACGACCAAGTACACCGATGCGCCGCGCACGCGCGTCATGACTCCCGCCGCACTCAACAACGGCGTTCACGAGAACCACTCCATCGGCCAGACCATGGCCATCGCGCCCAAAAAAGGCCTGTTCGATGACATTTCCATTCCCCAGATCATCGCCGGTGCCGCAGCTGCGGCCACAAGCGTTGCACTTGCCTCCAAGATTGGCATCGCCGGCTCGGTGATCGGTGCCGCCGTGAGCTCGGTCATCACCGTCGTGTCTTCGCAGGTCTATCGCCACTTTATCTCCGCCAGCGCCGAGGCTATCAAAGGAACGCACGCTGCCGTCGACTACCCCGCCGGCACCTACGAGCCCGTTGAGCCCAATGTCAACGAGCACCTCGGCGGCGCCGCGACCACGCAGGAGATGCGCCAGATTGCGGGACGCGCGACCACGGCCCGCGTCGCCCCCAACAGCCTACGCGCCAAGGCCGCGGCAGAGCGCAGCCAGACGCAAAAGAAGGTCATCGTCTTCTCGGTCGCTATTGCGATCGTCGCGGTCATTGCCTGCGCCGGTGCCATCCTCATCACCACTGCCGGCGAGGGTTTGGGCGCACGCCCCGACCCGATTCTGTCATCGCGCACGACCGAAAGCGATGCAAATGGCAACGCGCAGTCGCAGGATCAGCATGCACAAACGGACGACACGCAAGACAGTTCCACCTCTGCCGATTCGTCCTCAAACACTCAAAACCAATCGCAGAACGCCGATTCCTCTACGGCCAGTAGCGGCACGCAGTCCGGCACGACTGACTCAAGCCAGACGACCGACGGCTCGCAGCCGAGCACGGGCGATCAGACGGGCGGCAACGCATCGGGGGCGGGCACAGCCGACAGCAGCAACACCAGCAGCTCAAACGGCACCGCATCTGGCACAACATCTGACAGCGCAAGCCAGGGCACGGCATCGGGCAACTAGGCGCCCCACCCCACAGATAGACGACCTTCATAACGGGCGCGAATCGGTAACGGTTCGCGCCCGTTTGCCTTGGGTGCCGTCATGGCAGGCCCTGTGCGATGGTAAGATGCTTTCGTATGTAAAGAGGAGATTTGCCATGAGCAAGACAATAGTTAAGCCCACGCTTTCGCTGGGCAACCACATCTATCTGTATCGCCTGCTGCGCGACGCAATTGGATGCGGTAAGCAAACGTTTATGACGCAGGTCGAGGAAGCGCTCGCCGCCGGCGATATGGCCGCCTACGACCTGGGTTTTGAGTCCACGCGCGAATTGCTCGAGGAGCTCGACGACTGCATTAAGCTGACCGTCTTTAAGGGTGGCCGTCTGTATGCCACCGTCATCGCCAACGCGGCCTGGGACGCCGCCCTTGCCAAGGGCGATGACAAGCCCAAGGCTACCAAGGGCGCCAAACAGTCCTACAAGAAGAAAAAGCGCGGCGAAAAGGACCTGAAGGCTGTGCGCCCCAAGCACGTCAAGCGTCCCGAGCCAGAAACCATGGTTGAAGCCGTGCCGGAACCCGAGCCCGAGACAGAGATCGAAGTCGCTATTGAGGTAACAGCAGAAGCCGAAACCGAAATTGCCGCCACGACCGATTCCGAAGTTACGTCCGAGCAGGAAGCCATCGCGGAAGCCGGCGAGGCTCCCGAATCGGCAATCGAAGAGCCAGCCGACCAGCCCGAAACGCCTGTGTTCCAAAACAGTGACATCTTTGGCGACGCTGCCGAGGATGGTCAGCCCGACGAGCCCGTTGAGCAGGACACCTCCGCAGCAACACCGGAGCCCGAAGCGCCACAGCCCGCTATCTCGCTCACCGTGGTCTACGACCCCGAGAACGCCAACGCCGGCATCACCACTATGGCATCCACGCCCGTCGAGGCAAAACCGAGCGTCGAGAACGAGAGCACGACGCAATCTGAGGTTGAAACCGCAGTTGCAGACACGCCTGCTACCGTGGAATCCGAAGATTCCGTAGCCAAGCCGGAAGCAACGACTGAGCCCGCACCCACCACCAAACCCGTGCCCGCAACCGTTTGCGACCAGGCTCCCGCTCCTGCACCGACTTCGGCCCCCGTTGCGGCACCAGCTCCCGAACCCGCAGCGCCGACCATCCCTGAGGACTTCCCCGTCGATTTCGCAACCGAAGTCTTCTGCCCCGGCCCGCTTCTGCACCAGCTGTCGACCTATCTCCCCTACGGCGCCGACACACTCGGCATCGTCGGCGAGTACTACTGGATCGCCCGCGAGCGCGGCGCCATCGATGCCGCACGCAACCGCGCTAGCTTCCCGCTGCGCTACACGCAGGCCGGCGAGCGCCACGAAGTGACCGTGCGCATCCGCCGCAACACCACCGGCGGCCTCGGCGCCACCTGGACCATCGACAAGGTCGAAGAATCCGAGCAGTAACGACAAACGGCTCAAATCCAAATCAGGATTTGAGCCGTTTTATTGTGCATTAAGCAGAGGATACAGAGTTACAGATATTTCAGCTTTGTTTTGCCGGGTATCAGGTGCGCCGCACCTTGCCATCGACCTCCGGGTAGGGCAGCCATCTGCAGCGGTGGCCCTTCATGGGTTATATACAAAAAATTAAATAATGAATCATAGCGGCATCGCGTGGGACGACGCAGCTTGCCATTGTCTACAGGGGCTGTTCTGCACCTCCTATTGAGGAGAACACTATGCCGCTGCACATCGGACGATGAGAAAAGCTCCATTTTTTTTCACAAACAGGGTAAGCGCGCTCTCTGAGTCAGCCAAGGTTTCGGCTCTGGCATTATCAGCGTGGCAAATTTTACGCACCGTATACCGGAATACCCTTCCGATCATGTCGGTGAAGGTAAGCTCCTCCCCGGCGTCCAGCTGATCGATAAAATCGAAATTGCCATCCTCACTGCGTCCTCCCACGATCAGTGTACCGTCATACACGCTGCCCATAAACCTGGCTGGACGAAAGCTCTGCTCGGAGCTGTCCCATTCTGCGCTTACTGGCAGCTTAATGCCTCGGCCCGGGAGCTCCAGCAGGCCAATTACATCAATTCCGTCGATCTCCACGGCAGCCATGGCGCTGTCAGCGCGATTTTCGATAACACCCGCTGATCGCTCCGGCAGAGCTGCTTCGGATTTTTCAATCAGAGAGGGAATGTCGGCTGCCCTTTGCTTATCCTGCGCCTGTCGCACGACGAATACTATCGCCGCAGCGGCCAGCAGCAAAACGCCCAGCGTAACAAGTAGGATGGAAAGCCCTTTACTTCGCATGGGACTTCTTCCTCAACACGATGCCCATCACCAGCAGCGCCAACCCGGATGCAGCCATCAAGAGCACATACGGGGTCACATTTGTTGTGTCGCCGGTCTGCGGATAATTTCCTGCAGGCGTCTCCAGCTTGGTATTGGTAATGCTGAAGGTATCGCCGCTGCGCTGAATGCCCACCGTATAACCCTCTGGCACATTCACTTCGTTCACGGTCCATACGCTGCCATCATCAACGGCCTTCCATGTGTACATCCAGTTGTTTTTAGCGCTGAGAGTCACGGACTGCTGCAGCTGTCCGTCCCTGCGAACCTCCACAGAGACGCTGACCGGGCGATCCTGGCCGCCATCCCTCCAGGCCTTCACCGCTTTATAGGTGACCTCGCCCTTGGCTGGTGTGTGTACACTCATTTTTGGCCTTGCGGAGACGGAATACACCCACTGCCCCTCACTGTCCACCCCTGGCACGGCCGCCAGGAAGGATTCAAACACATAGTATTTGCCATCCTGCTCTGTGCGAACTGAGGAAACCAGGTATATGCCAGCAGTAAGATTATCAAAGACGACCTTGCCCCTCGCATCGGTTTTGGCAGTTTGGTCAGCCGCGATGCCATCGGCGAGAATATAGGAGTTCAGAGTGGTGGTCATTTCATCCCACTCGCTCTGAGAGGAGGTGCCGGAGACCTGGATGGGGTACGACCGGAAACTCCCGGCCAAAGCATACTGCGCATCCTCGTTAATATCCGCAATGTGCCAGAGCTTGATGTCTTGCCCGGCAAAGACCATTCCCTCGGAGGAATAGGTCACGTCCAGAGTGCAATCACTGCGCAGCTGCACCTTATCACTGGCCTCCGTGGTGGAGGCGGCATGGGCGGTCGCTGCTCCCGACAGGAGCAGCACAGCAATCAGCATTAAGTTTGCGATCCGGTAGCTTATTCTTTTCATATCAGTTCTCCCTCGTCATTGATGGGAAGCT
Source organism: uncultured Collinsella sp. (assembly GCA_934654835.1). Classification (GTDB taxonomy): domain Bacteria; phylum Actinomycetota; class Coriobacteriia; order Coriobacteriales; family Coriobacteriaceae; genus Collinsella. The sequence goes on from CAKUGY010000007.1 coordinate 98,946, forward strand.
TCCGCTTTGCAGGCTTAAAGCAGACGTACAGAATGAGCAGCAGGATGATGGGCATTGCCACCACCGGTGTAACGATCAGCCGATCGATGATATACGCATCCGATATAGCCCCAAAGGAGCGCATATCCTCAGATTCGATCCTGTGGCCGCGCACCAGTAGCCGATGGGAATTGATGCCATAGGGCGTGCAGGTGACCAGGGTGCAGAGTTCCTTCTCCTCGTCGATGAGCAGGTCGCTCACATCGTCCGGAAGGACGGTTTTAATCTGATCCACCTCATAAATAAAGGTCTTGTCCAGCACCGTGATCCGGAAGGTGTCGCCCACCTCCAGCTTGTCCAGATCCGAGAACAGCTTTGCGCTGGGCAGGCCCCGGTGTGCCGAGATAGCCGCATGGGTACCCTTTCCTGCAATAGGAAAGCTGCTGCCCTGAATGTGTCCGCAGGCATGGTTCAGTATAGAGGGGTCCGTGCCGTGATAGATGGGCAGCTTCACCTGGATCTTGTCGATATCTATATAGCCGATGATGCCATTGCCGGCGGCATTGAGGCAATCATCGTATCCGCTGATCTGCTGGTATTCCGTCAGCGGGAATGACAGCGCCTTCAGTTCACTGTTGTATTCCTCCGCCCGCTCAAAATAGGCGGTATTGTCCTTAGGCGACAGACTCTTGACAATGGTGTCATAGTCCACGATGGCCTTGGATTGTGTGATGGAGTTCCAGTAGCTGCTGACGGACGGATACAGCAAGAGAGAGAGGCCCGCCAGGAAAACGCCCAGCAGTATTAAGGTGATTACTTTTCGCTTTCTCACGGATTCATCTCCTGTTGCGTTCCAGGGCGCACGAAGCGGAACACACGGCTGTCCGGCCGCCTGCAACAGGCGGTGTAGGGTGTATTCGGATGCGTCCGCCTTGGAAAAGGATATGCCATCGGGAGGGCGGAGGCGAACCTCCGCCCTCCTATGGCGGTGCAGTGTGTCAGGGATGCAGGATTAGAAGGATTCCTTGCTCATTCTCTTGTTGGTCACCAGGAATACGCCTGCGCAGATGACAGCCAGGGCGCCCAGGGTCACAAAGATCGCGGTGCCGGTGCCGCCGGTTTCGGGCATCGGATAGTACTTTTTCGTGTTCCGGATTTGAATGATCCCGGATTCTGCACTGTCATTGGGTCGGAAGGCTGCTCCATCGGATGTTTTCTGCCATGTTTTCCCGTCAGTCGAGTACTCCGTGGTAAAGCTCTGTGGTGACACGTCTTTTCTAGTTCCGGAGCCATCAAAGTAATATACTTCCGTCTCCTTGACAGAATAGATATAGTCCTTGTCTAATTCGTACCACGTATGTTTCCATGCTCCGGCTCGATTCAGAACATTTTTTTCACCCACGGGTTCCCATTTAGCAGCCTCGTCTTCTATACTCTTTTTGAACAACTGAACAGTCACACAATAGGTATAGTATTCGTTTGCGTCCACATAGCTTGCCCATTGCTTTTGAACCGTTACATTCACTACATTCACGGTTTCCTCTTTCTGGACATTCACGAAAGCAACAGATTTATTGCTGCTATCTCCGGCTTCTCCGGTTTCATCTTTGTTATCGCTCAGGAACAAATGATAGGGATGATTAATATACTTCAGACCTTCTACATCCCATTCTTTCCCCCATATTAACTGCGAGCCCTGTTCCGTCACCGTGCCTGCATGTTCCTCAGTGTTCATGAATTGCTCTACTTTGATCGATTTAATATAATAGGTATTCTTTTTTGTTATGCGATTTGAACTGGAACCTGTAATATCCTCAGTTTTTGTACCCACCGTGACCGCAACCTTGTACCAGTGCCGGTCACTGGTTATCGACCCCTCCATTTTTTTCTCGACCACACCGAAAAAGTATGTCCCTGCATGGTCAAACGAAAGCCGATTGCTGAACGTGATATTTCCCTCTGCATCGTTATGGCCGGTAGATACCAATGTAGGATTCTGTGTATTTGCTTCTCCCGTATAGAGCTTAAATTCGGAGAACTGGATCTCAGTGCTCACAGAGCTTTCAAAGACGAGCTTATAGTACTGATATGAAGCCGGGTCCGGAATATCGAATGTAACCTCCCGTTCGTTGCCAACCTTCTTAATGCAGTTATCGTCTTCTGTATGCTGCGCAATCACTGTCCACGTCCCGTTTTCACTATCACCTCCATACAGCGTCCATGCTTTGGGTATACGGTCCGGATAGTTTTTGTGGTCATTCGCCGTTGTAAGGGAATACCGAAGCGCTTTTACCGCACGATCGGTACGGAAAATAATGGCATCAGGA
>CAKUGY010000008.1 GCA_934654835.1 uncultured Collinsella sp.
GGCGTAGCGGAATAGCCTTAGACGCAAGGGGCGCTGACGCGGCCCTCCCTCTTACACCACAAAATTTCGCGCGATCCCGGGACCGCTCAACTATTTAAAAATCGGCGCTCCGTGGCCCCAAGAACCTTCCATGCCGCACACGGTCGAGGCAAACCCGGCAGCAAAGTCGAGCGCGCGCTCGAGGGCCTCGGCGCCATCCTCACCACGCTTGGCGGAATCGAGATAGCACACCAAAAACGAGGTGAGAAACGAGTCACCCGCACCCATGGTGTCCTTCATATCCGTTACCGGTTTAGCCAATTGGCGGTAATAACGATCGCCATCATAGGCAATGCAGCCCTCAGCGCCAGCCGTTGCCGATACAAAACGCGGACCTAGGCTCTTCACCCATGCCAGACGCTCGCGAATCTCATCCTCGCTCGCAGCGTCTGCCGCGCTAAAGAACGCGAAGTCAACGTAGGGAGCAATCTGCTCGTAGTACTCATCGGTCGAATCATCCGAGAAGTCAAACGAAACGGTAATACCCGACGCCTTCAGCTTAGGCAGCTCACGCTCGGTAAAGCAGTAGTTACCCGAATGGACCACATCGAACTGCTTCATATACGCCAGATCAAAACGATCGAGCACATAGCGCGCATCACCGCGGATGCCGCCCTCGTTAGACCCCAGAAATACACGATCACCATCGACCACAGTAACGCGTGCCGCACCATTCTCGCCGATGAGCTGCTTGCATTTGGCTAGTTCAACGTCCTCATCCTCAAGACTCGCAATCACATGCTCAGCAGCAGCGTCATTACCAAAGATGCCCATATACGCGGAGCGCGCGGCACCGCACTTCTTGGCATACACGGCAAAGTTCACCGCATTGCCACCCGGATACATCGTGTGGATATGCTCGTAGCGGTCGACGACGTTGTCGCCAAACCCCAGTGCGTTCACGTTAAATGCCATGACGCCGCCCCTCTCTTATGCCAACGGAATCACTGTTGTGACAGCAGTACCGCCCAGGATCTACGCAAGCTCCAGCAGCTCTGGCAGTTGGTCGATAATCTTGTCAGCGGCATCCTGGCTAAAGCCGAAGCGCTCCTCGCGTTTGGCAATCACCGTCAGACCCGCTCGCTTGCCGGCAGTGATGCCGGGCACCGAGTCCTCGACGCAGCAGCAGCGGTCCGCGGGCAGCCCCAGCAAATCCAACGCATGCAGGTAAATATCGGGCTCGGGCTTGCTCTCCTTAAACTGCTCGCCGCTCACCACGTACTCAAAGGCATCCGACAGACCGCACGCATCGAGCACTTCCTCGATGCTGTCCATGGGAGACGAGCTGGCCAGCGCCACGCGAACGCCGCAGCGCGGAAGCTCGCGAATCGTCTCCACGGCGCCCGGATTGATCAAGGTCTGATAATCGCGCGGTCGTTTATGTGCCCATTCATCCCAGCGGGCCAGTGCCTCCTCGCCGGTAAAGTGCCCCTTTCCGGCGCGCTCAAACCAATCGACCAGCATATGCAAAAAGAACTGATGCGAGGTGCCAACCTGCCCGTTCAGCTCCTCTTGGGTCAGGTTCAGCCCAAGCTCTTTGGCAAACGCAGCGGTCTCCCCCAGGTAGTAATACTCGGTATCGACGATGACGCCGTCCATGTCAAAGATAACGGCGTCGAACGGAAATGCGGACACGGCACCCTCCCTAACAAAAAGGCGCCCGCAAGCGGACGCCCGAACCATGCACTATCGGCGATTCTAACCCAGCAGCTTGTCGAGTGCCACCGCGATGCCATCTTCGTTGTTATTGGCGGTCACCATCTGAGCCACGGCCTTGACCTCATCGACGGCGTTACCCATGGCAACGCCCGTACCCGCCCACTCGATCATGGACTTGTCATTCTGGCCGTCGCCAAACGAAACGACCTCGCTGGCATCGATGCCAAGCTTGGGCAGAGCGCCCTGAAGCGCACGTGCCTTATCGATACCAGGCGCCGTAAACTCAAAGTACCAATCTGCCGTGAACATGCCCGAAAGCGTCTCGGTAAAGGGCGCGTACATCTCCTCGTGATGTGCCTGCAGATAGGCCGGATCGCCCGCGGTAAGCAGCTTGTCCACCGGATAGGCATCCGCGACCTCATGAAGGCTCTCGACCTCGCGGATCTTAAGATCGCACGCATCGCGCTCGTATTTGACGATATTCTTCTGCGAGCCATCGGGCAGCGTGATCATGCAGCGATACGAGTCCACGACATGTAGGTCGCGACCGAGCGAGATCATGGGGATCACGTCAAAGTTGCGCAGGTGGTCGAGCAAGCGGTGCAACTCGTCGACCGGCATGGCCTGGTCAAACAGTACCTCGTCGGTCTGAGCATCGACCACGTGCGCACCGTTAAAGGCCACCAGCAGGCCATCGTGGTTCTGAAGATCGAGCTCCTGCGCCAGGGCATGAAGGCCCCATGCGGGACGGCCCGAAGCCAAGATGAGCTTGATGCCCGACTCCTGCGCCGCGAGCAACTTCTCGCGCGTGCGCGGGCTGATCACCTTCTGGTCGTTGGTGAGCGTACCGTCGATATCCATTGCAATGGCCTTGATTGCCATATATGCCTCCCTGCGTTGAGTTTGCCGCGCACCATCATATCCGAGCCAAGCATCCCCCGAAGAACATTTTTGAAAAAGATACTTGCCAAATCGCTGGAGCCTGATTAAGTTAAAGATGACCGTAACGTTGGTCACCGTTTGATCGAGCATATTCAGTTTCAGTTTTCAGCGTGTAAGAGAAAGAAGATCGGCATATGAACACCAAGCATCTTTTATCGACAATTAAATAACGGAGCAAGACCGCCCGAGGCGCTCGCTAACGTCAGCTGTCCCGTCTAAGCACGGAGCACGCCCATCACCCGACAAACGTCCTTCGAGCATATTGGCCCCATAGCACCCAATCCAGCACATCAAGAACCGCAAGCACATCACCAACGACACCCAGCACATCACTCGCAAGCAAGCACATCACAGATTGGAAACGCCATGAACACTCATCCCCAAACCGCCGGCACCGTACTCCAGGCCCGCATCGACCGCGCCCTACACGGTGGCTACGACGCCAGCTTCGCCGCCGCTACGATTGCGAACTTCACCTTGCTGTCCATCGACGAGGCCCTGAGCAACCATGAGTTTTCGGCGAATCGTTGCGCCGAGACCATGGACGATCCGGCCGTCCGCGAGCTAACCGACCCTTACCTCGGACCCCACGGCAAGACCGACGGCCCGTATACCATGGGCCATCTGGCGCATATGATCACGGCACTCGATACCAAGTTGCGACTCGACATGGACGACGAGACGCGGATGACATTGATGGACCATCGATACGATCTGCAGAACGCGATAACGCTTCCCATCCATGACCTTGCCATGGGGCTCGACGCCCTGGAGGCACGGCATCAGCAGGCAAACTGCGGGCAGGACGATACGGCAGACCCATCGGGACCACCCAACATCATGGTGCTCGACCGCGAACGTTACAACCGTGCGACTGCCCGATTCCAGGCCGGCCCGACTACGGTCCGCACCCTTATCGACATGCTCCGTACGCTCAGCCTCAATCGACTCTTCGACGGCTATCGGGCACTGGCGCCCGCGGTCCTTCGTTCCCAGACAATCCGGGTCGTCGATATCCAGCAGCGGCAGTTCGAACGCTACCGCGACGAATGGGAGATGAATCAAAGCATTACCCACTTCTACCGGAAACGCTACGACCCCAACGAGCTTCCCGATGATCTCGAGCGCCAGCTGCACCTTGCCTACACCGCGCCCATCGCCACGCTGCTGCGCTTTGGCGCGTTCGACAAAGCGCTGGCTAATGCCGGCACCCATAAGGCCACTACCGAGCTTGAACGTAGGCTCGAACATGCCTTTGAGCCCTAAAGGCAGGCACGCATAGCCCCATCAAGATCCACCACATACGGAAAGGAGTCCTCATGGACACCACTCAGACCCCTATCATCAGCCCGCTCACGATGCGCGAATCGGCCCGCGGCGTCACGCTCACCTCCGTTTACGACGAGATGCTCGCACGCCGCGAGCTCTCCGTCGTAGGCGATATCAACAGCGCAATGGCCCACGACCTGTGCCAGCAGATCCGTCTGCTCGATGCCGCCGACCCAGTCGCCCCCATCACGGTCTTTATCGCCAGCCCCGGCGGCAACGTACGCGCCGGCCTTGCCATCTACGACACCATGCGTCTCGCAGCGTGCCCTATACACACCGTCTGCCTGGAGCTCGCCGCTTCCATGGGAGCCATCATCTTTATGGGCGGTGACGAGCGCCGCATGGCTCCCCATGCCGAGCTCATGATTCACGACCCGCTCATCCCACAAGGAGCCGGAGGATCGGCTCTGGCCCTCCAGGAGACAAGCCGTCGCCTCATGCAGACCCGCAAGGCTCTGACGCAAATCCTCTCCGAGCGCAGCGGCCTTTCGGCCAAGCGCGTCCAGACGCTCACGGCAAAGGACACGTACCTTTCGGCCGAACGAACCGTCGAGCTCGGCTTCGCCCACAGCATCCTCACCTCGACCAAGGAGACCGCACATGTCTAACCTCACCGCAGCACTGCACACCCCCGCCCCCGCCATCCTTGCACAGAACCACATGCTCTCGTGCAATACGCGCCAAACCGGACTCAACAACAATATGCTCGTCATCGGTCCTTCGGGCGCCGGCAAGACCCGCAACGTCCTCAAGCCCAACCTACTGCAGATGAACGCGAGCTATATCGTGCTCGACACCAAGGGGACGCTCTGCCGCGAAGTCGGCCCCGTGCTCGCCGCGCATGGCTACCGCGTGGGACGTCTTAACTTCGCCGATCTTGACGACATAGCCCCCTTGCCCGAGGGCATCGAGCAATGCGGCTACAACCCGCTCAACCACATCCGCCACAGCCGAGACGGCATGCCCAACCAGCAAGACATCATCTCGGTCGCCAAGGCCATCTGCCCCATCGAGGACCAGTCCCAGCCGTTTTGGGACCACGCGGCCGCCAACCTGCCATCTTGCCTCATCGCCTATGTATGCGAGCAACTGCCCGTTGAGGAGCAGACGTTTTCGTCGGTGATCGACCTTTGCGAGCATCTCCAAGACCGCGCCACGGCTCGGCTCTTCGACGACCTGCAGACCACCGACCCCACGAGCTACGCACTCTCGCTGTGGCGGCGCTACTCCCCCACCATCACGGCAGAAAAGATGCACGCGAGCATCATGGGCATCCTTGCCGAGAAGGTGATGTGTCTGGGCTTTGACAGTGCGCGCCGTCTGTACACCGATGCAAACCAGATTGATTTCGCAGCCATGGGTCGCGAGCGCCGGGCACTCTTCATCACCGTCAGCGATCTCGACCGCAGCCTCGATCCGCTCACCAATTTGTTTGTAACGCAGGCGTTCGCCGGGCTCATTCGCCACGCCGATACACAACCCGACGGCCGCCTCGCGACCCCGGTCCGCTTTATGCTCGACGACTTCGCCAACCTACAGATGCCGCAGATCGACAACGTGCTCTCCATCATCCGCAGCCGCGAGATCTGGGCGACGCTGCTCCTGCAGTCGACCAACCAGCTCGACGCGCTCTATGGCGAGGCACGCGCCCGCTCCATCATGGGCAACTGCGACACGCAGCTGGTACTGGCCTTTCAAGACCCCGAGAGCGCCCGCGTCTTCTCGGAGCGCGCCGACGTGCTGCCCAGTACGCTCATGGCAACGCCCGTCGACCGCTCCTGGCTCTTCGTCCGCGGCCGCGCCCCACAACAAGTTGAGCGCTTTAGGCTCGAAAACCACCCGCTCTATGCGGAACTCCCCGAAGCCCAAAGCGCCCAGATTGAACTCTCACGCTAGCGGCGCTCGTCTTCCGGTGCGCCCTCGACGATTGCGATGCCTGCCGAGGCGCCCAACGCGCTGGCGCCCGCCTCGATAAATGCGAGAGCCTCCTCGTAGTTGCGGATGCCACCCGCCGCCTTGATTGCCACGGCGTCGCCAAGCACCTCGCGCATCAGCTGCACGTCTTGGAGCTTGGCGCCGCCAAAGCTTCTACCGGTCGACGTCTTAAGAAAGCCCGGCTTAGCCTCAAGGGCAATCTCGCACACGCGACGCTTGGCGGCATCGTCGCCATCTAGCTTGCACATCTCGACGATCACCTTATCGGTGATACCGCGCTCGCGGCAAAAATCGGCGATCGTAGTCATCTCGTGCTCGATGGCGTCAAAATCACGGTTCTCAACCGATTCCTGGTTCAACACGTAATCGATCTCGGTGAAGCCGCATGCGGCATACTCTTCGAACCTCGCGAGTTTTTCCTCGAGTGTCATCGTGCCCTGAGGAAAGTCGATAGCTCCGGCAAGGATGATGTCAGAACCCTCGAGCATGGCGCGGCCAGTCGCATACTCCTGCAGATTCGCAAACACGCAACGGAAGTCATACTTCAGCGCCTTCTCGACATACTGTTCGAACGTGTCCTCGGGCGCGTCGATGTAGTCAATGTACTTGTTGATGGGCTTGGCAAGGGTCATCCTGGACCTCCCTATTTAGGACCGACAATCGATTCGTGGTTTCGCGCGAAAACCACGTTCAATGTACGCCCGTAAAGCAGGGCACTCGCCTATCTTCCGGTAAGTGGTATGAAATTGACCGTAGAAGTATATTGATAGCGTTACAGGGCGTCCTGAAGCACGCGCAGCCACCGAGCGCTCTCTCGATACGCCTCGCTCCATCAAACAGCAAAGGGGCCCGCATCCCAACGGATACGGGCCCCTTTCTGCTAAGTGCCAGTTTTAGCCGCGCAGACTACTTGCGGTGAGCGCGGTAGAACTCGATGAGTGCCTGGGTCGAAGCGTCCTGCTCGGCCTTGGCGGCGTCGTCGTGGAAAGCAGGGGTGATCTGCTTGGCAAGCTGCTTGCCCAGCTCGACGCCCCACTGGTCGTAGGAGTCGATGCCCCAGACCGTACCCTCGACAAACACGATGTGCTCGTACAGGGCGATGAGCTCGCCGAGTGCGAACGGGCTCAGCGTATCGCCGAAGATGGAGGTCGTCGGGCGATTGCCCTCAAAGCAACGAGCCGGGACGATCTGCTCGGGCGTGCCCTCAGCGCGCACCTCGTCGGCCGTCTTGCCAAAGGCGAGTGCCTTGGTCTGAGCAAGGAAGTTGCCCAGGAACAGCTCGTGGACGTCCTGGCCGTTGTCGGTAGCGGGGTTGGCGGTGTTGGCGAAAGCAATGAAGTCGGCCGGAACCACCACGGTGCCCTGGTGCAGCAGCTGATAGAAGGCATGCTGGCCATTGGTGCCGGGCTCGCCCCAGAAGATCTCACCGGTATCGGAGGTCACAGCGCTGCCGTCCCAACGGACATGCTTGCCGTTGGACTCCATGGTGAGCTGCTGCAGGTAGGCCGGGAAACGGTGCAGGTACTGGCTGTACGGCAGCACGGCATGGCTCTTGGAACCGAAGAAGTTGACATACCAGACGTTGAGCAGGCCCATCAGCGCGACGGCGTTGTTCTCGAGCGGCGTGTTGCAGAAGTACTCGTCGATGGCATGGAAGCCCTCAAGGAACTGCTGGAAGCGCTCGGGACCGAGCACGACGATCAGCGACAGGCCCACGGCGGAGTCAACGGAGTAACGGCCGCCGACCCAGTTCCAGAAACCGAAGGCGTTGGCCGGGTCGATGCCGAAGGCCTCGACCTTGTCGAGCGCGGTGGAGACGGCGACGAAGTGCTTGGCCACAGCCTCGGCGTTCTGCTCATCGGAGCCGTCGATGGCGCCCTGCGCCTTGAGCTGCTCGAGCATCCAGGTCTTGACCTCGCGAGCGTTGGTGAGGGTCTCGAGCGTGGTGAAGGTCTTGGAGACGATGATCACGAGCGTGGTCTCGGGGTCCAGACCCTTAAGCTTCTCGGCCTGATCGTTGGGGTCGATGTTGGAGATGTAGCGGCAGTCGATACCGGCGTCGGCATAGGGACGCAGGGCCTCGTAGGCCATGACCGGGCCCAGGTCGGAGCCACCGATGCCGATGGACACCAGGTGCTCGATCTTCTTGCCGGTAACGCCCTTCCACTCACCGGAGCGCACGCGCTCGGCGAAAGCGTACATGCGGTCGAGGACCTCGTGCACGTCGGCGACGACGTCCTGGCCGTCAACGATGAGCTGGCCCTTCTCGCTTGCCGGACGGCGAAGCGCGGTGTGCAGGACGGCACGGTCCTCGGTGGTGTTGATGTGCTCGCCGGAGAACATGGCGTCGCGGCGCTCCTCGAGCTTCACCTCGCGGGCAAGATCGCACAGCAGCTTGACGGTCTCATCGGTCACCAGGTTCTTGGATAGATCGAAGTGAAGGTCGCCGGCGTCAAAGCTCAGCTTGTTCACGCGGTCGGCGTCAGCAGCGAACCAGGCCTTAAGATCGATGCCCTCGGCCTCGAGCTTCTCCTGATGGGCCTCGAGCGCCTTCCAAGCGGCGGTCGACGTAGCGTCGATAGGTGCGGCAACAGTTGCCATAAAGTCCTCCTCAGCATACGGGCGCACTCCTCCATGCGCCCGGATAATCAGATGCCCTTATTCTAACGCAGGTCAAGACCGTAATCAGCGAGCGTTGCCAATCCACCCCCAAACGGCGACCGACCAAAAAGGGACAGGTTTATTTTGGCAGGTCAAACGCTTTACCAACCAAAATAAACCTGTCCCTTCCTGGCAGGTGTTAGGCGAGCATCAGGCTGAAGATGCGTGCGACGGCATGCTCGTCGAGCGGGAGATAGCCTCCCACGGTACCGGCGCGACCGCCGGCAAAGCACGTCTCGCTCGCCAGCGAGGGAATATCCTCGAGCTTTCCGCCCACCTCCTCGAGCGTCGTCGGCATGCCCAGCGAAGCGAAGAACGAACGCTGGGCCTCAACGCCGGCGCGAGCGGCGGTCAAATCGTCCGTCTCATCAACGCCCCAAACGCGACGTGCCAGCTGCGCCAAGCGCGGCACCGCGGCAACCTCGACATCCAGGTAATACGTGAGCACCGCCGGAATCACCACGGCCAGTCCCGCGCCGTGCGCCACACCGTAGCGCGACGACAGGGCGTACTCGATATCGTGACTCGCCCAGTCGTGCTTGCGATCGGCGCCGGCGATGCCACAGTGCGCCAGCGTTGCTGCCCACATAAGGTTGGCGCGCGCATCGTAGTCTCGTGGATCTTCCGCAACGGGCGCCGCCTCGTCGATAATCGATAGCATCAGGCCCTCGATCATGCGGTCGGACACCTCGACGGCACTGCTCCTGCTCACGTAGCGTTCCAGCAGATGTGAGTACATATCGGTGATGCCGCAAGCCGTCTGATATGCCGGCAGGGTTTCGGTCAGCTCGGGATTCAGGATGCTAAACGTCGGCAGCAACACCGACGAGGATGTCTCGCGTTTGAGCATCGAGCCATCCTGCGTGATCACCGAATCGGGCGAGGCCTCGGAACCGGAAGCCGCGATGGTGAGCACGCAACCGACCGGCAAGGCCCGATCGGGCGTACGGTCGCCGCCGTAAAAGTCCCACACGTCACCCGGATAGCGCGCGCCGGCAGCAATGGCCTTCGCGGTATCGATAACGCTGCCGCCGCCAAGCGCGAGAATAAAGTCCACGTGTTCATCGCGCACAAGCGATATGCCCTCGTAGACCGTGCTCAACAGCGGGTTGGGTTTGACGCCCTTAAGCTCAACGTGATCGAGCAACGCCCGATCGAGCGAGTTGAGCACGCGCGCCAGCAGGCCCGACCGCTCGACCGAGCCGCCGCCAAACAGCACGAGCACCTTGGTGCCGCCGTAGTGCGCGACAAGCCGGCCCGCCTCGCGCTCGGAACCATGACCGAACACGAAGTGTGTGGGCAGGCGGTACGAGAAATCCTCCATCACAACCACGCCTTAAAGCGGTCGTAGCGAAATGCCGAGACATCGAGCGTCGTGGGCTCGTCACACACCAGCTCGGAGAGCAGCAGGCCCACGATCGGCGAGATGCCAAATCCATGCCCGGTGAAGGCGCAGGCGATGGTCAGGCCCGGAACCTCGTCGATCTTCGAGATCACCGGCACGCCATCGGCGCTCTCGTCCTCCCAGCCGGCCCAGGTTCGCACGATCTTGGCATCGGCCAGGCGCGGAATGTAACCCATGATGGCGCGGCACTCCGCCGGTGCCGTAATGCTCGAGGTGGGGCGGCCGCCAAATGCGCCGTTCGACTCTTCAAGACCCGAGCTGCCGCCAAAGACAAACGAGCCATGCGCCGTCTGATGGCCGTAAAAGTCACCCGTGGCAACGCCGAGCATCTGCGGAAACATCGTGGGCTCTGCCTCGGTGACCAAGCACTCGATAAGCGATCCCGTCATGGGGATGTCGATACCCACGCTCTCGGCGATACCTCGGCTGCCCAGGCCCGCCGCGAGCAGCACGTCGTTGGCCGTAAAGGTGCCGATGTTGCACTCGACGCCAGAAACACGGCCGCGCACCTTGCGCAGGCGCTTGACCTCGACGCCCGTTACAAAGCGCACGCCGAGCGCCTTGGCCGCGCGATAATACGCGAGCGTGGTGCGCATGGGATTGGCGTGTCCATCCGTGGGGCACCACGAGGCGCCAATGACCTGGTCCGACAAGTATGGGTTAATCTCGCGTACCTCCTCGGGGCCGATCATCTTCATGTCGAGTCCCAAGCCCTGCGACATGCTCGCCAGCTTACGAAGCGTCTGCAGGTGCTCCTCTGTCTTGCCCAGACGCAGGTTGCCGCGCTTGACGTACTCGACATCGGCGCCCAGCTCATCGGACAGCGTGGGCCAAATGTTCTCGACCGCATACATGGCCAACGGCAGCTCGCGCGCGTCGCGGCCGCTCTGACGAACGCCGCCGCCATTGCGCGAGCTCGCGCCCTCGCCCACGTTGGGCTCGCGGTCGAGCACCGTGACGCTACGGCCCTTCTTGGCCAGGTTGTACGCCGCCGCGCATCCGATCACGCCGGCGCCGATAATGACGACGTCACAGGCGACATCGGTGATATCTGCATAAGTTCCCGCCATGGCTACGCTCTCCCCTCTTCGCCGTTGCCGAGCACGCTCATCTCGATCGGGCGCATGGGCGCTCGCGAGGTCTCGGGCTCCAGCAGCGCCACCGCCGGCGTGCCCGCAAGCTCTGTGGCCATGATGCGGCGCACGAGCTTGGTGCAGCTCTGCCCCTGGCACAGCCCCATGCCCTGGCGCAAATAGCGTCGGATCTCGGTCATGGTGTACATGCCATCGTGGATGGCGCGGCGAATATCGCCCTTGGTCACCTCTTCGCAACGGCACACGAGCACGTCGTCATCGGGCGCGGGCACGTAAGGTCCCAAGTCAATTGCCGCGCGGTCGAGCGGCTCGCCCGGCTCCTTGTAAAAGTTCACGGCCTCACTCATGGCAGGCCACCTCCTCGGTCTCCTCAGCAGGCTTGAACATGCGCGCCGTCATGGCAAACTCCTTGGGCACGCTCATGGTCACGAGCGCTGTCTTGTCAAACGCCTTGACGCTGCGCACGCGCACCACCTGGGCATCGCACACCGACTCGCCCGAGCGGCTCAGTGCGCGTCCGTAATCGCCCACCTGCGGCAGCGGATAGAACTCGTAGGGCAGCGTGACCGTCGCGGTGCCGTCGCCACAATCCTCGTTGACCAAGAAGATCGACTGGCCCGGACAGCTGGCCACGCACATGCCGCAGTCGATGCAATGTGAGTCCTCGACCACGATCGGCAGCGACGTAATGTGCTCACCGATGGAGATACAGCCCTTTTTGCAGGCATCCTGGCACGGATTGCAGGGGATATTCTGCGTGCACTCGATCACCGGATGCACGCCTGCCATATGCGTCACGCCGGGATAGCTGTCGAGCTCCTCGTCGACAAGGTAGCCATGGCGCAGCAGATGCTGCGAGATCGGACAGCCCTCCTCCGTGGACTCGATCTTCTTGCCACGATTCTTGGGGGCAAACATGCCCTGGCGCAACGTGTCGAGCGAGGCCTCGAGTTTATCCTCGGACTCGCCGGCGTCCGCCGCATCGGTGTAGCCCAGGTATTCGGCAATCGCCACGCCCGAGATACGACCCTCGATCATGGCAGAGCTCGCCTCCTCGATACCCGCGACATCGCCCGAGACATACACGCCAGGCACGCTCGTCGCGCCCTTCTCGTCGCACACCGGGACATAGCCGCCGCGCTTGGGGTCGTCGACCATCTCGCAGCCGGCCATCGAGAGCAGCTGGCTCATGGGAGACAGGCCCACGGCCACGCAGATCGTGTCCACGTCAAAGTGCTTCTCGGTACCGGGAACAACCTGCCAATGCGCGTCGACCTCGCCGATCGTCACACCGGTCACGCGGTCGTCGCCCTCGGCGGCCACCACGGTATGTGAAAGGTAGAATGGCACGCCGCAGCGGGCCACCTTGGCCGCATGCACGCCATAGCCGCCCACGCGCGGTGCGGCATCGACGAGCGCGACCACGTCGCAGCCAGCCTGCAGCAGCTGGAACGACACGACCAGGCCAACGTTGCCCGAGCCGACCATGAGCACGCGGTCGCCCGGCTTTACGCCATGCAGGTTCATCATGGTCTGTGCGGCGCCGGCACCGATCACGCCGGGCAGCGTCCAACCGGGAAAGTTGAGCGTGTTCTCGGCCGCGCCCGTGGCGACCAGCACGGCGTCGCCCTTCACGTGGCGCACGACATCACCCACGCGCACCACGACCTCGCGGCCCTCGTACAGACCGATCACCGTGGCGTCGAGCACCACGTTGACGCCTGCTGCATCAGCCTCGGCAAGCAGCTCGTCACCAATGCGAAAACCGCGAACCTTGGCGCGGTGCTCCTTGGAGCCAAAGAACTTGTGAATCTGCTTGAACAGCTGACCGCCGGGACGGGCGTTCTCATCAAATACGACGACGTCGAGCCTGCGCTTGGCGGCTTCAATGGCAGCGGAAAGGCCACTGGGGCCGGCGCCGACCACGACCAGATCATGACGCTCCATGCTACTCAGCCTCCTTTACGGCAGCAGGGCTCGCGGCGGCCTCGGCAACCAGAGACTCGGCGCGTGGGTCATCCAAATCGAGCGGGGCGACGCCGTCTTGCGTGCGTACGTCCATACCGGCGACGAGCGGCGTCATGCACGTACGCACGTTGGGCTTGCCGTCCACGACCATGACGCAGTCGGTGCAACGACCGATGGCGCAAAAGATGCCGCGAGGCTCATGGCGCTTGGCGGTAAAACGATGAACCTCGACACCCGCGGCCTTAAGCGCCATGGCAATCGGTTCGCCCTCGTACCCTTCCATCTCAACGCCGTCATAGGTAAAAACGACTCGACCCCCCTTGCTGGGAGCACCCAAAATGGGATGTTCGACAATCCTAGACATGGCACCACCAAACCCCTCTCGTCTATCGGTTACCAACAGCGCCTATCCTACGATTCACCCTGTTAACGAGCAGTTTCCGGTCTATTACCATTCAAACCGAAACAATGGGCATGAGACGCAGACGCGCATACCAGCCAAAACTACCGAGCACCCATGAGCCCCGCAGTCTGTCAAACCGCGCACACAGAACGAAAAAGACGCAGTCGGATGGTGTTCAAAACATAACCATCCGGCTGCGTCCATTTGCACATTTAATCTATTGATCCGTGCGCGCCAAGCTCAATCCAACGAGTTAGCCCAAATCATGGATGAGAGCATCAATCAGGGCGCTGCCCCCTCATGTCGTCAACACGGGAATTCGAGGCGATCCAGTCAGCGGCAGCAGGATCAATCCTCTCAGCGACCCAGCGGAGACTGGCAGAGAATCCATTAAGCATTGCCATCTCATCCCGAGGGTTCTCCAGAACCAAGTGCTCTTGATGGGAGCATCTGTTACGAAGTCTATAGACTTCCGCAACGTGAGCCTCAAAATCAGCTCGCTTCGTTCCCGGATAAAACGGCATGCCGCCATTCGCCCGTGAGCGCAAGGCGCGCCACACCGTGGGTTCCAAACGGCGGACAAGCATGAATCGCCAAACATCAAATGTCAAAGCGGCGACGACCCTGTCATAAGATGGCACCTTGCCTTCATGGCTCAAACGAACCTTGGCCTTCTCTATCGAGGAAACCGTTGATGCATTCAAGCCGTATAGCTCTGGGTGATCGAACCATCGGCAGTCGTGGCATGGGGTACGGCTTTCGCAATCCCGCGAAAGCCTATGAGACATAAAATTACGCAACAGCACCTCGACGTGAGCAACATCCTCTAGATATGCCTTTGCGAGTCGGACATCCCAAGCATAAAGTGCTGCAGGGTCCTTCGCCGATGCATAACGCGACAAGCGCGCCGTCGAGAACCAGGCGTTCAAGTCATTTATGTCGGCGCCCTTGAAATTCATAGCCATTGCGGGGTACCATCCTAGATGAAAGCCCCGGTAGGTCACTCACGCGAAATATCGTGATACCCCGGGGTTCTTGCTATCTATAGCTTTCAGAATATCACAATACCAAACATATGTTCCTATCGATAAGTCTAGATCCCCCCTGTTATCGTCGAGAGGATTCCAGATAAATAAGGCGCCGCTGGACAACCTTCGTTTTCGGATCGTCCAGCGGCGCACTTCGTTGGCACCTTTATTTCAATGCGACCTACGCCAGCGCAGGCATGTCCCAGAGCTTGAGCTCCTGACCCAAACCCATCTCGACTGCCTTGCGGTAGATCGTGGTGCCCCAACTCACGTCCTCGGTGTTGATGCCGCCGATGCTAAAGAAGTAGATGTCGTCCTCGCTCGTGCGACCGGGATCGACGCCACGCACGATGTCGCCCAGATCCACCACGCGCTCGCGCGGCAGCATGCCGTAGTCGACCATATCGACCCACTCGTTGCCGAGCGTGCCGCACACGTCAAAGCGGCCGATCTCGTCGCGCCAGTCCTCGTACATGGGATAGAGGTCGGTCACGCACTTCCACTCGCCCTCGATAAACGGCTCACGGTCGGCGTACAGGTCGCTCGGGGCGCAAATGAGCGCACCGGGCTTGACCCACTCGCGCTTGACGCGCGGATACGTCTCGATGCCGCCATTCTCGTTGGTGGCGACGCTCACCAGGTCGCTGTCGCGGACAGCCTCCTCCTCGGTATCGACGATCACCACGTTTTTAATGCTCGGGAAATTCTGATGCACATAGTCCACGTAGGACTCCAGCGAGCGGCGCCCACGGCCCTTGACCTTGACGGTCTCGATATCGGGGCGCTCCATCAAAAATGAGCGCAGCGTGGTCTTGTTCATTACGCCCGGGCCGATAATGCCCACCGTACGCACGTCCTTGCGCGCCAGGTAACGCACGCCCACGGCCGGCACGGCGGCGGTACGGTAGCTGCTAATGAGATTTGCGCTCATCAGGGCCAGCGGCGCACCCGTATCGGGGTCGTTAAGCATAAGCGTCAGGATGGAACGCGGCAGCCCCTTCTCGCGATTATCGACGTTGGAGCCGTACCACTTAAGGCCGCACATGTTGTAGCTGCCGCCCAGGTAGGAACACATGGCCATAAAGCGGCGGTCGGGACCGGCGACAGGCATATTGGGAAACGGCGAGCTCTCGGGAAAGTCCAAGTACGCGCCGTGGCTGTTCTTGTTTTTGCCACTCATGCGGTAATCGCCCAAGCTCAGCAGCTTAAACTGATTCTCCATCACATCGATGCAGTGCACCATATCGGTCGCGCCCGCCTTAATGATGTCGGGCTCCGAAAGAAACCTAAAATCGACTTCGGTCGAAGTGCTCATATCAATCTATCCCTTCAGATTCGTCCAGATCTTGTCGTATTTACGTAGCACCTTGGGCGGCAGCGCCTCGGTGCGGCAACCGTGCTTAAACACGTCCGAAGGCACGTTCTCGACCGGGTTGTTTTGGAAGTCCTCATCGAGCAACTTGATGGCCTCGGTGTTGGGTTGCACGTAGGGGTAATCCTCCGAGACCACCTTGGCCACCTCGGGACGCAGCATGTAGTTGATAAAGGCCAGCGCGTTGTCATAGTGCTTGGCGCCTTTGGGGATACACCAGTTATCGGTGCCGATACCGCACCCCTCGCTGGGAAAGGCGACCTGGATCGCCGGGTTGTCGCGCTGCGCCAGGGCGATCTCTGCCGTCCAGATAATGCCGGCGATGCAGTCGCCCGACACCAGCGCGTTGCGGGGGCTATCGGAGTCGTACAGTTTAAAGTTCGGTTTGAACTTCGCGGCCTGCTCGGCGATCTTGGCGATGCTCTCGTCGTCCTCCTCGTTGCCGGTAAGCCCCACCGTCATGCCGGCGACGGCGAGTACCTCACGAAAGTCGTTGAGGGTCACGATATTGCTGCGAAACTTCTCATCGAGCATATCGGTAAAGCTCTCGGGCTTATCGACCTCATCCTCGTTGTAGGCGATGGCGGTGGCGCTGCCCATAAACGGAATCGAATACTTGTTGCCGGGATCGAACTCCTGGTCCATGTACTGCGAACCGATATTGCCCTTGTTCGTGAGCACCGAAAGGTCGAGCGGCTCCAGCAGCTCCTGCGCAATCAGGCTTTTGACCATATAGTCCGTGGGCTGCAGGATATCGTAGGTGCCTTCGTTTTCGGTCCTCACCTTGGCCAGCATGTCCTCGTTAGACGAGTACAAATACTGGTTGATGTGGATGCCCATCTCTTTCTCAAAGCCCTCGAGCACCGAGTCGGGCACATATTCGGTCCAAATGAAGATGTTGAGCTCGTTGGGGTTGTCGGACTTTCCGCAACCCGTCAGACCACCCGCGGTGCCAGCCGCAAGGCCGGCAGCGGCCAGGCCCAGCGCCCCGCGCAGAAACTGTCGGCGCGAGATCTGCTGCCTGTGGAAGGCCTCCATCACATCGAAGTCACTCATGTCCTAGCGCCCCCTTTCCTGGCTCAGCTTGGCTGCGGCGCGGCGCTCGCGCCATTTGTCGATGATGCCGCTCTGGGTAATCACCACGATGGCGACCGTTCCCAGCAAGATCAGCGTGGACAGCGCGTTCACATCGGGCACCACGCCGCCCTTGATGGACTGCATCACCTTGAGCGGGAAGGTCAGGTCCTGGCCGTAGACAAAGTAGGACACCACGACGTCGTCAATCGAAAGCGTAAAGGACAGCAGCGCGCCGCCGGCAATACCCGGAGCCAGCATGGGAAGCGTCACCTTAAAGAACGTGACTAGGCGGTTGGCCCCCAGGTCCATGGACGCCTCCTCGAGCGACGGGTCGTAGCCATCCAGACGAGCACGGACGTTAAAGATCACAAAGCTCACGCAAAAGGTGACGTGCGCGATGATCAGGCCCACCATGCCGCGGGGTACACCGACCTTTACGTAGACCAGCAGCAGCGAGATGCCCATGACGATCTCGGGGATAACGACCGGGATGTACAGCAGGCTGTCGATCAGGTTGCGCCCGGGAAACTTATAGCGGTATAGACCCACGGCGCCCAGCGTGCCCAACGCGGTCGCCAGCACCGTCGTGGTGATAGCGAGCAGCATGGTGTTTCCAAAGCTCGCCAGCAGCGGACCGTTCTGGAACAGGTGTACGTACCAGCGCAGGCTAAAGCCGCCCCAGCTCAGATACGGCTTCTCGGTGTTGCCGTTAAACGAGTTGGCAACCACGATCACAATGGGCAAAAACAGAATCGCATAGATCAGGGCGCAAAAGACGATGCCCGTCCCACGGCTCAGCTTATGCTTAGTTTGACGCTTGATCGCCATGGTCTACACCCCCAGGCTTTCCATATCGCCGCCGGCCTTTTGGTAGATCTTGACCAGCAGCAGCGTAATAGCGATGAGCAGAATCGAAAGCGCGGCTCCCAGGGGCCAGTCGTTGGCGCTTTGGAACTGGCGCTGAATGAGGTTGCCGATAACGTCGGCATTGCCGCCGCCCAGG
Organism: uncultured Collinsella sp.; assembly: GCA_934654835.1. Lineage (GTDB taxonomy): Bacteria > Actinomycetota > Coriobacteriia > Coriobacteriales > Coriobacteriaceae > Collinsella. The sequence goes on from CAKUGY010000008.1 coordinate 17,916, forward strand.
ATGTCCGAGATATAGAACGCGCCCAGGCTAGGGATGAACACCATGATGCATCCCGAGAAGATGCCGCTCATGGTCTGCGGAATCACAACCTTAAAGATCGTGGTGAGCATGTTGGCACCCAGATCGAAGCTCGCCTCGATCTGCGACTCGTCGAGCCTTTCGATAGCGGCGTAGAGCGGCAGCACCATAAACGGGAACATGTCGTAGGCCATACCAAAGACCGTGCAGGCCTGGTTGTACAGGAACTGGATGGGCTCGCTCGTCGCACCGATCGCCATCAAGAACGTGTTGAGCTGGCCGGTCGCCGAAAGAAACGTTCGCCAACCGTAGATGCGCACCAGCGAGTTCGTCCAAAACGGGATGATGATCATCATGTACAGCAGCGTCTTTTTGGACTTAAACGTACGGCTGATCAGGTAGCTAAACGGATAGGCCAACACCAGGCAGATGGCGGTGGAGATGGCCGCGATCAGGATGGACTGCCCGTAGATCTTGAGGTACTCGGGGTCCAACATGGCCTGGAAGTTATCGAGCGTAAAGCTATAGACCACGTTGTAGTACTGATCGGTGGAGCAAAAGCCCATAATCAGGATGTAGAGCAGCGGCACCGCGATAAACGCGAGCAGCCACAGGGTGACGGGGCCCACGGTGACCAGCGCCGGCAGCGTGTTGGAGCGAAAGCGGCGTCGGCGCTCAATGCGGGCGACCTCGACGTCGTGCTCGGTGGCGGCAACGGTCGCCGCCATAGTTGCGGTATCGGACATAGTTGTCGCCCCCTAACGCATCTCGGCATTCTCAAGTGCCGAGAAAAAGACCTGGTCGAGCGTCTTGATGGTGCGGGCATCCGCCGGATCCCAGTACAGATAGACCGGGCCGTTCTCGGGCAGCTCGTCGCCGGCCAAGCGCTCCAGGCGCACCTCCTGGCCATCGGGCAGCACCACAATCGCCTTAATCATGGAGCCCACGTACACCTGCTCGCGCACGGTGCCCATAAGCGAGAAGCCATCGCGCGGCTCGAGCGCAAACTGCATACGCTCCGGACGCACCGACACGGCCACGAGCTCGCCAAAGTGAAAGCCCTTGGCATCGGAGCGAATCGTGCCGGACTCGAGCGAGATCTCGAGCCCATCGGGCGTATCGGCCGAGACCATGCCTTCGAACAGGTTGGTCTCGCCAATAAACGTAGCGACAAACTTGCTGGCCGGCGCCTCGTAGATCTCCTTGGGCGTGCCAATCTGCTCCAGCACGCCATCGTGCATAATCGCGATACGGTCGCTCATGGTGAGCGCCTCTTCCTGATCGTGCGTCACGTAGAGGAACGTGATGTTGAGCTTGCGCTGGAGGCGCTTGAGCTCGAGCTGCATCTGTTTGCGCAGCTTGAGATCGAGCGCACCCAGCGGCTCGTCGAGCAGCAAGATCTTGGGTCGGTTGACCAGGGCGCGGGCGATAGCGACGCGCTGCTTTTGGCCACCGGACAGCTGGTCGGGCTTGCGACCCTCAAAGCCACCGAGCTGCACCAGGTCGAGCATTTCCATCACACGCTCGCGAATCTCGTCCTTGGGAACCTTCTTCATCTTGAGGCCGTAGGCGACGTTGTCGAAGATGGTCATGTGCGGAAACAGCGCGTAGCTCTGGAACACGGTGTTCACGTCGCGCTCGAACGGCTCCTTATCGGCCACGTTGGTGCCGGCAAGCAAAATCTCGCCCGTCGTGGGCTGCTCAAAGCCGGCGACCATGCGTAGTGTCGTCGACTTGCCCGAGCCGGACGAGCCCAGAATCGTCAGGAACTCGCCCTCCTGCACATCGATGGACAGGTCTTTGACCACATGGTTCTCGCCGTAGAACTTATTGATGTTCTTAATCTGGACGAGTGGTTTGGTACCAGGCATGGCAATCGCCTTCTCTCGATCCGTCTACCTACAGAGCGGCGTTGCCACGCTCGCCGGTACGGATACGCACGGCATCGGCAATATCGCGGATAAAGATCTTGCCGTCGCCCACGCGACCGTCGGCCATGCGCTCGCGAACGGCCGAGATAATGGTCTCGACATCCTGGTCGCGCACGACCACACTCGCCTGGATCTTGGGCAGCAGGTTGATGTTGATCTTGAAGCCACGGATCTCGTTGACGCCATCGGTCGAGGCGCCCTTCTGCGTGCCGCAGCCCATAACGGACGAAACGGTCATGCCGCCGCAATGCACCTCGTCAAGAATGGCCTTCAGGCTCTCGAGCATCTCCGGGCGGATGATGAGTACCAGTTCCTTCATGGTTTTCTCCCCTCTTCGGTGGCGGTGAGCGCGCCTGTGCGCGTTCGTTGTTGGGGATTATGCGAGCCTAAATCGCCCGTTTTATTAACGGAGTGTTTTGAAACACGGGTGACGCTGAGCGTTTACGCCTGCGCAACATAGGTCGCAAGCTGGCAATATGCTCGAAATACAAACGAAACGCCGGTCGCATGGGAATCTGCCCATACGACCGGCGTTCTTTAATTGCATGAATGGGGCACGTGCCCGGTGAGCTACGACGCGCTCGCGAGGTTTACGATCACCACGCCCGCGACACACAGGCCAAGGCCCACAAGCATCATGGGGCTCAGATGGTCGCCAAAGACCAGCACCGAGATGACTGAGGTGGCGACGATGCCCGCAGCGCACCATGTGGCATAGGCACTCGCGAGGTCGAGCACGTTAAGCACGAGCGAAAACAGATAGAAGCTCAGACCGTACAGCACAATTGTCGCCACGCTGGGCGCCAGCACGGTAAAGCCGTGCGTGGCCTTAAGGGCAGACGACGCCCCAATCTCGCAGGCGATGGCTATCGCCAACTGCACATACGGCATAATATCCTCCTATGCCGCAGCGCATACGCTGCCGAGCAGCTCACGCAAGGGGGAGCCGATGCCCTCCAGCAGCTCGGGCGCGATGATGGCAAAAACGGGAACCTCGCCGGCACCCACGACGGCAGGCACCCTGCCCTCCGAGACAATGCACCCGTAGGGAACAAAGCCGTCCTCGCCGGCATCGAGCGCGGCCATGCGACGGGCGAGTTCGCGCGCAAAGCCCGCCGTATCGGCATCGCCAATTGCCAGAACAAAGTCCACGCCCTCATCGGTCGCCAGGGCTACGGCTTCATCGACCAGCTCGTTTCCCCCGTCGCCCCCGACCGAGCCGCAACGAAAGAGCACGCGTTCGAGCAGGGCACGGTCGAGCGAACCAAGCGCCGCCGAGACAAGCTCATCACGCGTGTGCTTGTCGCCTCCCAGCACGACCAGTGCCTTGGTGCCGCCGTAATGGGCGACCAATCGTCCGCACCAGCGAGCCACGTCCCCATCCGCAACCAAACGCGTCGGCATTCCAAACCCATAGTTGACCATTATCCCCACAACCCTTCCGTGCTTTATGGTGGTATCGATCGTTAGGCTCATGCTACGAAGCGAGCTTTTCCGAGCTGTTTCGCACTCTTTAGGGCTGCGTTAAAAACCTACCAAAAAGGGACGGGTTTGTTTTGGCAGGTCAAGCGTTTTACCGACCAAAATAAACCTGTCCCTTTTTGGTCGGTTTTGACGGTGTCCGCGTGAGCGGGTATTATCGAACAGGTATTCGATAGGAACATGTGTTTGATGGAAGGATACGGATGGCGCACGAGCAGCACACCTATATCTGCATCGACCTCAAGACGTTTTATGCCAGCGTCGAGTGCGTCGACCGTGGGCTCGATCCACTCACCACCAACCTGGTTGTTGCCGACGAATCGCGCGGGCGTACGACCATCTGCCTCGCTATCACCCAAGCCATGAAGGACCTCGGGATACATAACCGCTGCCGACTGTTCGAGATCCCCGATGGTATCGACTACATCAAGGCCGTTCCGCGCATGCAGCACTACATGGAGGTCTCAGCGCAAATCTACGGCATCTATCTGGAATACGTCAGTCCGCAGGACGTGCATGTCTATTCCATCGATGAGTGCTTTATCGACGTCACCCCCTATCTAGACCTCTATCACACCGATGCGGAAGGGTTCGCCTGCATGCTTCGCGACGAGGTCCTGGGGCGCACCGGCATCACGGCAACGGTCGGCATCGGCCCCAACCTATTTCAGGCCAAGGTGGCGCTCGACATCACTGCCAAGCACGTAGCCAGCCGCATCGGCGTACTCGACGACGAGGCCTTCCGCAAGGAGATCTGGCCGCACCGCCCCATCACCGACATCTGGGGCATCGGCCCCGGCGTGGCGGCGCGGCTCGAAAAGTACGGTGTCTACGACCTGATGGGTGTTGCCGCTCTCGACGAGAACCTGCTCTACGACGAGCTCGGCGTCAATGCCGAGTACCTTATCGACCACGCCTTTGGACGCGAACCAACGACCATCGCCGATATTCAGGCTTACCGCCCGCAGGCAACCTCGACCACCACGGGACAGGTGCTCTCGAAGGGCTATGCCTACGAGCAAGCCTATACCGTTTTGCGCGAAATGGTCGATGCCGCCGTGCTGGACTTGATCGATAAACACGTGGTGTGCGACAGCATTTCGCTCTTTGTGGGCTATGCGAGCGAGCGCGCCGACATCCGCCGACTCGATGCCAGCGGCACGGCGCAATACGTCGACGGGTGTGGGCATCTGCGCTCGAGCACATCGGGCATCGAGCCCGCAGCGACCAACGGCCCCGAGCTCGCGCCTCGTGCACCCAAGCCCGTCCAACGCGATGACGAGCGCAGGCGCTTGGTGCGAGAGGCGCAGGCGATCGACGGTGTCTTCGTGGGCGAGCACGGCGGCAAACCGCGTGGTGGCTATGCCGCGCTCTTTGCGCACTCCAACGCCTCGCGAAAGCTGCCCGAGCGCACCAATTCGTTCAAGAAGATCATGGGTTATTTCGACGACCTTTGGGCACAAACGGTCGACCCCAAGCGACCGGTCAAGCGTATCAATCTGGGCTTTGGCAACCTTATGCCCGAGGAATTCGCCACCGTCGACCTGTTTAGCGATGTCGAGGCCGATGAACGCGAGCGCGACCTGGCACGCGCCGTGTTGGCTGTAAAAGGCAAGTACGGCAAGAACGCCCTCGTCAAAGGATTGAGCTTTACTGCCGGCGCTACCGCGCGCGAACGCAACGACCAAGTAGGAGGACATCGTGCCTAAGCCCAAGCAACAGCCCATGCGTCCGCCGACGGCCTTTGAGCGTCTGGCAGACCCCGAGGGGAGGCGTCGCGCCGCAGACCCAAACCTCACTGCCAACGGTGCCGTCCGCGCCAGCCGCGCCGCACAGTTTATGCCCTTTGCCGCGTTGACGGGATACTACGAACTCGTACGTAAGCAGGAAATCACCGTCGAACCCAAATGCGAACTCACAGAAGAAAAAGCCCTCGAGCTTTCGAAAAAGCTCGAGGGCCTCAGACGTGGCGACTTGGTGCGTGTCACCTATTACGATACGTACGGCTATCGTAGCCGCACCGGCATTCTCGACGAGGTACTCCCCGCTTTCAAACTGCTCAAGCTCAGAGATATTGTCATCGATTTCGACGACATCCAAGACATCGAGCTGCGCGGCCGAGCCTAGTGGCGAGAACGCTTACGCAGGGCAAAGGCAATACCAAGCACTGCGGCAGCTGCAACCAGCAATCCCAAGACCAGCGTGAGGGTCGAGTCGCCAGCGTGAGGCAGCGAGCCGTCCTTCGGAGTCTTCTTAGTGGTCGTCGTGACGGTGGTCGTGGTGCTGCTCGACTGGTCGTTACCGCCCGTCTGGCTACCGCCAGGCTGGTCGCCGCCACCCGGCTGCGAGGGATCCGTGGGCTCCGTCGGATCCGGAGTACCGGGTTCAACCGGATTCTCCGAATTCTCCTTGCGCTGAATCCAGACCTGGCAGCCATAGAACGGGTTGGCGGTACCAAGGCACAGACCCTGGTTGGTCACCGCAAAGGTGCGCAGGCCATGGTTATACGGATCGTTAAAGCCATTGGTCGTCAGCGTCGTAAAGTTCACGCCGTCCTCGGTAACATACATATCAAAGCCGCGCTCGGCATCGTGCAGGTAGTACATGCACGTAAGGACGCTCTGCAGCTTCTTGAGATTCTCCTCGCTCAGCAGCTTATCGAATGCATCCTGAATATCGCCCGGCAGCTCGGTGCCATAGGCATCCTCATACTGCTGCTTCAGGCTCTCATAGTTATCGAGCATATCCTGATACTGATCGGCAAAGGACTTGAAGTACGCAATCTCGCTATCGATCTTCTGAACATAAGCGGCGTCGTCCTCGACTTCTTCGGACATCGTCGCAGCCTGATCGCAAAGATCGCCCGTGACATCCTCCAGAGCATCGCTCAGGTCGCCAAAGCCCTCAACGACCTCAGCCTTCTCGTCATCGACCTCGACGGCCTCGTTTGAATCATCGTCCGCAAGCGTGTTTACGGGAACGATGGGGTCGTCAGGCGAATTCTTGTCGAGCAAGTGATCGAGCAGGTCCCTAAGGCGCTGAACCTGAGAGTCCCACTCCTCGGGCGTCATATCGATAATGTCGCCATTGGAGAACTGACCGATCGGCTCAAGCAGGCTCGCGGTATCAAAGGTACCGATATACAGCTTGCCGTCGAACTTCTGCATGCGCCAGATGTACTGGTTCTCGTTTCGGCCAAAGCCCGAAGTCAGGCCGGAAATACCGCCCTCGGGGAACATGTCGGTGCGATCGCCAACGACGAGTTCCATGTTCTCGTCCTTGTCCATGCGATAAATGTTGACCGACTGCTCAAGATTGGCATTCACAAACGAGCAGTCAACGCCGCCCATGCTGCTCTTGCCGCTCTCGTCAGAATCGGACTTATTAAAGAGAATACGCTCGAGGGCGATCTCCTCGTCGTTATATTCACCGATATAGAGGTAGTCGTTGTAGACGATAAGGTTGGCAGCGCCAGAACGGGTACGGGCAGGATCGATGCCAAAGCAATACTTTGCACCATCCGCCTCCTGGTCGCCGACAATCGGAGTCCACGTATAGATACCGTCTGCGTTCTTGTCGCCACGGACCATGGCAAACGACTGCATGGAATTGTCATCGGGGGCATTCTCGGGCGTACCGGTGCAGATGGTGGCATAGAGATGGCCATTGTACGAGACCATATCCCAAATGGCACCGCCGTAGATGCTGTCCTGATAGCGAATCGCCGGATAGTTAAACAGCGTGTCCGAATTGGCAATCTCGGTGAAGCTGTCCTGGCCCTTCGAGGGGTCAGACGACGTCAGAATTGTCGACACAAACTTACCGGCCGCGTCTTTACCCACATTGCTGATGACGAGCTGGCCATCATGGACGCACATGCCGCGGATACCGGTAGAAATGCCCTGCTTGTAGGCGGCGCCGTAATCCTGCATGCTCGAAAGGCCCTGATAGACGACTTTGTACTCATCCGTCTTAGGATCGATCTCATATACAGCAGGCAGACCGCTTTTGCCGCCATTGGTCCTGACGCTGCCGCAGAAATAGAGCTTGCCCTTATAGCTCACGGCATTGCGGAACAAAGGACCGACACCGTTGAGCGACTCAGAGAGCAGCAGCTTGGTCTCACCGGTCTTGGTATTGATCTTGACCAAGATGCCGCCGCTGTCCTTGTCGGCCGTGCCGTCCTCCTTCTGCTGTCCGTAAAAGAACGTGCCGTTAAACATGGCCTCCAGCGTCAGACGCATGGTCTCGGCATCAAAGGAATCGCCCAGCGTGCTGTCCATGAGCGTAAGCGTGTTGCCCATCGCCGCATAGCAGGTGCCCACATAAAGCCAGTCACCATAGCTCGCAGCCGCCCAAGTGTAGCTCTGGCCGCGATCGCCTTCGTTGTTGGCCGTGTTACCATCGGCGCCCGGAACGGCAACGGCACCGTCACCCTGGTAGTCGACGATACCATCCGGCTGCGACGTTCCTACCGTAGGATGCGAGAGCTTCTCAAAGGAATACCCATTTCCCGCATTGTAGGTAACGGCACCCGAAGCGTCTTCGGCGTGCGCCGGCAGCGGCGATACCAAGATAGCGGCAAGCGCTGCCACCAAGCCAAGTGTTCCCACTCGTCTCATAAGGCTATAGCCTCCCCTGTCCTAAAGCCCAGTTTTAGCATACTTCATTTCTGTCCACGTTAATTGCAATCTGAGCACAGCAATAAACAGTGTGTAAATATACACCTGTAATTTTTTGGACGGGTCAGTAGATGCTCGATTGGTAGCGAATTCCGCGCAAACCGTCACCAAACTCCACTTTTGCCGCATCTGAAGGTTATTTTTTGCGCAAATTATAGGATATCGATAGCCCCAATGGACAGGAGGCCGGTACCCATTAGAGAGGGCGACACCTACAGTTTCATAACGTAATAGCCTGCGCCCCTCACCGCCGTCTCGAGCGCTTCGCGGTCGATCGGATTTTTAGAACGCACGCGTGCCGTGTGGTCCGCAAACGTTACCGTTGCCCACACGCCATCCTGCGCATTGAGGGCATTCTCGACGTTCTGGGCGCAGCCGTCACAGCTCATGCCGCCAATGAGCAGCTCATCACTATAGGGGTAGTGAGACTCATCGGCATCCGACACAACGACCTTTTTGGCCTTCCTGCCGCTCGCGCCATCGCTGCAGCAGCTCTTTCCACGCGTCGAAGCGGCAATACGGCGCAAACCAAAGAACATGCCAAGCGCGATCACAGCCAGCACGATGATATTTGCGGGATTGAGCAGATCGCCCATGCGCTCCCCTTTCCAAGTAGTTATATCTGGATACCCCCATGGGGTGTCCCCATCTTACCCCAAACTCATGTCGGTTCGATCAATTAGTTTCCCTATTCAAACTTTTTTGTTGACCAAGGCATACTTTCGTGTATAAGTTTTCCTAGGCTAACACGAAAGGACGGACAACGGCGTCATGACTCGAACCATTGACATCCCAACGTTTCAGGCGGCGGTTGTTCGCAACTGCTCCCCCACGCTCGCGGGCATCAAGCCGGCATCGCTCTTTACCTATCCAGGCACCTACGCCCACGGGGATGGCTCGGCCGCAACCGGGGCAATTGCAGAACGCCGAGCACGCCTGCTCAGCGTTATCTCCCAGTGCAACAACGAGCTCGATCCGCTCGGCATCCACCTGAGTGTTTTGGTCTGGCGACCCTGCGGAGCGCTCGTGTACGTGTACCGGCTCAAAAACCTCGCCGCTTACTTCGCGGACCCGCGCGCCCAGACGGCGCTCACCAAGGAAGGCTACAACACGAGCGACCTCCCGACATGCCTCGTGCACCTGGCATCACGCATCACGCTCGCGAGCAATAACGCTGCGGAATGCGCTTGCAGTCAGGCTCGATGCGCGCTGGACCAGCAAGGCAGCTGCAGCAACGACTGTGTCTGCGAGTTTCCGCACGAAATAGGCTATTTCCTGGGATACCCCTACGACGACGTGCACGAGTTTATCGCCCAGCGCGGCGAGAACTACAAGGTCTTTGGGGCCTGGAAGGTCTACACCAACGTCGAACAGGCGCTCGCGACATTTGATGCCTACCGCGCCTGCACCCAATACCTCACCTTTATCTATCAGCAGGGCTGCAGCTTGGCGCAACTTGCCCAGGCAACCCGATAGGACATACAAGCCGCGGCCGCGCGCCGCACAACCGAAAGGACAAAACATGAGCAAGATCGCCGTCGTCTATTGGAGCGGCACGGGCAACACCGAGGCCATGGCAAACCTCGTCGCCGAAGGCGCCACGTCCGCCGGCGCCGAGGCCGAGATCATCCCCTGCGCCGACTTCTCCGCAGATAAGGTAGCCGGCTACGATGCTTTCGCTTTCGGCTGCCCCGCCATGGGCTCCGAGGAGCTCGAGTATGACGAGTTCCAGCCCATGTGGGACGAAGTCAAGGAGACTCTCGGCGACAAGAAGGTCGTCCTCTTTGGCTCCTATTCGTGGGCCGAGGGCGAGTGGATGGACAATTGGAAGGCCGACGCCGACGAGGCGGGCGTCAACGTCGTCGATTCGACCATCTGCTACGACGCGCCCGACGACGAGGGTGAGACCGCTTGCAAGGCCCTGGGAGCCGAGCTGGTGTAATGGCACCAAGGGCCTCCAGCAAATAAGGCCCGCATCAAAGCGCATCCCCATCCCTACAAAAGAGCGGGGGCTGGATTCACGTCCAGCCCCCGCTCTTTGTAACGAAAGTTCTGTCAACCAGCTACGAGATATTGCCCAAGAATGCCTTGGTGCGCTCGCTCTTGGGGTGGTCGAAGACCTCGCTCGGCGTGCCTTCTTCCACGATAACGCCGCCGTCCATAAAGACGACGCGGTCGGCGACGTCGCGGGCAAAGCCCATCTCGTGCGTCACGACAATCATGGTCATACCGTCGCGCGCCAGGTCGCGCATGACACCCAGAACGTCGCGAACCAGCTCGGGGTCGAGTGCCGAGGTGGCCTCGTCAAAGAGCATGACGTGCGGGTTCATCGAAAGCGCTCGGGCGATGGCCACGCGCTGCTGCTGGCCGCCAGAGAGCTGGCTCGGCATAAAGTCGATGCGCTCGGCCAGGCCGACCTTGGTGAGCTCCTCGACGGCGATCCTCTCGGCCTCCTCCTTGCTGCGCTTAAGCACCTTTTGCTGCGCAAGCATGACGTTCTTTTTGACCGACAGGTGTGGGAACAGATTGAACTGCTGAAACACCATACCCAGATGCATGCGTACCTTGTTAAGGTCGACGCCCTTGGCACACACATCCACGCCCTCAACGACAATCGATCCACTCGTAGGGTGCTCCAGGCGGTTGATGCAGCGAAGCATCGTCGATTTGCCCGAGCCCGAGGGGCCCAGGACTACGACGACCTCGCCCTTGTGCACGTCCAGATCGATATCGCGCAGGACCACGTTATCGCCAAAGGCCTTCTGGAGGTTCTTGATGCTGACAACGACCTCGTTCGAGTTATTGGTTTCGCTCATGATAGGACCTCCTTACAGACCGGCGATGTGATCGGCGGGCGTCGCGACAACCTGTCCGGCGCTCTTGGCGGGACGCTTCTTCTTGGACTCGGCCGTGCCCAAAAGCCTTGCCTCAAGACCACTCACCAAGCGGGCAAGCGGCAGGGTGATGACCAGGTAGAACAGGGCGGCAACCACATACGGCGTAATGGAGCCGGTCGTGGCCACGATGGTACGCGCGTTCATGACGATCTCGACCACGCCCACGGCCGCGAGCAGCGACGTATCCTTGTAGAGCAGGATGAACTCACTGGTCAGCGTAGGCAGAACATTGCGGAACGTCTGCGGAATCATGACATAGAGCAGCGTCTGGAAGGCATTCATGCCCAGCGAGCGAGCGGCCTCGTTCTGGCCTTTGGGGATCGACTGAATACCGGCACGGAAGATCTCGCACAGGTAGGCAGACGAATTCATGGCCATGACGATGACGCCCAGCACGTAGTCGTCAACCCTGACACCTGCCAGCGGCAGGCCAAAGAACGCGATATAGATCTGCAGGAACGCCGGCGTACCACGGATGATATTCACATAGATGCCGGCGAGGCAGCGCAGGATGCGCGACTTGGAGATGCGCATGAGCGACAGGGCAAAACCAAAGGGAATTGCCAGCGGAAACGCCACGAGCACGATCGAGAGCGACATGAGGAAGCCCTTGAAGACAATCGGCAGGCTCTGGACCAAAATGACCGGGTTCAGGAAGAGGCGCAAGAACATATTGGAGTTCCACGCCTCGACCCACGGCTGCTCCTTAAGGTCGGCCAGGAAATTATCGAAGGCCGTCACGCCCTTGATCTCCACCGAGGGAATCTTGGAGATCTTCTTGGTCGTGCCGTCGGCCAAGGTATAGGTACCGCTAAAGGTCTCGTCGCCGCCCTCGACGGGGAAGATCACGCCGTAGACCTCGACGCGGAAATAACCGCCGGCGGGCGCCGTCTCGCCAAAATCAATCTTGAGCGTCTGGCCATCGGCCTTGCACGTTGGCTTCATGGGCGTGCGATCCATGAGGTCATCGCCCGAGAGCATCGTCAAGCGCGTATCGTCCGCGCCAAAGGTCGTGTCATCGACAAACGTCAACGAAAGGCCACTCAGTTCCTCGTCGGCATCGGCCTGGACCTCCCAGGTGATGCGGGTCTCGGTGCCACCGACCACGTCGCTACCCGAGCCGGTGTTGGGTCGAGCGGTGATCTTTGCGGTCTCAAGCGCCTGGGCGGTCGAGGGCACACAGGCCCCCGCGCATACCAGGGCGAGCGCCACAGCCAGGGCGCAGGCTAGCTTTTGGAGCATCAAGGGCAGTGGATAGCTCTGGCCCATGGCTCCTTCGTTCAGTCGAGACAAGGTGGCTCCTAACGTTTAAGTTGCCGACAAAACGGGGCGGAACGACGCCCATTCAAGAAACGCAAAGGCCCTCTCCGCCAAAACGGAAAGGGCCCGCGTGCAATCAAGTAGCTATTTTACTTGATGTTGTACTTAGCCATGAGGGCGTCAACGGTACCGTCATCGGTCAGGTCCTTGATGGCCTGGTTGATGTCGTCCTTGAGCTTGGTGTTGCCCTGGTTGATGGCGATAGCGTACTCCTCGCCGGTGCTGATCTGCTTGATGGTCTGGCAGGTGTTGAACTGCTCGGCGGTCAGCTGGCTGGCAACGGAGCGGTTGGTCACCACGGCGTCACCCTTGTCGGACTGCAGGGCGCTGAAGCACTCGGTGGCGTCCTTGTAGGGAACGATCTTGGCCTTGGGGAAGTTCTCCTGGGCAAAGGCCTCGGCGGTCGAACCGGACTGGACGATGATTGTGGCGTCGGCGTTGTTGAGCTTCTCGCTGTAGTTATCGGCCGTAATGTCGGTGTTGTCGACCTTGGTCACGATAGCCTGATCGTCCATGTAATAGGAGTCAGAGAAAGCGACTTCCTTCTCACGCTCGGGCGTATCGGTGATAGCCGCGATGGAGACATCGTACTTGGCGCCCGAAGCAACGCCGGGGACGAGCGTGTCGAAGTCGTTGTTGACGTACTCGACATCCAGACCTAGCTTGTCAGCGATAGCCTTGATGAGCTCAAGGTCAAAGCCCTGGTAGTCGCCGTTATCGTCCTTGTACTCAAACGGCGCATACTCGGCAGAGGTGCCGACGGTGAGCGTGCCGTCCTTGACGAGCGCGTACTCCTTGGAGCCGTCGACCTTCTCGACCTTCACGTCGTCAGAGCTGCTGGAACCGGCATCGGAACCAGAGGTGGCGCTGGACGAGCCACAGCCCGTCAGTGCGAGGGCGAGTGCCATGGCACCCGTGGCGGCAAATGCGCCAAGCTTCTTGAGCTTCATAATCAGTCTCCTTCCGGTGACCCCGCTTGATTCAGAGGTCTGCAAAAACTGTTGGCTATTATGCACCCGGAATTGCGAATCTGCAATGAGAAAACTGATTGAAACAAACCCATAACGTGAATGGAACACTCTACTTTGTGACAGTCGTTACTGCTGCAACGATCTTAATAGCGTAATTTCCGCTGCATAACCTGCAAGTTCGTTCGGCGTCTCCAGAATAAACGGCAATGCACGCAAACGGCTATTAGATACAATATTCTGCATAACCTGCATACCGCCGCCAAATTCCTCACTGCCAAGGTATCCCTTGCCGATGCACTCGTGACGGTCCTTATGGGCACCACAGGGATTCTTGGAGTCGTTGATGTGTACGGCATGCAGGCGATCGATACCCACCACGCGGTCGAACTCGTCGAGTACGCCGTCCAGATCATGGATGATGTCGTAGCCAGCATCGCTCACATGGCAGGTGTCCAAACAAACGCCCAACTTGCCCGATAGCTCGGGACGTTTGGCGGCAACGCCCTCGATAATGCGCGCCAGCTCCTCAAAATTACGGCCCACCTCGGTGCCCTTGCCCGCCATGGTCTCGAGCAACACTGTCGTCTGCTGCCCCTCAAACATCACCTGACACAACGCTCCGGTAATCATCTGAATGCCAGCGTCTGTCCCCTGCCCCACATGCGCACCGGGATGGAAGTTGTAGTAGTTGCCGGGCAGCGCTTCCATGCGCTGCAAGTCTTCCGCCATGGCCTCCAAGGCAAACTCGCGTGCCCGTTCCTTGGCAGAGCAGGGGTTATAGGTATACGGGGCATGCGCCACCAACGGCCCAAAGTCGTTAAGCGCCATAAGTTCGCGCAGAGCCGCCACATCGTCCATGTCGAGGTCTTTCGCCTTGCCACCGCGCGGGTTGCGCGTAAAGAATGCAAAGGTGTTGGCGCCAATGGATAGCGCCGTCTCCCCCATCGCTCGATAGCCCTTCGTCGTCGAAAGATGGCACCCAATCGTCAGCATCTCCAGCTCCCCCTCATCAGTTGCGGTGAAATAGTTCCTGTTTAAGCCTTATTCTGCCGCAAACAGGAACTATTCCACCGCAAGTTAAAAAAGGTCATCAGGAGCGCGTTTTGCCGAAGGCTTTAAGCGCGGCCGTTACGGGACCAGGCTGAAAACGTCGGCGCACGTCGTCGAGACGTTCGGGGATATCGATATGCTGCGGGCAGTGGCGTGCACATTTGCCACACTTGACACAATTGCTCACGAGCTTGGGCTCGATCGTCCGCACCGCGCTCGCCGTAAAGTATTGCGACAGCCCCGTAAACCAGCTGTGCGCGTAGCTCGCGTTGTAGGCGGCAAAGCAGCCGGGGATGTTGATGCCCTTGGGACACGGCATGCAGTAGCCGCACCCCGTGCAGGGTACACGATTCGATTTCTCAAACTCCGTCAGCACGCGTGCGATGGTATCGAGCCGCTCCATCGTCATCGAATCCGGTAGCGCACGACTTGCCAGCAACGCGTTCTCGTCCACCTGCGCGGTATCGGTCATGCCCGAAAGCAGCATGGTTACCTGCGGATGGTTCCACACCCACGAAAGCCCCCAAGCAGCCGGTGTCTTCAGATGCGGATCGTTCGCGCTATCGAGCACGACGCGGGCCCGCGGCGGCAGCTTGCCCGCCAGACGTCCGCCCAACAGCGGCTCCATCACAAACACCGCAAGCCCGCGCTCGGCAGCGGCTAAGAGCCCCGCCGTTCCCGCCTGATAGCGTTCACCGGCGTAGTTGTACTGAATCTGGCAGAAGTCCCAGTCATACGCATCGAGCATCGTAATGAAATCCGAGGCGCTGCCGTGGTACGAAAAGCCTATCTGGCGAATACGCCCCGCAGCCTTGTGGCGCGCAATCCAGTCCTCGATACCCAACGCAACCACACGCTCCCATTGCGCGGGCGAGGTGATGTTGTGCATAAGGTAGTAGTCGATATGATCGGTCCGCAGGCGGCGCAGCTGCTCGTCAAAATAGCGGTCGAAATCCTCCGCGCATTTGCACGAAGCATGCGGCAGCTTTGTCGCGAGCAAAACCTGATCGCGCAGGCCCAAGCGCTCAAGCGATGCCCCGACGCACGCTTCGTTGCCGGGATAGAGATAGGCCGTGTCCAGGTAGTTAATCCCCTGCTCCACCGCACGCGAAATGATGGCATCGGCCGTCTTCGCATCGGGGCGTCCCGGCGCGCCGGGAAACCTCATGCACCCCAGCCCCAACGCCGAGATACGGTTGCCGCTTTTGGGGTCAACGCGATACTGCACGGCCCCTCCTCTCCCACCAAGGCCCTGATAAGGCGAAACAAATCCGTCACGTCATCGAAACACATCGGAATCGCAATTGAGAACGTATCGTAACGCAGTAGAAATCGAGCCGTCACGGCGCCGCTTTAACATCAGCAAAAAGCCCGATGAAAGGAGCCCACCATGCCCGCGCTCGACCTTTGGAACCTCGCCTCCCAGCTCAAAAGCACCGATTATCGCTGGATCGATCTCACCCACACACTCTCGTGCGACACCCCGCACTGGTTTGGCTTTAAGCCGTTCGAGTCCACCAAGCTCTTCGACTACCTGCCCGACACGCCCGAGGACATGCTCGCGCCCATGCGCTGTTTTCAGTATTCGGTCGCTTCGCAGTACGGCACCCACGTCGACGCGCCGCGCCACTTTCATGTCGACGGACGCTCCCTCGGCGAGATCGAGCCCATCGAGTTTATGCATCCACTCTGCGTGATTGACAAGCACGAGGAGTGCGCCGCGAACCCCGATTATGTCCTGACCGTCGAGGACCTCAAAGCCTGGGAGGATGAGCACGGCCGCATTCCCGAGGACGCCTTTGTCGCTTTCCGCTCCGATTGGTCCAAACTCGCCGATCTCGAGAACAAGGACGAGGACGGCCAGCCCCACTACCCCGGCTGGGACCTCGACGCCATCAAGTGGCTTGTTGAAAAGCGCAACATCGGCGCTATCGGCCACGAGCCGGCAGACACCGACCCCGCGACCGTAACCACGCGCGGGGATGCCTACCCCTACCCCGGCGAGCAGTACATCCTCTCGGTCGACCGCTACCAGATCGAGGTCATGGACCATCTGGATGAGCTCCCCGCCACAGGCACCGTCATCTTCTGCACCTTCCCCAAGGTTCGCGATGGTGTCGGATACCCCGCGCGCGTCTTTGCAGTCTGCCCCGCGGCATAGGCTCCGCACGTCTATTCCTTTAAATACCGCCGCCCCGCATGTACAAGACGCGCAGGCAGCTTACAATCCATCAGGCGCCCCTACGCGGGCGCCTTTTATATGGGGAGATGATTCACATGCAGATCAACAAAGTTGCCTTTATCGGCAAAGGCGGTGTCGGCCTGCTCTACGGCAGCATGATCGCTCAGGCGCTCGGCAACGACGCCGTCGAATACGTTATGGACGACGCACGCTTCGATCGTCACGCAAACGACGCGCTCACCATCAACGGCAAGCCTTGCGCGCTCAAGTCCGTTCGCGCGAGCGAGGCAATGCCCGCCGACCTGGTCATCCTCACAGTCAAGACAACTGGGCTCGATCAAGCACTCAAAACCATGGAGAGCGTCGTGGGGCCTGACACGTTGATCGCATCGCTGTGTAACGGCATCACCAGCGAGCAAAAAATCGCCGAGCGCTTTGGCTGGGAGCACACCGTCCTGGGTATCTGCCAGGGCATGGACGCCGTATTTCTCAACGGCGAGCTCACTTTTACCAACACCGGCGAGATTCGTTTTGGCGCGGGCGCCGGCACCGACCCCGCAACCGTTACCGTCATCGACGAGCTTTACACGCGCTGCGGCATCGCTCACACCGTCGAGGACGACATCGCGCACCGCATGTGGGCCAAACTCATGCTCAACGACGGCATTAACCAAACCTGTATGGCCTACGGCGGCACCTACGGAAGCGCTACGGAGCAAGGCTCCGAGCAGCGTCGCTGTTTTGTCTCCGCCATGCGTGAGACACTTGCGGTCGCCAACGCCGAAGGCATCGAGCTCGCCGAGGCAGACCTGACGCAGATGGTGCACCTCATCGAGGGGCTCGACCCCGCCGGTATGCCTTCGATGGCGCAGGACCGCATCGCACGGCGCAAGACCGAGGTCGAGGAGTTCGCGGGCACCATTTGCCGCCTGGCAGCCAAGCACGATATCCAGACGCCTCAGAACGAATGGCTCTATCAGCGTATACGCGAAATCGAGGCAAGCTGGTAGCGCCCGACTCGCCACGTCAACAGACTCGACAGTAAAGCCGCCGCAAGGAGCACTCCCCTTGCGGCGGCTTTCATCTTCATCTATAACCGACAGTCGGCGTTCCGACGGTTAGAGCTGCGACTCCGGAGCCTCGTCCTCGTCATCGCGACAAAGGACCACGCCCGCGCTTCCCAGCAGCGCGGCCGCGATCAGCGCACCGACCACGATAGGAGCAGCCCCGCATGACCCCTGCATGCCCGCGACGAGCGCGGCGGTAGGGCCAAGACAGCCAAGCATCAATGCGACGGCGGCGACGGCGATATCTCGAGCGTTCATGAGACCACTTCCTCCACGGGAAAGACCTTGTTTATCAAGACTTAGTGTGCCCCGCGCCCATATGCCCGACGTACCGCCACGGTAAGGGCTCTGTTAACTCAAATACGCATACAAAACGGGCGCCTTTACGTTGCCCGAAAGCTCGGTAAAGACGCCCGTCCATCATATGTAATTGGTGCGGCAGATTACCAACCGGTGTAGTAATCAGTCGTTCCGGCTGCGCAGCCCGAATCGTAGACCTTGCACTCGCCCTTAGAACCCGTAAACGTCGAGCCCTGGGACTTATCGCTCGCCGCCACAACGTAGTAGCCATCGGCATCGCGCCAGAAGCCCTCAGAATCCTGCGTCCATTCACCCGTGCGGTGATGATAGAGCACATTGCTGCTGTAGTAGGTCTCGCGACGACCGTTGTAGTTGTTAACGCCACCGGAGCGCGTCAGGCCCGAGCCATTCGCATAGTAAGCGGCGGCAACACAGGACGAACTGTAGCCGGCGTTGTAATGCGAAGCCTGGGCGGCCTCGGCCTGGGCTGCCTCAAGCTCAAGCGCCTCGCACTTGGCGTCCTCGAGCGTGGAGCGAAGCTCGTCGAGCTCGGTCGACTTGGCGTCGACCTCATCCATCGTCAAAAGGCTGCCCGCGCCGTCGATGCAATCCTGCAGCACAGTGCGCTCGTCATCGGTGGCATAGTCGCCATACATGTTCATGATGATCTGGGCGCGCATCTCCAGGGAATCGCGCTTGGCCTCCATCGAGGCGTTCCACTCCTGCATGGAACCATAGCCATCGCCGCGATAGTCAACAGGCTGTACCAGCGTCGTCTCGGAGGGCGTGGACCCAACAGCGTCGGACAGCGTCGCCGCGTGGGCCTCGGTTGCGCCGGCGCCCACCAATAACGCCACGGAAAGGGCGGCAGAAAGGGCGGCGGCTTTCGGTTTTCGTGAATCGATCCTCATGTAGCTGGAAACCTCCGTAGTGAATTTTTGCTGCGTTTGAGCTGCGTGTGATTCGATCGCGCTGCATAGTACCCCGAGCAATTCGCGACCTGCAGTTTTTCTCAAAAGGTGCACGTCATTTGCGTAAAACGAACATTCACTCAACAGGAGTTTTCCACAACTCGCATGCATAAAGCGTGCCGAAAACCCTGTTTCGGCACGCTTTCTATGCAAAAAAGACGTCTGCGCAAACATTGTTCGCACAGGCGTCTTGAGCAGGCATTTTATGCAGTTATACCCATCGAGTCGCAAGGGGGCCTTGCACAAGTCGCCCTACTCGTCCAGCGCGGCGAAGGCCTGCTTCAGATC
The DNA here is from genome assembly GCA_934654835.1 of uncultured Collinsella sp. Lineage (GTDB taxonomy): Bacteria > Actinomycetota > Coriobacteriia > Coriobacteriales > Coriobacteriaceae > Collinsella. Next base: position 37,075 of record CAKUGY010000008.1, read on the forward strand.
CCAAATGATGTCCTCGGCGTTCTCGGTACCGATGGAAAGACGGATCGTGGAGGGCGTGATGTTCTGCTCGGCAAGCTCCTCGGCAGAGAGCTGGGAGTGCGTGGTGGTAGCCGGGTGCACGACGAGCGACTTGACGTCGGCCACGTTGGCGAGCAGCGAGAACACCTGCAGGTGATCGATGAACTTCCAAGCGGCCTCCTGGCCACCCTTAATCTCAAAGGTAAAGATCGAGGCACCGCCGTTGGGGAAGTACTCCTTGTAGAGCTCGTGATCGGGGTGCTCAGGCAGGCTCGGGTGGTTCACCTTGGCGACATGGCCGTCGCCGATCAAGAACTCAACAACCTTCTTGGTGTTCTCGACATGGCGATCAACGCGCAGCGACAGGGTCTCGGTGCCCTGGAGCAAGACCCAGGCGTTGAACGGGCTGATGCAGGCGCCCTCGTCACGCAGCAGGATAGCGCGGACATAGGTTGCGAAGGCGGCAGGACCAGCAGCCTCGGCAAACGAGACGCCATGGTAGGAGGGGTTGGGCTCGGCGATCTGGGCGTACTTGCCGCTTGCCTTCCAATCGAAGTTACCGCCGTCGACGATCACACCGCCCAGCGAGGTGCCGTGGCCACCGATGAACTTGGTCGCGGAGTGGACAACGATGTTGGCGCCGTGCTCCAGCGGACGGAACAGGTACGGGGTGCCGAAGGTGTTGTCGACGACAACCGGCAGACCGTGCTTCTTGGCGACCTCAGAGATGGCATCGATGTTGGGGATGTCGGAGTTGGGGTTGCCGAGCGTCTCGAGGTAGATGACCGTGGTGTTGTCCTTGATGGCACCCTCGACCTCGTCCAGGTTATGGGCATCGACAAACGTGGTCTCGACGCCAAACTGGGAGAGCGTGTGCTCCAGCAGGTTGTAGGAACCACCGTAGATGGTCTTCTGGGCCACCACATGGTCACCGGCCTGGGCGAGTGCCTGCAGGGTGTAGGTGATAGCGGCAGCACCGGAAGCAACGGCGAGGCCGGCCACGCCGCCCTCGAGCGCGGCGATACGGTCCTCAAAGACGCCCTGGGTGGAGTTGGTCAGACGACCGTAGATGTTACCGGCGTCGGCAAGGCCAAAGCGGTCGGCGGCGTGCTGGGCGTTGCGGAACACGTAGCTCGTGGTCTGATAGATAGGCACGGCGCGGGCATCGGATGCGGGATCGGCGCTCTCCTGGCCAACGTGCAGCTGCAGGGTATCGAAACCAAAGGTGTGCTCAGGGTTGTTGATGAACTGGCTCATGGTGATCTCCTTGATCGAACAAAAGTAAATAAATAAGAGAGAAGTAAGTCGCTGTCTCCTGATCACGCCGACGGGCGCAAACAGGAGCCCGGCATTCGTCTTGGCAAGCAATTCATATGCGGGTCTCCTTTCGCATCCCGGTTTCGTGGTCGGCCTAATTACCTACCGCCTTTGTGTGTTTTGAATAGTACGAGCATTGTTTCGCTCGGTCAATCACTTAAAAGCGCTAACCTGTTATCGGTTTTATAGATAGCAATCGAAAGGATGGCGTCGATGACCCTTCAGCAACTTCGCTTTCTGATCGCCGTGGCAGAGTCCGGCTCAATCAACGCCGCAGCTCAGCGCCTCTATACCGCTCAGTCCAACATCTCAAACGCCGTCAAAAGCCTAGAACAGGAACTCCACTTGGAAATCTTTACGCGCTCCAGCCGCGGTGTCACGCTCACCAACGACGGTACCGAGCTTTTGGGTTATGCGCGCCAGGTTGTAGAACAGGCCGATATGCTCGAGGCACGTTACGAGGACGGCGGCACCCCGCAAGCCCGCCTTGCCATCTCCGCCCAGCACTATGCCTTTTCGGTCGAAGCCTTCGTCAACGTGGTCGAGCGTTGCCGCGACAGCAAGTTCGAGTTCATCATGCGCGAGACCACCACATCGCAGATCATCGACGACGTCCGCGCATTTCGCAGCGACATCGGCATCCTGTATCTGGACGACTTTAATGCGCGCGTCCTGCAGAAGGCTTTTGCCGACGCGCGCGCGAGCTTCCACCCCCTCTTTGACGCAAAGGTCCACGTATTCGTAAGCGAGCGCCACCCGCTCGCCCGACGCCCGCAGCTGTCCCTTGCCGACCTTTCGCCCTACACCCGCTACAGCTTTGAGCAGGGCACCTCGAACTCCTTCTATTACGCCGAGGAGCCGTTTAGCTATATTCCCTGCGACCGCAATATCCGCGTGTCCGACCGCGGCACGCTCACCAACCTACTCATCACCTCGAACGGCTACACCTTGTCGACCGGCGTGCTCTCCAACGAAATGCAATGGGGCATGGCATCGATTCCGTTGGCAGACGCCCCGACGATGCGCGTGGGCTACATCATGCACGACGAGCGCAAGCCCTCTCCCCTGCTGCAGCAATATCTCGATGAGCTCGACCGCATCATCCGCGAAAGCCGGCCATCTGGAGACGGGGTAGATATCGTAGATTGCTAGCCCCCGACGGGCATGGCGCTACAATGGTCACTCACGAGAGAAGCACTCAGCGAAAGGAACCATGTGAAGGTCATCATCTATACCGACGGCTCGGCCCGATCAAATCCGGGACGCGGCGGCTATGGTGCCGTACTCAAATACACCAACCCCGCCGGCAAGACCTTCACCTCCGAGCTTTCGCGCGGCTATGCCAAGACCACCAACAACCGCATGGAGCTCATGGCCGTCATCGTGGCGCTCGAAGCGCTCAACCGCCCCTGCGAGGTCGAGGTCCATTCCGACTCGCAGTACGTCGTCAATGCCTTTAACAAGCATTGGATCGACGGCTGGAAAAAGCGCGGTTGGAAGACCGCCAACAAGCAGCCCGTTAAGAACCGCGACCTGTGGGAACGCCTGATCACCGCAAAGAGCAAGCACAAGGTCGAGTTCATCTGGGTTAAGGGTCATGCCGGCCACGAGCTCAACGAACGCTGCGACGAGCTCGCCACCACTGCAGCCGACGGCGCCAACCTCGATATCGACACCGGCTTTAACGAGAGCGACCTGTAACGGCGTTTTCGCACGTTTTTTCGTTCTCCCGCGCTACACTCATCCTGTAGACCAAACAACGCAAGGGGGACATATGCTGCGCATCGCGACCATCGGCACATCCATGATCACCGACGACTTCATCCAGGTCGTCAACGCCAACGACCTGGCTGCATTCGTGGGCACGCTCTCGCGCAATGCCGAGCGCGGCGCCGCCTTTACCGCTGAGCACGGCGGCGAGCGCAACTTCACCGCACTCGATGAGCTCGCGTCCGCCGACGATGTCGATGCCGTCTATATTGGCAGTCCTAACGCACTTCACCACGAGCAGGCCCTTGCCTGCATCGCCGGCGGCAAACACGTCATCGTCGAGAAGCCCTTCTGCGCCACCGAGGCACAGGCGCTGGAGGTCTTCCGCGCCGCCGAAGCAGCGGGCGTTGTAGCCCTCGAGGCCATGCGCCCCCTCCATGACCCCGCCTTCCACGCCATCGAGGACGCCTTAGGCGAGATTGCGCCCATTCGCCGCGCTTCGCTGCGCTTTGGCAAATATTCTTCGCGCTACAACGAGGTTCTCGCGGGACGTGCCACCAATATCTTCGACTGCCACATGGCATCGGGGTCCCTCATGGATATCGGCGTCTACACTGTCGAGCCCATGGTCGAGATCTTCGGCATGCCCTCCGGCCTCACCAGCATGACCACGTTGCTGGATCCCGCCACGCAACAGCTCACGAACGGACCCATCGACGGCTGCGGTTCCATCCTCGCCAGCTACGGCGGCGGCCGCATCTCCGTCGAACTGGCGCACTCCAAGATCACGAACGACTTGCTGCCCTCGCAAATCGAAGGCGAGCGCGGCACCATCCAGATCGACCATCTGTCCACACCCCGCAACGTGCACATCGACTACCGCGGCGATGTCGTGCGCGGGTCGGCCACCGAGGCCCCGCGCGAGCAGGGCGACAACGGCCGCGTGCTCGACCTGCCAAAGTCGAGCAACACCATGGAATATGAGCTCGCCGACTTTATCACCGCCATCGGCGGCATCGATAACGTTAAGGAAGAGATTTGGGAAACCCCGGCCGGGCGCCACGAGCTTGGCCATTACCGCGACGTCACGCTTGTCTCACTGCGTATTATGGATGCCGTGCGCCAACAGGCCGGCATCGCCTTCCCCGCCGATTCGGTCAAGCAGGCCTAGCGATGGGTTTCTTCGACAAGCTCTTCTCTGGCGTCAATCGCGAACCCCAAAAACCCACTGACGTCGAACTCGAGCTGCGCCGCAGGCTTACCGTGCTGGCAAGTGACGAGGCCACTCAAGACACTCCCCTGCGCTATTTCTTGCGCTGGACGGGGCAAGTCCAGGGCGTCGGTTTTCGCTTTACCAACACCAACCTCGCGCAGGCACGCGCACTCACCGGTTGGGTGCGCAATATGGAAGACGGCTCGGTCGAGATGGAGGTGCAGGGCGCACCGGCGAATATCCTGTCTCAGCTCGAGGCGCTTCATGCCTCCTACGAGCGGATGGGAACGCGTTTTCGCCTTGCAGATGCCCAGGCCCAAGCCCCGCTTGCCAATGAAGACGGTTTCAGTCCTCGTTATTAGTATTGTGTGCTAAATACGGTATCATTTAAGTACGACCGTTGATAGAGAAGAGGCGAGGCGCATGGCAGTGCAAAGAAGAAATACCAAGCAGCGGAAGCTGGTTCTTGATGCCGTACGCCAAAGCTATAACCATCCTACCGCTGACGAAATCTACAACGTCGTGCGCGCGCAGGATGACAAGATCAGCCGCGGCACGGTCTACCGCAACCTCAACCTCTTGGCCGATGCTGGGGAGATTCTCTCTATCAAGACGCCGGGCGGCAGCCGCTTCGATCGCACCATCGAGCCGCATGCGCATATCATCTGCTCCTCGTGCGGTCGCGTCATCGACGTGCCGCTCCCCTTCGACACCCAGCTCGATACCAAAGCGTCCGAGCAAATCGGCTGGAACGTCACCTCGCACTACACCATCTTCGAGGGCCTTTGCCCCGACTGCCGGTAGATATTTGGGACATGCCTTAAAATCTACCTTTCCACCGTCATGCGGCCAAAAGTAGATTTCTAGGCATGTCCCAAAAATCTACTCGGCGAGCAGGCGACGCAGTTCCTCTTCCACCGTTCGCACATAGCGGACACGGTCGTTGATGCCGCGCATAGTGGGATTGCAGTTTTCCATCAGATAGGGATGCCCAACGACGTTGAGCATATCGCGATCGTTCTCATTGTCGCCAAACGCCATCATCTCATCAGGCGAAATCCCCAGCGCGCGACCGTAGCCGGCAAGCGCGGAACCTTTGCCCGAACCAAAACCGATAAAGTCCGTCCATTCGGTTCCCGACGTCATGACATCAACCCGGTCGCTAAAGTGACGCTCGAAATACTCCAATGCCGCAGGCTGCTCTGCCTCGGGCGTCTGAAATGCAATCTTAATGACATCCTCGTCGATGTCCTCGGGACGGTCGACCACCGCCACATCGCAATGGACCTCGTAACGCAAGTGGTCCACAAACGCATCGTTGCCGCTCATGGCGTAGAGGTGTCCCTCACAGGAAAGAGTAACGTCGGCATGGGGGTAGGCGACCACGGCGTTCGCGATATCCATCGCCAGGTCACGTTCCATAGAGCGCTTGACGACGGCACGCCCCTCACTCATGACCAGGGCGCCGTTTTCGCACACGTAGCCCAGCTCATCGGCCACCGGGGCAAACAGATAGCGCAAGCTCGCATATTGACGACCACTCGCCGGCATAAAAACAATGCCACGACGGTGCAGCTCATCGATGAGCTCAAATGCCTCGGGACGCGGCTCGCGCTCCCCCGGATGCAGTAACGTGCCGTCCAGATCACACGCGATTAGCTTGATTCCTTCAAGACCCATGTGCTTCCCCCAAAGCATCTCATCAACAGCAAGACGGACTTTGATTGATTGCCTCTCAAAGTCCGTCTTGCATATATGCGCGCTTACTTACGCGCCCTTTTTACGATCGTAAAGTCTGGAGCCATGCTCACAACGACATCTGCCGCGCTCGACGCAAAGCGTCGGCTGGCATCGAGCTCGCGCGTAACCACCGAGAGTCGAACGCCCTCGATACCCCGGAGCATGCGGCCCAAAATCGGTTGCACCGGCGTATACATGCGCACGGTATGATCATCCGAGTCACGTCGGAAGAGCGGCGCGTGCATGTTGCCGATCTCCCAACACGCATGCGCGAGCGCAATCGGGTCCGTGCGGTCAACTTCGACCAGATAGACCTCGGCGCTGCGCAGGCGCACGACAACCGCTACGGGCACCGTGCCCGAACGGTCAATGGCAAGCACGTCACCGTCGGCAAGTCGTTCACTGTCAGCAACGCCCGGTCCAATATCAACCGTACGTCCCAGCTCCGTGATGCCCACAAATGCGCGGACATCCGCCTGATCCCAATCGAGCACCAGCTCATCAATCTCAAAGACGCCACCCAACTCCCGGCGAAGCAGAAGCTCATAGGACGGGTCGTTAAGATTTCCCAAGCACGTCGTCGAAACCAGGCTTACAGACATCGGCTAGTCCTCGACCTCGACAAGCTCAATGTCAAAGTTGAGGTCCTTGCCAGCCAGCTCGTGGTTGGCGTCGAGCGTCACGGCCTCGGGCGTCACGTCGATGACCACGGCGGGGACGGGCATGCCGCTCGGCGTGGACAGGAAGAGCTTCATGCCCTTCTCGATCTGCTCGATGTTGGGAACCTGCTCGGCCGGGAAGGTCAGGACCATCTCGGGGTTATGCTCGCCGTAGGCGTCGGCAGCCGGGATGTGCACGGTCTTCTTCTCGCCCACCTGCATATCGACCACAGCGGCATCGAAGCCCTTGATCATCTGACCGGCACCGCAGGTAAACTCCAGCGGCTCGCCGCGATCGTAGGAGCTGTCGAACTGCGTGCCGTCGTCGAGCGTGCCACGATAATGGGTCTTGACCTTCTTGCCCTGGTTGGACATGGTAACCTCCGTAATAAGGGCGGCACACAAAGCTGGCCGCCATGAACATATGGCGCTAACTATACCCTAGTCATACAATTTGAAGACAGTTTGCAAAGAAACGCTGCAACCGGAGGAACCATGGCATATCCCATATTTGACCTGCACTGCGACACCGCCGACCGCATCGGCTGGGCCACGCTCGACCTTGACCTGCGCTTTACCGCGGGCACCGATGGCTATTTCCCCGGCGACGAGACGCATCCGCAGGATTTCGACCTTATCGAGGGCAACGCCTGCGCCATCTCGCTCACAAAGATCGGCAAGACCCCGTGGGCGCAGTGCTTCGCCACGTTTGTCCCCGACGAGATTCCCGCCGCCCACGCCGCGCGTTTTCAGGCGCAGATCATGGCGCACATGAGCGGCCAGGCCATGCTCAACCATGACCGTATGGTCAACGTGCGAAGTGCCGCAGACATTCGCCCCGCACTTAAGGACGGCAAGGTCGCCTGCATCCACACCATCGAAAACGCCACATTCTTTGCCGAGGACCCCGCGCTGATCGAGGTGCTTAAGAGCCTGGGCGTGCTCATGTCATCGCTCAGCTGGAACGCGCAGGGACCGCTCGCGAGCGGACACGACACCCACGCCGGCCTCACCGCCGCCGGTATCGAGGCACTTACGCAGATGGAGCACGCCGGCATGGTGCTCGACGTCTCCCACCTCAACGACGAGTGCTTTGACGAGGTCGTCGCCCATGCTACGCGCCCCTTCGTCGCCAGCCACTCCAACTCCCGCACCGTCTGCGGCGTCAAGCGCAACCTCACCGACGACCAGTTCCGCACCATTCGCGACATGGGCGGCATCGTCGGCCTCAACTACTGCAGCGAGTTCCTCTCCAACGAAGCAACCGACGAGACCGCCGCAGACGTCACCTTCGACCAGCTGGCGGCACACATCGAGCACTGGCTCGACTTAGATGGCGAGGACGCCATCGCACTCGGCGGTGACTGGGACGGTGCCGCGGTACCCGACTTCCTCTCCGACGCCAGCAAGATGCCCGAATTCCAGAACATGCTTTCCAAGCACTTTGGCAAGACCGTGATGCAGAAACTCTGCAGCGACAACGCCCTCGCCTTCTTCGAGCGCTTCTAGCCCTTCATTCCATTGACGGGCGGACATGCCGATCATTTGGCACGCCAACCCGCACTCAACTTAAAGGACCGCATTTGACGCAGCAGTTCACGATTACCGTACCCCGACCGGATGGAGCACCCATCCCCGTCATCGTCACCAAAAAGCGCGTCAAGAACTTTAACCTGCGCGTCACTTCGAGCGGCGAGGTCCACGCCAGCGCACCGCTCGGCGCCAGCCGCGAGCGCATCGAAGCGTTCGTTCGGCGTAACAGCGCGTGGATCATCGACCGACTTGCCCGGCGCGAGCAGCGCCAGACGACAACCGACGAGCCGTTCAGTCCCCGCTCAATCATTGCGCTTTGGGGCAAGCCCATCACCGTTCAGGACGCACTCGACCACAACTTCGAATCGCCCGCACCGCGACCCAAACAAGCCACGTTCGCAAGCTTTATGGGCGCCGACGGACCAAATGAGTGCCCACAGCCCCGGCGGCACGCAAACCTCGACGGCCTAACGCCCGAAGAACTCCAAGCCCGCATCGATCAACTCTATGCGTCCGAAGTCACCACGGCGCTGCGCGACATGGTGCACGTGTACGAAATCGCCATGGGCGTTACCGTGACCCGCGTCTCCGTGCGCAGTATGAAGACGCGCTGGGGCTCATGCACGCCCAAAACCGCCACCATTCGCATCGCACGCGAACTTGCCGCCTATCCCATCGAATGTCTCGACATGGTTGTCGCCCACGAGCTTGTCCACCTGCTCGAGCCGAGCCACAATCGGCGATTCCACACCCTGCTCGACACATACTGTCCCAACAACAAAGCGCTGTCGCAGCGACTCAAAAAACTGCCCGCCGAAGAGTTCTAGCGTCGACTAGCGCACACGCTCAATCTCGACGCCGCAGCTTGCCAGGGGCAAACCGACAGGCGCCCACGGCTTATCGAGTTTGATGCGCACACCAAGCAGTGAGGGGTAACGGCGCAGCAGCATCTGGGCCGTCCCCTCGGCTGCCGCCTCGATGAGCTTAAACGTATGCTCGCGCAGATAGCTATCGACATCGTGGCACACCGAGCCGTAGTCAATCGAGGCATCCAGACTATCGTGCTCCCCCGCTGCACGCAGGTCGGCATAGAGCACCAGAGACACGATGAACTTCTGTCCCAGCGCGTTCTCCTCGGGATACACGCCGTGATTGGCAAAGACCTCGAGACCGTCGATGGTAATGCGATCGGCATGACGCAAATCGTCATAGCTCACGTGGGAAACCGCCGTCGCGGTGGAGATATCGCTCCTGCCGCGGCGAGCCAGCTCGGCCCCCTCGACCTTGGTTGCATTCTCGGGCAGTTTTTTGTTACTCATCGCGATCGTCTCCTTCGTTTAGAACTCCGACCGCGCATACCGACTACACGCGAATCGACAGGTTCTTTTTATCATCGCTCCAGTTGCAAGCATTGCGCGCAGGACATGCAAAGCACGCGCGCGATGCCTTGTCGGCCGCATAGAGCAGGCGCTCGAGCGGCTGGCTGTTCACACGCAACTTTCGATGGCCCAAGATAGCCGTCTTAATGGCCGCGGCGTCGGCTGGCGCAAACGCAACATCATCGGGCATGCCGGCGAGTATTGCATCAGCGACGCGCTCACTTGCAACATCATGGGATATACCCGATTCATACTGTTCATCTTTGCCGATATCGTGAAGAAGTGCCGTGGCGTAGATGACCTCACGGTCAAACTCGAGCTCTTCCTCAAGATTCTTGATCCACATAATGCGGGCGACGTCCAACAGATGGTCAATGCCGTGGCGACAAAAGATGCGGCCAGATTCCAGCTGAGCGATATTGCCCAGATGACGTCGGAACAGACCATTGGCGCAAATGTAATCAATGCGAGGCATGGCGCCAAAAGGAGTCAGGCCAGAAGCCATAAAGCCGCGGCGTGGTGTTCCCTCGTCAGTGTTCGATACAAAGTCGTTGACGACCCTCATGCTAGCGGCCCAGCATCCTAAAGAACCGCTCCTCGAGCGCAGGGTCGGTCTCAAAGACGCCGCGACGGGCAAGCGTCACAGTCTTGGTGCCGGGCTTTTGCACACCGCGCATGGTCATGCACATGTGCTCGGCCTCCATGAGCACGATCGCGCCCTGGGGAGCGAGATAATCCATGAGAGCGTCGGCAACCTGCGCGCACAGCTGCTCCTGAAGCTGCAGGCGACGGGCATAAACCTCCACCGTGCGGGCAAGCTTAGAGAGTCCGGCCACGCGACCATTGGGGATATAACCAATCGCTGCCTTGCCATAAAACGGCAGCAAATGGTGCTCGCACAGCGAATAAAACGTGATGTCGCGCTCGATAACCAAATCGTTCGAGGCGACGGCAAAGGTTTTGGACAGGTGCTCCTCGGCGCTCTGGTCCATACCGCCGGCAATCTCGCCATACATACGGGCAACGCGCGCCGGCGTCTCCAGCAGGCCCTCACGAGTTGGGTCCTCGCCTATGCCCTCAAGCAACAGCTTAATGGCGGCCTCGACTTTTTCCTGATCGACCATCTGGGCCTCACTTTTCCGAATTCACGTTCGCGCCATGGTACCACGCCGGCACGTAACCGCTACCAGCTACATAGTATGGGTCGAATAGACCGGATCGTCCCGCCAAAGCTCCACGGCGTCGCAAAGCGCAACATTCTCGCGTGCAGCACGGGCGCGCGTGGCGTTCATATCGATCACGCGCTGATTACTCGAACCCCTAAAGCGCAGCGAGATATCGTACAGATCCTGAACAAACGGGCCATCCACCAACATATCGAGGCAGGAAAGGATGCGGTCCGTCACCTCGGTATGGTGACGACCGCCCGGCATAAGCTCCTCGAGCACATCGCCGGTAAAACACCAAATAGTCTTTCCCGACTCTACGGGATAGGCAGCGCGAACACGCTCGACAAAGTCAACGAGCCCCGCCTGATTCTCGGGCTCCATAGGCTCGCCGCCCAAAATCGTCAGACCGTCAATAAAGGGATGATCGAGGCTCTCGATAATCTTATCCTCGACGACACGATCGAAGGGCTCGCCCGCAGCAAAATCCCACGCAACGGAGTTAAAGCAATTCTTGCAACCACGACGGCACCCGCTTACAAACAGGGAAGTACGAACGCCTTCCCCATCAGCAATGTCGAAATACTTAATGTTCGCGTAGTTCATAAGTAACTCTCCCGGGAGGCCGGGACATATCATCCCGTCCTCAAACATTCTCGGCCTGCGGCCTGCGAAACTGCGGGCGGGACGATATGTCCCGGCCTCATGCAAAGGGTAACTCAATGAACGAAGCGAACATCGAGCATAGGGTTCGAGGTCCAATAAAAACTTTGTTGCAGCTCAACCGTCGTTGCAAGCAAATCGCTGCTGCAGCTCAACTCATTTCCGCTAAGAACTTCGAGGAGTGAGCAGACCGTGTGCTGCATCTCAGCTATGTCAACTTGGCTGCCCCGTAGCGAGACGCCGGACCTTTGCTCGATATGAGTTCCGCACGAACAGGAGGCGCCAGTGGCGCCTCCGTCGTGAGTCAGGACTGTCCGAAATAGCGAGCAAAGGTCCGGGGGCTCGCTACGGGGCAGCCCGGGATGGATATTAGAGATGCAGCACGCGGTCGCGGATCTCCTCGGTTCGACCCTGGTTCCAGAATTGGGTACCGATGTAGCCGCACGTACGACGGGCAACGTTCATCTTCTCCTGGTCGCGGTTGCCGCAGTTGGGGCACTCCCATACCAGCTTACCGTCGTCCTCGACAATGCGAATCTCGCCGTCGTAGCCGCACACCTGGCAGTAGTCGCTCTTGGTGTTGAGCTCGGCGTACATGATGTTGTCGTAGATGTACTGCATCACGCGAATGACGGCCTTGAGGTTATCCTGCATGTTGGGAACCTCGACGTAGGAGATGGCGCCGCCCGGCGAAAGCTGCTGGAACATGCCCTCGAACTTAAGCTTATCGAAAGCATCGATCTCCTCGGACACATGGACGTGGTAGCTGTTGGTGATATAGCCCTTGTCCGTCACGCCCGGGATGATGCCAAAACGACGCTGCAGGCACTTGGCGAACTTGTAGGTCGTCGACTCCAGCGGCGTGCCGTACAGCGAGAAGTCGATGTCGCTTTCGGCCTTCCACTCCGCGCACTTGTCGTTCATGCGCTGCATGACCGCCATGGCAAACGGCGTGCCCTCCTTCTCGGTGTGGCTGTGGCCCGTCATGTACTTGACGCACTCATACAGACCGGCATAGCCCAGGCTGATGGTGGAGTAACCGCCCACGAGCAGCTTGTCGATCGTCTCGCCCTTCTTCAGGCGGGCGAGGGCACCGTACTGCCAAAGAATCGGCGCGGCGTCAGAAAGCGTACCCATCAGGCGCTCATGACGGCACAGCAGGGCACGGTGGCACAGTTCAAGACGCTCATCAAAGATCTTCCAGAACTTATCCATGTCCTGATGCGAGCTCAGCGCGACATCGGGCAGGTTGATGGTCACGACGCCCTGGTTAAAGCGGCCATAGTACTTGGGCTTGTTCGGGTCGTAGTTCAGCGCGTTGGCAACGTTGTTAAAGCCGTTGCCCGAACGGTCGGGCGTCAAGAAGCTGCGGCAGCCCATACAGGTATAGCAGTCGCCGTTGCCCGCGGTCTCGCCCTTCGACAGCTTGAGCTCGCGCATCTTCTTCTCGGAGATGTAGTCGGGCACCATGCGCTTGGCGGTGCACTTGGCAGCCAACTGGGTGAGGTAGAAGTACGGGGAGTCCTCGTGAACGTTATCGTCCTCGAGCACATAGATAAGCTTGGGGAATGCCGGGGTAATCCACACGCCGGCCTCGTTCTTAACGCCCTCGTAGCGCTGGCGAAGCGTCTCTTCCACAATCATGGCAAGGTCATGCTTCTCCTGGGGCGAACGGGCCTCGTTAAGATACATAAAGACCGTCACAAACGGTGCCTGCCCGTTGGTGGTCATAAGGGTCACGACCTGGTACTGGATTGTCTGGACGCCGCGACGGATCTCGTCACGCAGGCGGTCCTCAACGACCTCGCGGACCTTCTCGGCAGACGCGGAGACGCCAAGCTCCTCGAGCTCGCGCGCGACCTCGCCGCGAATCTTCTGACGGCTCACCTCAACAAAGGGGGCAAGATGGGTCAGCGAGATGGACTGGCCGCCGTACTGGGAGGAAGCAACCTGCGCGATAATCTGCGTCGCGATATTGCAGGCAGTCGAGAAGCTATGCGGCTTCTCGATCAGCGTGCCCGAGATGACGGTGCCGTTCTGGAGCATATCCTCCAGGTTCACCAGGTCGCAGTTATGCATATGCTGAGCAAAGTAGTCGGAATCGTGGAAGTGAATCAGGCCCTCGTTATGGGCATCCACAATCTCCTGAGGCAGCAGCACGCGCTGCGTCAGGTCCTTGGAGATCTCACCGGCCATGTAGTCGCGCTGAACGGAATTGACGGTCGGGTTCTTGTTGGAGTTCTCCTGCTTGACTTCTTCGTTGTTGCACTCGATGAGCGACAGAATCTTGTCATCGGTCGTGTTCTTCTGGCGCTTCAAGCTCTGAACATAGCGATAGATGATGTAGTGGCGGGCGACCTCGTAGCAGTCGAGACGCATGATCTCGTCCTCAACCAGATCCTGAATCTCCTCGACCGAAACGGTGTGTCCGGCATTCTCGCATGCCTCGGCAACGTTTTGCGCCGCGTAAATCACCTGACGGTCGGTTAGACGAGAGCTCTCCTCGACCTCCAAGTTTGCGGCGCGGATGGCATTGACGATCTTATCGATGTCAAAGACAACCTCGGTGCCGCTGCGCTTGATGATCTTCATCCTCTTGCCTCTTTCGCATCGTAGTCTCATTGCGCTTCAGAGCCAAACGATGCCCGGCAGGGCTTGCCCCTGTCTTGCGGCGCCGTCGCGCAATCTGTGTTCTCGATAAACCATAAGCCTCCACGCGGACATCCCCGGGAGCCGATCAGGCGACTCAAAGACACGTCCAAAGGAGGCAGATAAGGTCCTCGTTCTCTGTCCGCCATCTATCATACGACAAAGACGCATCTATATCCTGTATTCTTTTTTTAGGTCAAACACAACATATAGTGTTTCAGCAGGTCAAAGCAATTGGTCAATCTGCAAACGCATTAAAAATGAGGGGTCCTTGGCAGGTCGCTAAAACGTTACCAACTCGGCTACCTGCATGGCAGTTATAAAACCCCCTTAATCAGGCCGCCGACAAATCCTACCAAAACCAAGCCGCTCATGCCAAAAGAATCCAAAAGATTATGCTTGACCAACATGTTGCGGTCGAACCGATATCAAGTCCGGCACAAGCGATCCTTCAAACTCAAAAGTCATTCGGCCGACACAACCGAAGCATTATGGTTGAATTGCCTAGAAAACAAAACAGCCTAGAGGCAAAACCTCTAGGCTGCGAACATTTGGTGGGCGTTAGAAGATTTGAACTTCTGACCTCTTCCGTGTCAGGGAAGCGCTCTCCCCCTGAGCTAAACGCCCAAATGGAGCGGACAACGGGGCTCGAACCCGCGACCCCAACCTTGGCAAGGTTGTGCTCTACCAACTGAGCCATGTCCGCTTACGGGGATTAATCTTACGCGATACCCGTATCCTATGCAAGAACTTTTTTGAAAAGTTTTGCGATACCCTCGCGAAGGCATCAGCCGTCACGAAAGGCGCGGACAAACGCAGACTCGCAACGAGATGCCCCCTATATCTCGCCGAGCATAATCCAGGCCGAGCTGTCCTGCGCGAGCTTGCCGTCTGCGAGCGGTGATGAGGTGAGCAGGACCTTGCCCGCCGGCAGCTCCACGGGCGCTGCACCGAAATTCGTCACACATGCCCAGCCATTGTCACGGCGATAGGCGATGACGCCGCCCTCGGCACCCTCGGCGCCGTCCGCAAGACCGGTGTGCCCGTCAAGATCGAGCCACGAAAGATCGTTAGCACACCCGCGCAACTTGCGCCGCAGCCAAAGGGCGTCCCGATAGAGCGCGAGCATCGATGCCGGGTCCGCCTCTTCCCTATCGACAGCGTAGTCGGAAAACCACGCGGGCTGCGGCAGATGGGGTGCCGCATCGGCGCCCGCCGGCGAGAACCCAAACGATCCGCCCTGTGCGGGATCGTCCGCCGATGCCCATGGCAGGGGAACACGGCAGCCGTCGCGCCCCTTCTCACGTTTCGGTCCATGTGTATTGGTTGCACTGGGATCTTCGAGTGCAGACCACGGGATATCAGCCACCTCAAAAAGGCCGAGCTCCTCACCCTGGTACACGTATGCCGAGCCCGGAAGCGCCAGCTCGAGCAAAAGGGCCGCCCGTGCACGACGCTCGCCGAGCTCACGGTTCTCGTCATAAGACGACCCGTCACGCAAGAGCCAGTCGAGTGCGATCTGGTGGTAGCGCGTCGCCTTGATCTGCGGCAGGGCGTAACGCGTCGCCACGCGCGGCACATCGTGGTTGGAGAGCACCCAGGTCGAGGCGGAACCGGATTCGACGGCCGCCTTCAAGCCCCCCTCGATTGCGGCGTGCATGTCGTCATAGGTCCAAGTGGCCTTGGCGAACTCAAAGTTGAACGTCTGGCCGAGCTCGCTGGGGCGCGCGTAGAGATACTGGCGCTCGGGCAGCACCCATGCCTCGGCAACGGCGCTGCGTGGCGGATCATAGCGGTCGAACACGCGGCGCCACTCGCGATAGATCTCGTGGACCTCGTTGCGGTCCCACAGCGGATGGGTGCCGTCGTCAACCATGTCATCGCCCTCGGCGAGATGCCACCGGTCAAGATCATCGCGGTCGAGGTCCTTGGCGAGACCGTGAGCTACATCGATACGGAAACCGTCGACGCCCCGATCGCTCCAAAACGCGAGGACGTCGCAAAAGAACGTGCGGACTTCGGGGCATGCCCAGTCAAAGTCAGGCTGCTCAGGGGTAAACATGTGCAGATACCACTGACCGTCCGCAACACGCGTCCAGGCGGAACCACCAAAGTTGGCATTCCAATTGGTGGGAGGTAGCTCGCCATGCTCGCCGCGACCATCACGGAAGATATACCGGGCGCGCTCGGGCGATCCAGGGCCGGCGGCAAGAGCAGCTTTGAACCAGGGATGCTGATCGGATGAGTGGTTGGGCACGATGTCGACAATGACCTTGATGTCACGCGCATGGGCAGCGGCAACCATGTCATCGAAGTCGTCAAGCGATCCAAGACGCGGGTCGACATCGCAGTAGTCCGCCACATCATAGCCGCCGTCGACGAGCGGCGACGGGTAGAACGGGCTCAGCCATATGGCCTCGATGCCCAGCCGCTCAAGATAGTCCATCTGCTGGGTAATGCCCGCGATATCACCCAGACCCGAACCGGTCGAATCCTTAAACGAGCGCGGGTAGATCTGATAGATCGCGGCATCGGACATCCACGAACGCGAAGAGGTTATTTCTGTAGCCATGGGGCATATCTCCCTTGCAACGAGATTTAGATGCCCACGATGATACGCCCAAGGCAGACAGTCGCGGCAAACAACGCCCCACCCACGCCCAAAAAAGCTCGCTCCCTCTCGGGTTCGAGCCCATGTAATGGGTACAAAAAAGCCCGGCTACCTTGGTAGTCGGGCTGTTGCGTTTGGAGCGGACAACGGGGCTCGAACCCGCGACCCCAACCTTGGCAAGGTTGTGCTCTACCAACTGAGCCATGTCCGCATATGTAAAACAAAACGGGCGCCGGAGCGCCCGGATGTTGCCTGGAGGCGAAGCCCGGATTCGAACCGGGGGTAAAGGCTTTGCAGGCCTCTGCCTTACCACTTGGCCACTTCGCCGAAAAAGGACCGTCAAGAACGGTCCGGAAATGCAATGGAGCGGACAACGGGGCTCGAACCCGCGACCCCAACCTTGGCAAGGTTGTGCTCTACCAACTGAGCCATGTCCGCTTGCGGGTTATTAATTTACGCGAGTTGCCCAAAAGACGCAAGTACTTTTTTCAAAAAAGTTGCCCAAAGCAAGTTCACAGAGGTAAATAACGCCATGCCGCGACGCTAGGCACACGATTCCAACGCTCCGCTAAACAACTTCACCATCCGCACGCGCGTGCCGGCGCCGTCTGTACGACGAGCGACCTCCACGTTATCGACGAGCATGCGCATAAGCTTGATACCGCGTCCGCGCTCCTCGGATGTAACCGGTTCGCTTGCCCTGTCGATAGAATAGCCGGCACCCCGATCAAGCACCTCGATCACAACACGATCGCCATAGGCTTGAACTGTCAGGATGCAGCCGATACCGCCCGCATGGTCATACGCGTTGCCCAAGGCCTCCCCCGATGCCAACGCAACGTCGTAGCGCTCGTCACGACGCAGAGGAAGCGATTCAAGCAACTCGGCAATGCGATGCCGGTAGTACGGAAGATTCTCGATACCCTGGCGCACCTCGACGCTCTTGCTCCAACGCGGCAACTCCCCCACCGGAATGGCGGGAATCGACTCCCGCGCCGGGCCCGCAACATGAAGGATGTCGACAAGTCGGGCAATCTCCAAAAAGCGAACGACCTCATCGGATGCGTTAACGAGCGAAAGCAGCCCCTCTCGCCTCATGAGTTCACGGGCACGTGTGAGCAAAAACGCCAAACCTGTCGAATCGATAAAGCCCACAGCCTGGCAATTGATGACAACGCGACGCACGCCGCGGTCGATCAAAGCATCTAACCGCCGGCGCAGCGCAGGCACCGTGGCGATGTCGATATCACCCGGTGGCGTCAAAACCGCTATGTCGTTCCACTCATTCATACGACCATGGTTCCCC
Organism: uncultured Collinsella sp.; assembly: GCA_934654835.1. Taxonomy (GTDB): domain Bacteria; phylum Actinomycetota; class Coriobacteriia; order Coriobacteriales; family Coriobacteriaceae; genus Collinsella. The sequence continues at coordinate 55,039 of CAKUGY010000008.1, forward strand.
AAAAGAGCTCACTCGATGCACACATTTCTGCGGCCGCACGGATTCCGCCTGCCCAGCGTCGTCTATGACCGACCTCGCAGAAACTCAAGGGACACCAATGCGATGTCATCGTCTAACGCCGACTCGGTAAAGCGATCAAGCTCGCCCAAGACCTTACCGCAGATTCCCGATACGCCTTCACCCGAAACGGAGAGCAGAAGATCGCGCAGGCGTTGCTCGCCAAAGAACGCCCCGGAGCGATCGCGCGCCTCAATCGTTCCATCGGTATACATAAACAGCATGTCGCCAGGAGCGAACGTAAAGGCGCCCGTCTCGTACACCATGCTTTCAAAGGCACCGATCACGCCCGATTGGCACCCAAGGAGCTCCACTTCTCCCCCGCAGGTCCCACCGCCGCCAAGCGGTGTCGACGATGGCCTAATGACCATGGTGGGAGGATGCCCTGCCGAGCAATATGTAGCGCGACCCGCCTTAAGATCAATCTTGGCAATAAACGCCGTCACGAACGTCTCGACCCTCGAGAACCCCATAAGCATGCTGTTGAGGGAACGTGCCATGCGAGCAGGGCCCGCGCCTTCCCAGGCATAGGCCGTCAGGGCCGTCTTGACGAGTGCGGACATGGATGCCGCTTCGATACCCTTGCCGGACACATCGCCCAGAATCATGACGGCGCAGTCGTCGGGAAGACGAACAAGCGTGTAGAAGTCGCCGCCGACCAACGCCGAATTCGTTGCCGATAGGTATACCGAATCGGTTGCGATACCCGGAACGTCGCCGAGTGAATTTCTCATGCCAATCTGAAGTGTCTGGGCGATATGGCGCTCCTCGCGCTTTTGAGACTCACCCTCATAGATCAACTCAAAGTCGTGGGCCAAATGCACCATGTAATCGTATTCGAGGTCATCAATGGGCTCCTGACTGCCATCGCGGAGCAGCAAAGCGCGCGTCGTCGGCCCCTTGGCGACATCCGCGGGAACGATTGCATCGTTGCTTCGCTTGTCATCCGCCTCCGAACGATAGTGTCCCGCCTCGATTCCTGAGTCGACATAAAGTCCCTGACACGGCAACCCGTGGGCCCGCAACCATGCACCCATAGGCGTGGACTCGTCTACACGCGTCAAACGCACGTGTTTAAGGTCGTCGGCACTCGCTCCACCAAGCACCGACGCCTCGAATGCATCGGAAGTTGTGCCCAGGCGCGCAGCTGGCGCCGTAGTGGAAAAGAAGAGCGACTCCGGATCGCCCGGCAACGCCACACGACTACCGCCCTCAAAATCGATGACGTAGGTTTCGAGGCCTGCATCGTACTCGACGGGGCAGAAATGGCAATTGAGCACGGCGCAGATTTCGGACGATACCGCGCGCGAGGCGGAAACTGGATCATCGAGATAGGTAAACAACTCGTCGCGCAGCACATTGAGCGAGCGGCCAAGCTCTGCCGTACGACGCGAACGCAGGCTCGATGCCATACCGACCAGTTGAATGGAAAGATAATCACAGATGACCTCGAGCACGTTGACGTCATAGGCAAGCGGTGCCTGGGGGCGTTTCCAACCAACTTCCAGTACGCCAAGGACCTGCGTGCCGTAAAAAACGGGAAGGCAGATCTCGCTGCGGTATGGAGGCATGTCCTGAACGCGAAGTAGGTGCTTAGAGCGATTGTCCAGATCCATGAACATGCCTGAGGCGACCCGATCACCCTCAAGATCCTGCTGAATCGACAAGCGGCAAGCGCGCGATTCGCGAAGCACATACGTCGGTATGCCCGCGCCATACGGCATGAACTCGGGTAGATAGCTATCCTGCAGTTCCTTGGATACGCCTCGGAGCTTAAACCCGCCGCTCTCAGAAAAATAGATAGCGGCGCCCGATGCATCGAGCGTTCCAACAAGCTGATTCAAAACGGTATCGAGCAGGCTGGGAAGCTCATCGGAGCCAACGGTGCTCATAATGACCGAAAGCGTGCCCGAGAGGCGCTTATTCGCCACTCTGAGCTCCGACAGCGCACGCTTAAGCTGACGATCGTGGGAATACTGCTCTTCGATGCTGTGAAGTGCCACAAGGACACGCGGCGCACGGCGTCCAAAGATGCGCGGAGGCGTGACGGAACCCGCGCGAACCAGGACAGGAATAAAGGAACCGTCGCTCAGTTTGAGCATCAGCTCGCTCTCGGAGCCATCGGTCTCAAACGGCAGACGATGTTCGGTCGCACGCTCAAAGGCAGATGAGTACAGCACGTCTTTAACGTCGCCATTGATGACGTCGGCGCGCTCCTCGCACATCAGATCGAGCAAGCGATTATTCACATGCAGAATGGTTCCGTCGAGTTCGCAGATGATGACAGCATCGCTCGTGATCTCGACCAGTTGGGCAACGTCTGCCCACTCGTTGCGCTCAAGCGTTTCCATCGTGAACCTCACCGTCTATCGGTAACAAAAAAGCCTCCGAAGAGGCTTCTCAAATGCGATGGTGTCGGAGGCGGGACTTGAACCCGCATGACCAAAAAGCGGTCACTAGCACCTCAAGCTAGCGCGTCTGCCAATTCCGCCACTCCGACATGCTATGTTGTTGATTCGCGGTTCGTTTTGTTGGACCCGCGCGTTCAACGAGGAAGATAATAACCTATGATTCGAGAACTGTGCAAGCACTTTTTTGAAAAAAGTTTACGAATTTGTAAATGCGCTGGTAGACGGTTATGTCCGATCCTGAATCGGTGTTGCCTCCCGGCGCGTCCTCGGGCATGAGCGATATTTTGCAACGCACTTCGTGCTGCAAAATATCGCTCCCCCTGCGGAATGCGCCGGGAGGCAACACCGATTCAGGACCTACAGGCACGTACTCCAAGTACGATTCTCAAACGTATTCTGGGGCTGAATAGAAGTTTGTGGCTCGGCAAAGCCGAGCCCTTGTATAAGGAGGTCGGAGCTTAAGCTCCGGCCTCACTAAATTTCTCATTAGATTAAGTGAGCGATCGAGGAATCGCACTCCCCTCTGCAGCGGTAACGCAGGGTCCGCCCTGGAGTTAGTTTTCAGAACACTCCGCAGGACGCAAGAGACCCCCGCCGCACGAAGTGCGCAGCGGGGGTTTCTTGCATGTCCGAGGACGTTCTGAAAAGTAACTTCAGGGCGGGCCCGGACGAGAACAACCGACTACAGGTCGATGTGAGATTCCTTGATCGGGAACGGCTCGGCGAAGTGGCAGGCGCAGCAGTGGCCCGGGGCAACTTCCTTAAACTCGGGAAGCCTCTCGGAGCAGATGCCCTGCGCGATCGGGCAGCGCGTGTGGAAACGGCAGCCGGTCGGCGGATCCAGCGGCGACGGCGGATCGCCGGCGAGGATGATGCGTTTACGGGTCTTCTGGACATCCGGATCGGGCACCGGCACAGCAGACAGCAGCGACTGCGTGTACGGGTGATGCGGCTCGCTGTAGAGCGTCTTCCAGTCCGAGACCTCGACCATCTTGCCCAAGTACATAACGGCAACGCGGTCGGAGATGTGCTGCACGACAGAGAGGTCGTGAGCGATGAAGAGGTAAGCCGTACCAAACTTGTCCTGGAGCTCCTTCAGCAGGTTCAGAACCTGAGCCTGAATGGAAACGTCCAGAGCGGAGACCGGCTCGTCGCAGATAATCAGCTTGGGCTTCAGAGCGAACGCGCGGGCGATACCGACACGCTGACGCTGACCGCCTGAGAACTCGTGCGGATAGCGGTTGATGTGCTCGGGGTTCAGACCGACGACGTCCAGCAACTCGCGGACGCGCTCGATGCGCTCCTCCTTGGTGCCCACGCCGTGAATGGTCATGGGCTCGGAGACGATCTCACCAATCGTCATACGAGGATTCAGCGAAGCATAGGGATCCTGGAAAATGAACTGCATCTCGCGGCGCATGTCCTTGATCTCATGCCTGCTCATCTCGGAAACGTCTTTGCCCTGGAAGAACACCTTGCCAGCCGTCGGCTTGGTGAGGCGCATGATGGTGCGGCCCGTCGTGGACTTACCGCAGCCGGACTCGCCGACCAGACCGAAGGTCTCACCCGGATAGATCTCAAACGAGATGTCGTTCACAGCAGAGACAACACGCTTGGAGAAGCGCTTGGCGAACATGCCGGACTCAGCGGGAAACTCCTTGGAAAGGTGCTCGACCTTCAGCAGCGGAGTACGCTCGTTGGTATCTGCCATTACGCCTCGCCTCCCTTCTTGGAATCCTTGCGCGTACGGGACGTCTCGGGTGCGTTCTTGAGGAACTCGGGGTCACCGGAGTAGTGGCACGCAGAGTAGTGACCAGACTCGGTGACAACACGCTCGGGGCGCTGCTTGCGGCACTTGTCCGTGGCATACGGGCAACGGGGCGAGAATACGCAGCCCTCGGGCAGGTTCATGAGCGAAGGCGGGTTGCCGTGAATCGGCGTAAGCGGCTTCTTCTCATCGATGGCCTGCTCCGGGATGGAGCGGATAAGACCCCAGGTGTAGGGATGACGGCTCTCGTAGAAGATCTCTTCGGCCGTGCCGAACTCAACAGGGCGACCGGCGTACATAACCATGATCTTATCGGCCATGTCGGCGACAACACCCAGGTCGTGGGTAATCATGATGATGGCGTTACCGTTCTTCTCCTGCATCTCCTGCATGAGCTCAATGATCTGAGCCTGGATGGTAACGTCCAGAGCGGTCGTGGGCTCGTCGGCAATCAGGATGTCGGGATCGCAGGCAAGGGCCATAGCAATCATGACGCGCTGACGCATACCACCGGAGAACTGGTGCGGATACTCATTGACGCGCTTCTCGGGCTCGGGGATACCCACGAGGTCCAGAAGCTCGGTGGCGCGCTTGAGCGCCTCCTGCTTGGAGTAGCCACGGTGCAGACGAAGGCCCTCGCCCACCTGCTTGCCGATCTTGTAGACCGGGTTGAGGGAGGTCATAGGATCTTGGAAGATCATCGCGATATCGTTGCCGCGGATGTGCTGCATCTCTTCCTCGGACATCTCGAGGATGGAGCGACCGCGATAGCGAACGTCGCCGCCCTCGATCTTTCCCGGAGGCATCGAGATAAGGCCCATGATGGTCATGGCGGTCACGGACTTACCGGAACCGGACTCACCGACGACACCCAGGGTCTCGCCACGATCGAGCGTGTAGGACACACCGTCGACAGCGCGAACGACGCCGTCCTCGGTATGGAAATACATCTTAAGGTCATCGACCTCGAGCAGATGCTGGCCCTCGGGAACCGGCTGGTCCTTCAGGTCCACATAGTTCTTGTTCTTCTTCATCCTTATGCGTCCTTCATCTTGACGTCGAGGGCGTCGCGCAGACCGTCACCCAGCAGGGTGAAGGCGAGCACCGTCGTAAGAATTGCCAGACCGGGCATGATCATCATCCAGGGGGCGGTCATCAGATACTGCTGACCGTCCTGAATCATCGAGCCCCAAGAAGGCGTAGGCGGAATAACGCCCATGCCAAGGTAGGACAGAGCGGACTCGGTCAGGATGGCGCCACCGATGTTCATGGTTGCATAGACCACGATGGAGGCAACGGAATTCGGGAAGATGTGACGCATGACGATACGGGCGTCGGATGCGCCCATAGCGCGAGCCGCATCAACGTAGTCATTCTCTTTGACCGTCAGAATTGCCGAGCGGAAGACGCGCGCAATCGAGGGCCAGCCGAGAATGCCGATGGCGATAAAGACGTTCTGGAGGCCACGGCCGATAACGGCGATCATGGCGACAACGAACAGCACGTACGGGAACGCCAGGAAGATATCGGCGCAACGCATGATGATCGTATCCCAGATGCCGCCGTAGAAACCGGCGAGGGCACCCATGACCAGACCGATGACCGTCGAGATGGCGGTTGCCATAATACCGACGGAAAGCGAGACGCGGGCACCGTAGATAACACGGACCAGAATGTCACGGCCGAGGGCGTCGGTGCCAAACGGATGCTCGGCACACGGAGCCAAAAGTGCCGTCTCGGCCATCGTGGTCGAGTCGGATGCCGTCGGAGAGCCGAGCCAAGGCTGAGCCCACAGGTCGGCAGTCAAAGCGATCAGGACGACGATGACAATCCAGCAGACGCCGATGACGGCGAGCTTGTTCTTACGAAGACGCTTAAAAGCGTCGCCCCACAGCGTGCGGGACTTGGCGGGAGCAGATGCGGCCTTGGTGGCGGTAGCCTGCTCCTGAGACTGAGAATCAGTTTCCTGCATAAGACGTACCTCCCTTAGGCCTTATCCGACGGACCGCCAAGGCGGATGCGCGGGTCGAGGAATGCATAGCTGATGTCGACGAGCAGGTTAATAACCATAACGACGACGACGACGAGCGTAACGCCGCCCATAACGACAGGCCAGTCACGCATGCTGATAGCACGGTAAATCTCATAGCCGATGCCGGGCCAGTTAAAGACTGTCTCGGTCAGGATGGCACCCGAGAGCATAGCGCCAAAGTCGACACCAATATAGGTAACGACAGGGATGAGTGCATTCTTTAGCGCATGCTTGACAATGATCGCGCGATTGGAGAGACCCTTGGCCTTTGCCGTACGGATGTAATCCTGGTTCATGACGTCGAGCAGCTGCGAGCGCATGATGCGGGCAGCATAAGCGGTCGAAACCGAAGCCAGCGTGATAGTCGGGAGCACATAGTGCATCCAGTCCTGATACTGCGAGCTGGCGCCGCCGGCACCCGAGATCGGCATGGAGAATGCGCCGCCGGTGAGGTCCTTGAGGACGACACCAAAGAACAGCTGCAACAGCATACCGAGCCAGAAGGCAGGAACGGCAACGAGGATCGACGTGGTGAGCGTTACCAAAATATCCCAGAAGGAGTAGCGCTTAACCGCCGAAATGATACCCGCACCGATACCCATAACCGCCTCGAGCACAATAGCGCACGCGGCGAGTTTGACCGTGTACGGATACTTCTGGGCAAAGATTTCCGTAACCGGCAGCTTGCGCTGGTACGAATTGCCCAAATCGCCATGAAGCAGACCGTTCATGTAATACAAATAACGGTCCACGAGCGACGTCTGAACGGGATCGCCGTTCTCGTCAAGGATTGCGTTGCCATCCTCGTCCGTCTGGACCAGGTGGTAGCGAACGCGAAGCTGAAGCTCTACCTCAGGGGACAGAGCCTTGTCTCCACCGATCAGCTTGATCGGATCTCCCGGCACGATATTCTGGAGGGCGAACAGAATCAGCGTAACGCCCAAAAATACCGGGATGAACTGAAGCACACGTTTAACGATGTACTTACCCATACCACTCCCCTATCTAGGGATTAACCTAAATGGGATGCCGATCGCCAGACCGGCATCCCAAAATTACCATCAGCCAGTTTACCCCAGGTTAGGGAGAACTGTATGTTTCCCATGAGGTCTACGTAAAAACTTGACCCTCATGGAAGCTGCAAAACTCTTAGGCGAGCTCGGCGGTACCCAGATCGGCGTGCTTCTGCGGATCAACGTAGAGGTACTTGACGCGGTCGGAGCCAACGATGGTGTGCGTGTAGAACATCACCGGGATGACCGGGCAGTCGGCGGCGACCATAGCGTCGGCCTCCTGCATCTTAGCGACGCGCTCTTCGTCGTCAACCGTGGTGCGAGCCTCGTCGACCTTGGCGTCGAACTCGGGGTTGCTGTAACCGGAGCGGTTGTCGCCACCCAGGGAGTCGGAGTGGAACAGCGGATACAGGAAGTTATCCATGATCGGGTAGTCGGCAATCCAGCCCAGACGACCGAACTGATAGTCGAAGTTCTGGTACTGCTCGAGCAGGGCAGACCACTCGGGGGTATCGGAAGTCGCGGTAACGCCAACCTTGGCGAGGTCGCCGATGATGGACTCCATGATCTCCTTGTGACCACCATCCTGGTTGTAGGAAAGGGTCACGTTAATGCCACGGTCACCGTTGGCATCGGCAGGAGCAACCTTATCGAGGTACTCGTTAGCCTTGTCGACGTCGTAGGCGCAGAACTCCCATGCGCCCTCCTTGTAGCCATCGATGCCCGGAGGAACAATGCCGTCGGCGGGGGTACGGGTACCCTTGAAGATGGTCTTGCAGATAGCCTCACGGTTGATGGCCAGGGAGATGCCCCTACGCAGGTCGGCGTTGTTGAACGGCTCGGCCGTATTGTTGCAGGTCAGGTAGTAGGTGGAAGGCTCGGCGCCGAGCAGCATGCGCTCGCCGTCGCCCATGGTGTAGCCGTCCTTGGACACGCCACGATCCTTCTTGGCAGCATCGATCTGAGCAACGGGAACGTCGCAGACATCGAGGTTACCGGCCTGGAACTCCTTGTAAGCGGTCTCCATATCCTTGATGACCTGGAAGTGGATGCCATCGATCTTGGCCTTATCGCCATAGTAATCGTCGAACTTCTTGAGGTTGATCTCCTGACCATCCTCCCACTTGCCGTCCATCATGAACGGGCCGTTACCAATCGGCGCAAGATAGAAGCTCTTGGCATCGGACTCGGCGCACTCGGGAACCGGGGCCAGAGCCGGGTGAGAGGCGACGAAGGGGAAGTCGGCGTAAGCGGAAGTCAGCTTGACGACGAGGGTCTCATCGTCGGGGCAAGTAACACCGCTGAGCTCGGTAGCGTTACCGGCAAGCAGGTCGTCATAGCCCTCGACCATGGAAAGGTGATAGGAGACCTCGGAAGGGCCGTACTCGGTAGCGATGGCCGACTTGGTGTTGACCAGACGCTCCCAACCGAGCTTGAAGGACTTGGAGGTAACGTCGTCACCGTTGTGGAACTTGGCCTTCTTGATCTTGAAGGTAAACTCGGTGGCGTCGTCGTTGGCCTCGAAGGACTCGCAAGCCAGCGGAACGATCTCGCCCTTCTCGGCGTCATAAGAGGTCAGAGCGTCAAAGAGCTGGTACTCGACCTGAGTGCCCTGGTCCTCCTGGACATTGTAGGGTTCGATGCAAACCGGGTTGTTGATGTAGAAGTTCAGCGTCGAACCGGACTCAGAACCGGAAGCGTCGCCGCCCTTCTTGCCGCATGCGGCAAGAAAAGCCATGGAGCTCGCAGCGAGGGTGCCGCCAACAAAGGCGCGACGACCCATAACGGGCTGGTGGAACATAGAATCAGCCATGCCATCCTCCTTAAGAGATAGGACAAAAATAGGTAGACCGGACATATGTCGAGACACCCGATCCAAACCATCAAAACGCGGCCCATTGCAATGGCTGGTTATGCACTACAGGCCAACGTTTTGCAATACAGTAGCGCATTTTATGCACAAATTGGGCCTGATTCCGGTCAACGGTCGAGAATTTCTTTAGTTGGGCGCAGTATGTGGGGATATTTTGGCTCCGTTACAAGTATGTAAACAAATAGGGCCCCGCACTTGCGGGACCCTTTGTAAACACGTATACGCCGATGCTTAGTAGCCGACGATGCCCTGCGGGAAGAAGAACATGCACAGGACGACGCACACGGCGAAGACGACGGCCATGATCACCGTCAGGCGATCGAGGTTCTGCTCCATGACGCCCGTGGCAGAGCTGGAATTATACAGGGAGCTAGCGATCATATCCGAAACGCCGGTACCCTTACCGGAGTGCATCAGAACGAGAATCGTCAGCGCCACGGCAGAGACAGCCCAAACGACAAACAGAAGAATCTGGAACGGACCCATAGATAAGCTCCTTAATAGAACAATTCAAACTCCAGTACTGTACCACAACCCCCGGCACTCCCCCACCTGCCATTTAGGGACGGGGTAGAAATGGCAGAAATACCAAAAAAGGGGGTTGCCCGGATGCGGGCAACCCCCTTGCAAGAAAACGCTTGGAGTTTTCTCTTAGGCCTCGGTGGCGAGCACGCGGCCCGTCATCTCGGCGGAAGGCTCCAGACCAGCCATGGTGAGCATGGTCGGGGCGATATCGGAGAGACGGCCGTCCTCGATACCGGTGAGCTGAGCCTTCTCATCAACGATGATGAACGGCACACGGTTGGTGGTGTGAGCCGTAAACGGATGCTTGGAACCGTCGGAAGCAACGTCAAACATGTGGTCGGCGTTGCCGTGGTCGGCGGTAATCAGCGCAAAGCCGCCCTTGGCGAGAATCGCCGGGACAACCTTGGACAGGGCATCGTCAACAGCCTCGACGGCCTTGACGGCAGCGTCGAAGACACCGGTGTGACCGACCATGTCGCAGTTCGCGAAGTTCACGATGTAGAAATCAGCGCGATCCTCGTTGATAGCAGCGACGAGCTTCTCGGTAACCTCGGGAGCGCTCATCTCGGGCTGCAGATCATAGGTAGCAACCTTGGGGGAAGCGACGAGCACGCGCTCCTCGCCCTCCTTGGGCTCCTCGATACCGCCGTTGAGGAAGAACGTCACATGGGCGTACTTCTCAGTCTCGGCGGTGTGCAGCTGCTTCAGGCCGTTGGCGGCGATAACGTCGGCTAGGACGTTCTCGGGGAACGTCTTGGGGAAGGCGACCTCGACGTCAAACGTCGGATCGTACTCGGTCATCGTCACAAAGTGCGAGAGCTTGATCTGCTCGCGCTCAAAGCCGTCGAACTCCTTGTCCGTGAACGCGCGGGTCATCTGACGGGCGCGATCGGGACGGAAGTTGAAGAAGATGGCCGCGTCGCCCTCGTGGATGCCCTCGTTATGGGCAGCGAAGGGCTCGACGAACTCGTCGCCGCGCGGATCCTTCTCGTAGTAGGCCTTGATACCGGCAACGGGGTCGGTATCGGCATCGGACGCATTGACCATAACGTCGTAGGCGCGCTGGATGCGCTCCCAACGATTGTCGCGGTCCATGGCCCAATAGCGGCCCGAGACGGTTGCGACGCGGGCGTCACAACCAGTCTCCTCGGAGATCTTGGCCAGGAAGGCGCAGAACTCGCTCATGTAGCCGGCACCGGACTGCGGGTCGACGTCGCGGCCATCCATGAAGGCATGAACGCGAACGGTCTTGACGCCGCGCTCGGCAGCCATCTTGACCAGAGCCTCGACGTGGTTCATATGAGAATGAACGCCGCCAGGGCTCATAAGGCCCATGAGGTGGAGGGTCTTGCCGTCAGCCTTGACGTCGTCCATAGCCTTGACGAAGACCTCGTTCTCGGAGATGGAACCGTCCTTGATGGCGTTGTTGATACGCGAAAGCTCCTGGAACACGATGCGGCCGGCACCGATGTTGAGGTGACCAACCTCGGAGTTGCCCATCTGGCCATCGGGAAGGCCCACGTCCTCGCCCGAAGCGCCGAGCGTGGTGTGGGGATACTTCTCGTACAGGCTATCAAGGAAGGGCGTCTTGGCAGCGGCGACGGCGTTCTCGCCATCAGCCGGGGCCAGGCCGCAGCCGTCCATGATGATCAGGATTGCAGGAAGATGACGCTGTGCCATATGTCCTACTCGCCTGCCTTGACGACCATAGAGGCAAAGTCGTCAGCCTTGAGCGAAGCGCCGCCCACGAGGGCGCCGTCAACGTCGGGCTTGGCGACGAGCTCGGCGATGTTGCCGGGCTTGGCGGAACCGCCATACAGCACGCGGATGCCGTCGGCGAGCTCCTCGCCGAACATCTCCTTGAGGGTCTCACGGATAGCGCCGCAGACCTCCTGAGCGTCCTCGGCGGTAGCGGTCTTGCCGGTACCGATGGCCCAGATGGGCTCGTAGGCGACGACAACCTGCTTGGGGCAGGTGATCTCGAGACCCTCGAGACCAGCCTTGACCTGGTTCACGACGTGCTCGACATAGGTGCCGGCCTCGCGGACCTCAAGGGACTCGCCGCAGCAGAAGACGGGAACAAGACCGGCGGCAACGAGAGCCTTGGCCTTCTTGTTCTGATCCTCGTCGGTCTCGTGGAAGTAGTCACGACGCTCGGAGTGACCGATGATGCAGTAGGTGCAGCCAGCGGACTTGAGCATGTCGCAAGAGGACTCACCGGTGTAAGCACCCTTGGCCTCCCAGTACACGTTCTGTGCACCGAGGGCGATGGGGGCAGCCTGAATGCGGTCATGAACCGTGGTGATGTCGATGGTCGGAGGGCAGACGAGCACCTCGACGCCAGCCGGAACCTCGGGCAGAGCCTGAGCCAGCTCGTCGGCGAGCTTGGCAGCCTCGGCGACGTCGTTGTTCATCTTCCAGTTACCAGCGATAAGAAGGGTGCGATTAGGCATCGAGAAGCGCCTCCACTCCGGGCAGGGCCTTACCCTCGACGAGCTCCATGGAAGCGCCACCACCGGTGGAAATCCAGCTCATCTTGTCGGCCAGGTTGAACTTGTTGACAGCCGCGACAGAATCGCCACCGCCGATGATCGAGGTGCAGTCGGCCTCGGCGACAGCCTCGGCGATAGCCTGGGTGCCGTGAGCGAAGTTATCGAACTCGAAGACGCCCATGGGGCCATTCCAGAACACGGTCTTGGCGCCCTTGACGGCCTCGGCGTAGAGCTCCTCGGTCTTGGGGCCGATGTCCATGCCCTCACGATCGTCGGGAATAGCGTCGGAAGCGACGACCTCGGGGACAGCGTCCTCGCCAAAGTGATCGGCAACGCGGTTGTCGATGGGGAGCAGGATCTTGACGCCCTTCTCCTCGGCCTTCTTGAGCATCTCGCCGGCACGCTCGACCCAGTCCTCTTCCTTGAGGGACTGACCGACGGTCAGGCCCTGAGCCAGGAAGAAGGTGTAGGCCATGCCGCCACCGATGATCAGGGTGTCAGCGGAGTCGATGAGGTGATCGAGAACACCGATCTTGGAGGAAACCTTGGAACCGCCGACGATGGCGACGAAGGGACGCTCGGGCTCAGCGAAGATGCCGGTCAGCGTGTCGACCTCCTTCTCGAGCAGGAAGCCGGCGACGGCAGGCAGGTAAGCGGCGGGGCCCACGACGGAACCCTGGGCGCGGTGAGCGGTACCGAAGGCGTCGAGAACGAAGACATCGCCGTAGGAAGCGAGGGTCTTGGCGATCTCAGGATCGTTCTTCTTCTCACGCTTGTCGAAGCGGACGTTCTCGAGAACGAGGACCTTGCCCGGCTCGACAGCGGCGACAGCCTCGGCAGCCTTCTCGCCGTAGGTGTCGGCGACAAAGGCAACGTCGAGACCGGAGAGCTCGGCGAGCTTCTTGGCGACGGGCTCGAGGGAGAGCTCGGGCTGGAAGCCGGTGCCATCGGGACGGCCGAGGTGGCTCATGAGGATGACGCGAGCGTTGTGCTCGACGAGGTAGTTGATGGTGGGCAGGGCAGCCTTGATGCGGGTGGTGTCGCCAACGACGCCATCCTTGATAGGCACGTTGAAGTCAACGCGGACGAGAACGCGCTTGCCGTCGACATCGATGTCGCGGACGGTCTTCTTGGTAAAGGCCATGTTTGCTTCTACCTTTCGTACGTGTCTGCCTCCCATTACGGCAGACGATTTCTTATAAAAAGGGCGCGACCCTAGGGTGTAAGCCCTATAAGGCCGCGCCCTTCTTTAGACGCTCAACGAGCTATTCGCTAAAAGCTAAATTAAGCAACGAACTTCTCGAAGTACTTGATGGTGCGGACCATCTGAGAGGTGTAGGAGTTCTCGTTGTCGTACCAAGAGGTGACCTGAACGAGGGTCTGGCCGTTGCCGAGATCAGAGCACATGGTCTGAGTAGCGTCGAAGATGGAGCCGTGGGTCTCGCCGATGATGTCGGTGGAGACGATGTCATCCTCGTTGTAAGCGAAGGTCTCGGAGATGGTGGCGGCGTAAGCCTTCATAGCGGCGTTGACCTCGTCGACGGTGACCTTCTTGTCAACGACAGCGTAGAGGTTGGTGAGGGAGCCGGTCGGCGTCGGGACGCGCTGAGCAGCGCCGATGAGCTTACCGTTGAGCTCGGGGAGAACCAGGCCGATAGCCTTAGCAGCACCGGTGGTGTTGGGGACGATGTTGACGGCGCAGGCGCGGCTACGACGCTTGTTGCCCTTGCGCTGCGGGCCATCGAGCGGCATCTGGTCGCCGGTCCAGGCGTGAATGGTGGTCATGATGCCGGACACGATGGGAGCGAAGTCGTTCAGACCCTTGGCCATCGGGGCGAGGCAGTTGGTGGTGCAGGAAGCAGCGGAGATGATGTTGTCCTCAGCGGTCAGCGTCTCATGGTTGACGTTGTACACGATGGTGGGCAGATCGCTGCCGGCCGGAGCGGAGATGACGACCTTCTTGGCGCCAGCGTTGATGTGGGCCTGAGCCTTAGCCTTGCTGGTGTAGAAGCCGGTGCACTCGAGCACGACGTCGACGTCGAGGTCGCCCCAAGGCAGGTTGTTGGCGTCGGCCTCCTTGTAGATCTTGATCTCCTTGCCGTCAACGGTGATGGAATCCTCACCAGCGACGACCTCATGATCGCGAGCATAGTTGCCCTGCGTGGAGTCGTACTTCAGCAGGTAAGCGAGCATATCGGGAGAGGTGAGGTCGTTGATAGCGACGATCTCGGAGCCCTCATGACCGAACATCTGACGGAAAGCCAGACGACCGATGCGACCGAAGCCGTTAATAGCAACCTTTACTGCCATTGTGTCTCCTTTCGTAAGGCCCCCGCAAGCTACAGCGCCCGCCGTTGAGGCCCACAAACTAACCACTCGCCTAATATACCTTTTTTTTGACTTGAATTTCACGAGAATGCTCGAAATTGAAAATCAAATTTGCGTTAAAACGCTTTAAAGAATAAAACACCAGTTCAATCCATATATAAGCCAATGCTTTATACTACCTGTTCGCTTCAATGAGCTTTTCAAGCCGCAAAACGCGATGGTATAGGGCCGACTTTGACAACGGAGGATCGGCCATCTCCCCCAGATCGCGCAACGACAGATCGGGGTAGCGCTCGCGCAGATCGCAAAAGACCGCCAAGGCCTCCGGAAGCGTATCGCGTAGGCCCCGCTGCTCGAGCTCATCGATTAACGCAAGCTGATGCTGGGCGGCGCCAGCACTTCTGGTCTGATTGGCCAGCTCGGCGTTCACGCGGCGGTTCACGTCGTTTTTGACCAGCTTGACCGCGCGCGCCTCCTCAATCTCGGCAACACTGCGCTTGGCGCCAATCATTTTTAGAAGATGCTCGATTTCCTCGGCGCTCTTAATGTAGACAGCATAGGATCCACGCCGTGCGTTGACGCGCGCATGGACCCCAATCTGTTCCAGCAGATCGCAAAGCCCCTTGGCATACTGCTCGCCCTGGACCGCAATCTCCAAGTGAAAGTCGCCACGAGGGTCAGCCACAAATCCGCCGGCGATGAGCGCACCGCGGATGTAGGCGAGCCTGCAACAGGGACGGGCGACGATGTGCCGAGGAACACCGGTGACCAGCCCTCCCCTACGATCGAGAATGCCCAGCAGCACCAGAGCCTTGTCCAGGTCGGGCTGATCGGGCAAGGTGATGAGATAGTTACGGACCTTATGCAAGACCGATTTACGGACGGTGAACTCCGTCTTGAGCTTAAGGATACGATGAGTCAGCGTGATCATCGTGCGCGCGACGGCACCCGTCTCGGTCGCAACCGTCAAGCGATATCGCCCGGAGCCGGCCAGCGAGAGCGTACCGCTCACGCGCGTCAAAGCGGCAAGCGTCGACAGGTCGCAATATTCACATTCGGGTTCGCAGCGCGCGAGCTCGTCGCGCACCTCGGCGGTAAACGACATGCAGGCCTATGCTTTCGTGTTGGCGCGCGAAAGGTCGCGGTGGGAAATGCTCACGTGATACTGGGCGCCCTCCAAATAACGGGCCGTGGCCTCGGCAATGGCGACGCTGCGATGTTGACCGCCCGTGCAGCCGATGGCGATAGAAAGTTGCGGCTTGCCCTCCGCGATATAGCCGGGCATGACCGTATCGAGCAGCTGCGTCCAGGCCTTCCAGAACTCTTGGGTCTTGGGATGGTCCAGGACAAAGTCGGAGACCTTCTTATCGAGACCCGTCATGGTGCGCATCTCGGGGTCATAGAACGGATTGGGCAGGAAGCGAACGTCGATCATAATGTCCGCCTCGACGGGCATGCCGTGCTTAAAGCCAAACGAGAACACGTGGACATCCATAAGCTGCTGGTCGGAAAGCTCAGAAAAAGCCATGCGCAGCTTGTTGCGCAGCGCAGAGGTGCGCAGGCGGCTCGTGTCGATGATCATATCGGCTCGGTCACGCACGCCCTGCAGCTGCAGGCGCTCACGCTGAATCGCATCGGCCGTGGTCTCCCCCGGCTTGGCAATGGGATGGCGGCGGCGGTTTTCGCTGTAGCGACGGATCAGCACCTCGTCGGAAGCCTCGAGAAACACGATATCGCAGCTCATCTCGCGCTCCTCGAGCGCGGCGACGGCATCGAGCAGCTCATCGAACAGGCCTTGGCTACGCAGGTCGCAGGTGACGGCGAGATGCCTGCCCACGCCCGTATTGATGCCGACGAGTTCGGCGAGCTGGGCAATCAGACGCGGAGGCAAGTTATCGATGCAAAAATAGCCCATGTCCTCGAACACGTGCATGGCCTGCGTGCGGCCCGAACCGGACATTCCGGTGATGATGACGATATCGGGGATGCGCTCCGAGCGCTCCGCCGCATCCATGGCATCTCCCTTTTGCATGTGCTGCCTCCTAAAAACAAGCGCGGGACCCAGCAACCCGGATCCCGCGCGGTCAATTGCCTTTATTGAGTATACCGCCCCAAGCGGATACGAGGTCCGTCTTAGGCCTCAAGCGCGGCCTTGAACCAACTCGTAATACTCGTGGGGTGCGTGATGGCGGTGCCCACGACAACGGCCCAGGCGCCCGCATCAATCGCGGCGCGAGCCTCCTCGGGCGTGTGCACGCGGCCCTCGCAGATGATGGGGAGACCCGGGAACTCCTCGGTCGCCTGACGCAGGAGCGGCAGATCGGGGCCGTCGGCCATCGTGCAATCGATGGCGGCAACACCGTGAGAAAGCGTAGTGGACACCAGGTCGAAGCCCATGTCGACCGCACGGCGAATATCCTCGATGGTGGCGCAGTCGGCCATCAGGAGCACGCCTTCTTCGTGCAGAGGGCGGAAGGTATCCTCGACGGTCTTGCCATCGGGGCGCGGACGATCGGTGGCATCGATTGCCACGATATCGGCACCGGCGGCAACGCAGGCGCGAGCATGGCGCAGCGTCGGCGTGATGTAGACGCCCTCGTGTCCATCCTTCCACAGGCCAATGACGGGGACCTCGCAGCGGCCCTTAATGGCGGCGATGTCGGCAAGACCCTGGCAGCGGATGGCGGCGGCACCGCCGAGCTCGCAGGCGCGAGACATCTGAGCCATGGTCTCGGGCGTACGAAGCGGCTCGCCCATATAGGCCTGGACACTCACGACGAGCTTGCCCTTCAGAGACTGAATCAAAGGTTCAACGGCCATTTCGATCTCAACCTTTCTCAAAACGGCCTTCTGAGGCACCGCACCTTGACGTTCAAACCGTCGCTCGCGTACCGAAGTACGCTTCGCTCCTCTTTCACGTCAATCTGCGGCACCTCAGAAGGCTCACTTGGTAGTCATGTTTACTTCAACGAAGCAAGAAGATGCTCGGCGGCACCGATGAGCGGCGCGTCGCCCTCGAGAGAGCCGATGAGAATCGGCGTGTCCTGAAGCGGGTCGAGCGCCTGGCTGGCATAGCCCTCGTGCACCGAATCCTTCCACGTCTGCGAACGCCAATCGGGACCCTGGTGAATCACACCGCCCGAAAGTACGATGACTTCGGGGTCCAGGATGTTGGCAAGCGAGCCCAAGCTAGCACCAAGCGCAAAGCCGGCGTCATGGATGACCTCGGTCGCCTTTTCGTCGCCAGCACGGCACAGGTCGTTCACGTCGCGGCCGACCGAAGGACGGCTGGGGTCGACTCGACCGAAACGCTCATCGTACATGCGGCCAATCGAGGTACCCGAAGCCACCGACTCAAGATGGCCGGAGCGACCGCAAGCACAGGGAATGCCGGCGGCGGCAGAGCACTCGATATGGCCCATATGACCGGCGGCACCGTGGAATCCCTGCATCACGCGACCGTTCTCGACATACGCGCCACCGATGCCCGTGCCAATACCCAGGCACAGCACGGAGAACTTACCCTTGCCGACGCCCCAATGGGCCTCACCCAGGGCATGGGCCTGCACATCGCCCACCACGGCAACGGGAAGCCCCAGATCCTCGCGCAGACGCGGCCCCAGCTGAACGCCGGACCAGCCAGGCATGATCTCGTTGGCATAGGCGATAGCGCCCGTCTTGGGGTCGACGACACCGGCAGCGCCAATACCGACGCCAAGGACCTCGACATCGGGATTCGCCTCGATGGCGGCTTTAATAGACGCCTCGATACGCTGGAAAACCGCCTCGCCGCCCTCCTGGGCCTCGGTGGGAACTTCGGCCTCGAAAACGGGATGGGGCACACTGCCGTCAGCCGGGTACTCCATAATGGCAGTCGCAATCTTGGTGCCGCCGATATCGACGGAGCAAACGTACTTGTTCTCCATGTCGCTCTCCTTAGGAGATAAAAACAACTACAGGAAATGCGGTCAGAATTAACCCCGCCGCACGGTAAAGGTTTCCCAGGTGCCAGAGATTGAGGTGAAAGCGGTCGGGCGTTGACCTAATGGGTCACGCCCAACCGCTTGAGCCACAAGGTCGGGTGCCTGGGAAAGCGCTACAGGAGACCGTTGTCCTGGAGGACCTTACGGATGGCCTCAACGTTCTCGCCGGTCATGGCCTTCACCGGGCGCGGCATGGTCGGGCTATCGAAGATACCCATGAGGTTCATAGCGGTCTTGAAGGCGCCGACGCCGCCGGCATAGCCCTGAACGCCCGAGGTGACATCCCAGATGTGGGAGATCTCGTTGAGGCGATCCTGCTCGGCCTTAACGGTAGCCCAGTCGCCGGCCTGAGCGGCCTTCCACTGACGCACGTAGCCCTCGGGCTCAACGTTGGCGAGGCCCGGGACGGAACCGTCGGCGCCGCCGAGGTAAGCACCATCGACGACGACCTCATGACCGGTGAGAATGCTCATCGGGTGGCCGTTCTTCTCGTTCTCCTGAACGAGGTAGCGGAACGAGACGTCGTCACCCGAGGAGTCCTTGACGCCGGCCAGGACGCCCTCGGCGCCGAGCTTGGCGAGAAGCTTCCAGGGAAGCTTGGTGTGGACGCACACGGGAATGTCGTAAGCGAAGATGGGCAGGTCGAGTTCCTCGTGCAGGATGCGGAAGTGCTCCTCGACCTCGGTCATACCCTGCAGGGCATAGAACGGGCAGGTGGCGACGAGAGCGTCGGCACCCAGCTCCTGGGCGACCTTACCGTGCTCGATCATGCGCTCGGTCTCGGTATCGATGATGCCAACCAGGACGGGCACGCGGTGGTCGACGATGCGAACGGCCTCGGCAATGATCTGGCGACGGCGCTCGTCGGTGGAGAAGACGACCTCGCCCGAGGAGCCCAGGAAGAACAGGCCATCGACGCCGGCATCGATCATGCGGTTGATGCTGCGCTCAAAGGAGGCAACGTCGAGCTGGTGATCTTCGGTATCGGGAACAACGACGGGAGGGATAACGCCGGTGAATTTCTGAGTTGCCACAAGAATCTCCTTAGTTGTCTGGCAGGCGGCCCTATACCGCCCACTCTTGTTGGCAGTGTCCAGGCCGTCTAGGCCAAAGAACACGGGTAGAACGTTTGGTTAAAAAAGTCGACGACTTCGTTTTCGAACGCGTTGATGCGCTCATGAGCGTATTTGGCATAGATGATATGCCTCCGGTCGCACTCAAGACCGTTGAATACGGCAAACTGCCCCTTGGGATCACTTACGGCATCCATGAGCGATGTGCCCATGAGCACCGAGCCGCGTACCCGAGACGACAGTGCCTCAAGGCCGCCGGGGAGTGGGTTGGCGATTGCCGTGCAGGAAAGACCCTGCTCGTCCAGAGCAGAAACCGCCAGCGCGATGCCGCCGCCAAGGCCCTCGCCCCACGCAAAGAGACGGTCCGGATCGATGCCATCGAGCTCGCGCGCGGCCTTCGCCATCGCGCAACCCCAGCGGACGCGCTCGACAAAAGCGGGCGAGGCAATCCCCCGCTGCAGGTCGCCTACACCAACGACATCGTCATCCAGAGCAAGGACGGCATACCCCATGGCGACAAATCTCGTCATGTGATGCCACCCACGCACGGGTCGGTCAACGTCATGGAACATCAGGCACAGCGGCACGCGCTCGGATACTCGCGTACGCCCAGCAGGCTCGATCAAGCGCGCATGGACCACGTCCGTGCCGAGCTCAAAGGAAACCTCCGAGTAACGGGCACAAGGATTGGCAAAGTCAATCGCCGTAATGCTCGGGCCTTGAATCTCAAGATTCGAAACACATGCTTCCAAATCAGAAACATCTGCCTGGACATCACCGTGCCAGTCCCGATATTCAGCGAGCCTTGACGAAACCGTTCCGGGAATCTCCACAAGCTCGGGGACAATCAGCTCGTCGACATTGCTCTCGCACTTAGACATGAGCCTCCCCTCCCTCGCAGAAAAACGGAATGATCAGATCGTCAAAGTCCTGAATCTCCTCGTGGCCAAAGCCCTCAAAGAACTCATGGCGCTTTTCGCAGGACAGGTTGTTGTACACCGCAAACTGCGTCGCCGGCGGACAGACGACATCGGCCGTGCCCGTGCCAAACAGCACGGGGCACGTAACCATGGGGGCAAAGTTCTTGGAGTCGAAATACGCAAGCTTGGCATAGGCTTCCTCGATACGAGTCGAGTCCTCGTCAAACCAACGCGACCAATAACGCAGGCCCTCGTAGGCAATATCGTCGGCATCCAGATCCCAAACCAGACGGAAGTCCGACAAGAAGGGATAGAGGATGGCAGCACGATTGACAAGTTCGCTGTTGAGCGCGCATGTCGCAATGCCCAACCCGCCGCCTTGCGACGCGCCGTTCACGAACACGCGGGCAAGATCGATGCCCTCGAGCTCGCGAACGATACGGCACAGGATGCGAATGTCCTGGTGCAGGCGGACGTAATAGAGGTTGGCGGGATCGCCGTCGATGCCGGCGACGATATGACCGGCGACCGTCGTGCCCTCAAAGCCGCCAATATCCTCGGAGGGGCCTCCTTGGCCAGGGCAGTCGAGGGCGATGAGCGCCATGCCCATGCCCGCAAACGACGCCTGCTCAAACCAGCTGCGGCTGGCACCGGGATACCCGTGGAACTGAAGCACCAGCGGCACGGGCTCGTCCGAGACCGGCTTGAGGTACTTGGCATGCAGGCGAGCACCGCACATGCCGGTATACCAGAAGTCAAAAAACTGACAGGTCGCGGAATCGGCAGCCGGAGCCGCCTCAATCGCATAGTCGAGCTCGACGGCATCGGCCTCGGCCATGCGATCTTTCCAAAAGAGATCGAAATCCGATGGACGTGGCGCAGCACCTCGATACCCACCAAATTGCTGTTGTAGCTCCTGAGCACTTGGCATGGCTCGTGAACCCAACCTTTCGAAATCGCAACGGAGGTGCGCCCGGCAAGGGAGCCGGGCGCACGGGAGGGAAAGCGTGATTACTCGCCGAGCTTGGGATGAAGCAGCGACGGTGCAGCGCCGAGCAGCATCTTGGTGTAGGGGTCCTGCGGGTTCTGGAAGACCTGCTTGGCCTCGCCCTGCTCGACGATCTTGCCGCCATTCATGACGATGATGTCGTCAGAGATATAGCGGACCGTCTGGATGTCATGGCTAATGAACACCATGGCCAGGCCGAGTTCCTTCTTAAGGTCGGTCAGCAGGTTGAGGATCTGCGCGCGGACCGAAACGTCCAGAGCCGAGGTGGGCTCGTCGGCGATGATGGCATCGGGGTTCAGCGACAGGGCGCGGGCAATTGCCACGCGCTGGCGCTGACCGCCCGAAAGCTGGCCGGGAAGAACCTCGGCGGCAGAGCTGGGAAGGCCGGTGAGCTCCAGGAGCTCCTTGACACGCTTCTCCTGCTCGGCCTCGGTACCAAGGTTGTGGACGCGCATGGGGTCGAGCAACTGCTCGCGAACGACCATGCGGGGGTTAAGCGCCGTCGCAGGGTTCTGGAACACAACCGAGATAACGCGGCCCATGTGACGGCGGTCCTCGGCGGTGCGCTTGGTGACATCCTTGCCCTTAAAGTAGACCTTGCCACTCGTGGGAGCCTGAAGGCCACACATGACGTTTGCGGTGGTGGACTTACCGCAACCGGACTCACCGACGATGCCGATCGTCTGACCAGGCATGAGCTTAATGGTCACGCCTTGGACGGCATGGACCAGATTGGGGTGCAGAATCGAACCGGTACGGGTACTAAAGGTGACGTGAACGTCATCAAGGAAGATGATCGGCTCGACGCCGTTGACTGCGGTCTCGCTCATCTACATCACCTCCGCGTGAGGGGTCAAACCATTTGCCTTGAGCACCTCGTCGGGGAGCTCGGAATAGAAGTGCTCGGTGCCGGGCACGCGCTTGAAGACCGGACGGGTGTCCAGACCGATGCGCGGATGGCTCGAGCGGGGTGCGAAGCGATCGCCCTTGGGGAAATCGCGCGGGCTGGGAACGGCGCCGGGAACCTGATGCAGGCGGCCCGAACCGCTCTCGATGGACAGAACGGAACCCAGAAGACCGCGGGTGTACTCGTGGATCGGGTTGGTAAGCAGCTCCTTGGTGGGCGCCTGCTCGATAACCTGACCGGCGTACATAACGGTGATGTTATGGGCAACCTCGGCGACCAGCGCCAGGTCGTGCGAGACGAAGATCATGGCAAAGCCGAGCTTGGCCTGAAGGTCGTTGAGCAGCTTGATGACCTGCTTTTGGACGGTAACGTCCAGAGCGGTCGTGGGCTCGTCGCAGATGACCAGCTTGGGGTCGCGGGTAAGAGCCATAGCGATCAGGACGCGCTGGCGCTGACCGCCGGAAAGCTCGTGCGGATAGCTCTCGAGCGTACGCTTGGGGTCGAGGCCAACGAGCTCCAGGAGCTCCTCGGCGCTACGGGTGCCGCCGCGCTTGGTGAGCTGCTTCATCTGAGCGGAAATGAGCATAGAGGGGTTGAGCGAGGACAGGGCGTCCTGATAGACCATGGCGATATCGGTACCGCGCAGGCCGAACCACTCCTTCTTGCTCATCTTGAGCAGGTCGCGGCCCTCCCAGAGAACCTCGCCGGAAAGGTGCTCATCCTCATCGGTCAGGCCCATGATGGCCAGCGTGGTAATGGACTTACCGCAGCCGGACTCACCGACCAGGCCCATGGTCTGGCCAGGACGGACATCAAAGTTGACGTGGTCGACGACGTTGATGTCACCGTGGTGCTCAAACTGGATGCAGAAGTCACGGACCGAAAGGATCGGCTCAACAGACTCATCGGGCACATGGCGGTCGTTACGCCTGAGCTCGACATCACGCAGGGCGCCAAGACGGGCGGACAGGGACTGAGCCTGCTCCTTGTAAGCGCGGACGGGGTCGGAGACCAGCAGGTCTGCCTCGCGACGCTTGGAGGAATCGGTCGGATCCAGGGCGGCGGAGGGAGCAGCGGCCATGGCGTCGGTAATGCCCTCGGACAGGATGTTGAGCGCCAGACAGGTGATCATGATGGCCAGACCCGGGAACAGCGCCTGCCACCAACGGCCGGCGAGCACGCCGCCGCGGGCGTCGGCGAGAATGTTACCCCACGTGGCGGTGGGCTCCTGGATACCAGCGCCGATGAAGGTCAGCGAAGCCTCAAAGATGATGGCGTCGGCGACCAGGGTGACGGTGAAGACCATGATCGGGGCGATGCAGTTACGCAGGACATGCTTGATCAAAATCCACGGAGCCTTGGCACCGGACACGATGACCGCGCGAACATAGTCCTCGCCGTACTCGGACACGATGTTGGCGCGAACGATACGGGCGATCTGCGGGGTGTACATAAAGCCGATAGCGAAGATGATCGACGGCACGGAGTTACCCAAGATGGAAACGAACACGGCGGCGAGGGCGATGCCCGGGATGGACATGATGATGTCCAGGATACGCATGATCGTCTCGGAGACGGCCTTGCGCGAAACCGCAGCGAGGGCGCCCACGACCGAGCCGCAGACCAGAGCCATGGCGGTGGCGCCAAAGCCGATGATCAGCGAGTAACGGCCACCGTAGAGCATACGCGACAGAATGTCGCGGCCCTTATCGTCGGTACCAAAGATGAATCCGTTGCCGGGGGCCTGGCGAGCGGTGAAAATCTCGACCGGGCTATAGGGGGCAAGCATGGGAGCAAGGATTGCGGTCAGGGCGACCAGCACCAGCACGACGGCGGCGATCTTGGAAGACAGCGTCATCTTCTTCCAGCCACCGAGCTTGAGCCCCTTGGAGGCAGCTTTCTCGAGCTGCTCGGTTTGCTTCTCTCGAATCTTTACCATAATCTACACCGTCCTGATGCGCGGGTTGATGAGCAGGTAGAGCATGTCAACCACGATGTTGATGATGATGAAGGCAAGAGCAACGACGATAACGACACCCTGAACCAGGTTCGCCTCGTTGCCCTGAACGCCCTGCAGGATCGCAGTACCCATGCCGGGGAGGTTGAAGATAACCTCGATGACGACGGCGCCGCCCATGAGGTAACCGATCTTAAGACCGAGGGTGGTGACCGGGGTGATCAGCGCGTTGCGCAGAACGTTGATGCCGACGACGACCTTCTCGGGGACGCCGGCGCCGCGGGCCATGCGGACATAGTCCTTATCGAGCTCCTCTACCATGGCGGTACGCACGATACGAGTCATCTGACCCGTCAGGGGGAATGCCAAGGCGATGGCGGGCATGATCATACGAGCAAGATAGCCGCCAGGGTTGGTAGTGAAGTGAGGCAGGGCACCCGAGGCCGGGAGCACCTTAAGGTAGGAGGAGAACAGCAGGATCAACAGAACGGCAAGCCAGAACGACGGGGTTGCCAGGCCGGCGATGGAGAAGACACGAATCACTTGGTCCGGCCATTTATCGCGATACAGTGCCGCGATGACGCCGAGTAAAAACGAGACGACCGCACCGATGGCAAGACCGATAAAGGTCAGCTGCATCGTGACGGGCAGGGCCGTAGAGATGCGCTTGGCAACAGAGTTGCGGGCAGCGCCATAAGTGCCCATGTCGCCATGGATCAGGTCGCCCATGTAGCGCACGTAACGCACGGGCCAGGGGTCGTCCAGACCATACTTCTCATGGTACTCGGCAACCGCCTCGGGCGAAGCACCGTCACCCAACGCCGTGTAGGCGGGGTCGGTCTTGGAGAACGACATAAGGAAGAACACCAGGACGGTGACGCCCAATGCCATGATCGGCAGCGCCACGAGGCGCCTTCCAATCAAACGTAGAAAGTTGTTCACGTTCTCTCCCCTTTCTTTTGTCGGTAGGACCAACTGGTATATGAGTATGGATACTCATTACAAGACCCGAGCGACATCGAGGTCGCCCGGGTCTTTGTTTCAACTATGAGGACGCTGCCTTACGACCGACGCCCTGCATATGACTCAAGCGAGTCTTAGGCCTTGACGGTCGCGACACCCCTGAAGGACATGCTCGTCGTGCCGATGCCCTTGAAGCCATCGAGGGCCTCGCCGTTGGGCGCGGTGGACGGATCGTCCCAGGAAGCGGAGACGGTCTTGACGTGAACGACAGGGTACAGAACGGCGTTATCGGCGATGATGTCGAAGCACTCGTTCCACTTCTCCTGCTGCTCGTCGCCCTCGGCGGCAAGAGCCTCGTCCATGAGGCCGTGGAGCTTCTCCCACTCAGCGGACTCCTTCCACGGGCAGCGGGTCTGCATCCAGACGTTGTCGCCGTACCACCAGTTGAGCAGCAGGTCGGGATCGGCGCCGAAGCAGGACGGATCGCCAGGAGCGAGAAGGATATCGTAGGCCTCGCCGCCGTCGATGGCAGCGTAAGTGGCAGCCGAGGTGTCGGTCTGAATGGTCACATCGAAGCCGAGAGCGTCAAGGTCGTTCTTGACCTGAGCGGCCATGCCCTTAATCTGCTCGTTGTCAGTGGTGCGCAGGGTGATGGCGCCCGGAGTGATGCCGGACTCCCCGATGAGCTTCTTGGCCTTCTTAGCGTCGGTCTTGTACACCGTGGAAGCCTCATGATAGTTCGTGAAGCTCTTGGGCAGGTAGCAGCTGGCAGCGGTGGCGAGGCCGGCGAAGGTGTTGCTGATCATCTTCTCGGTGTCGAGCGCGTACATAACGGCCTGACGGACCTTGACGTTGTTCCAAGGCTCCTTGGCAACGTTGAACATAACGAAGCGGGTGCCGAAGCCCTGAACGTTGTCGATCTTGCAGCCAGCGCTCTCGAGCTGGTCGACGGCGTCAGCGGTGACGAGCTCCATGACGAGCGTGGAGCCTTCCTGCTGAGCGGTGACGCGAGCGGTGGGGTCGGTCAGGATGCTGTACTGGATCTTCTCGTCCTCGGCAGCATACTCACCGTTGTACTCGGGGTTGGGAACCAGGGTGATCTCGGTATCGGAGATGGAGTCGTACATCCACGGGCCGGAACCGATCGGCTGCTTGGCGCGATCCTCCTCGGTCTGGGTAGCCGGGGTAACGCGGATGATGGCAAGACGATCCTTGAGCAGGGAGAAGTTGGGGACCTTGGTCTTGACCGTCACGGTGCTGGCGTCCTTGGCCTCGATGGACTCGAAGGGCTGGAAGAACGGAGCATAGGTAGCAGAAGCGGCGCAAGCGGTGTAGGAGGCGACCACGTCGTCAGCGGTGACCTCGGTGCCGTCGGAGAACTTAGCACCCTTGCGGATGGTGACCTCGAAGGTGGTGTCATCCACGGACTTGGGATCATCGGTGGCGAGCTCGTTGAAGGTGCTGTAGTCGTGGTAATCGATGCCGTAGAGGCCCTCGATGACATGCCAGTTAGCGCCCAGGCCCACGGCGGAGCCGGTGCTGGCGGGATCGAAGCTGGACGGAGCGTAAGCGGAACCGGCGGTGATCACGCCGCCGCCACGGTTGGCGGAATCGGTGGAACCGGAAGCAGAACCCTCGTCGCTAGAGCTGCCACCGCAGCCAGTGAGACCAAGGCCGGCGACAGCAGCGACGCTGCCGGTGAGGCCGAGGAACGAACGCCTGGACATACCCTTGTTGATGATGGCCATGTCTTCTCCTATCAATAGAGAATCTTACCCGGGAGCACCTAGACTTGCCCCCGCGCAACTTGCGGACGATATATACCTTACCTACCGACAAACCCAACTTGGGTGCCGCGCTCGGCGACCGATACGTACATCCGCTTGAACGGTATTTACTACCGTTCACCGAATTCGTTGACAAATGAAACGCCAGACAGTATGTATCGACGAGGTGAGATATCAGTCTTCGTCAACTCGCAGGATAGCAGGGTTGTTCACCATGGCTAGTCAAACGTTTTAGCGTTAATAAAACCCGAAACCAGCAGGCAATCGCCGAGAAATAAATGGTTGAAAATCACGCAATCATGTATATCAGTTGTTTAGGGGCGTGTTTAGGTTTCAGAACGGTTGGCTGACGCCTCGGCGCGCTCGGCATTCCATGCAACGAGCGCCTCGTAGACCGCTTTGGCGACATCGGCCGGAACGCCTCGGACTTCGGCAATCTCTTGCTCGCTCGCCGCACGCAAACGCTTCATCGAACCAAAATGGCGCATAATGGCACGTTTTCTGGTGGGTCCCACGCCCGGAACATCGTCAAGCACCGAAACCGTCATGGCCTTATCGCGTAGCTCGCGATGGAACGTAATCGCGAAACGGTGCGATTCATCGCGCACCTGCTTGATCAGATAGAGCGAAGCGGATCCTGTCGGCAGCACGACAGGGGTCTCGTCCCAGGGCACGAAAACCTCCTCGTCGGCCTTTGCCAAACCACAAACTGGTATATCGAGCCCAAGGGCCTCAAGTTGCTTTATCGCGGCGGTCAATTGCGGCTTGCCGCCATCGACAACGAGCAAATCGGGACGCGAGCCAAAGCGCTCGTCGGCCATGCGCTCGGGAGCATAGCGTCGACCCAAAACCTCGGACATCGACACGAAGTCGTTTGCCTCGTCCAACTCGGCCTGAATTTTAAAGCGACGGTACTGGCTCTTATCGGCACGGCCGTTGGTAAACACCACCATCGAGGCGACGGTAAAGGTGCCATGCAACGTCGAGATATCAAAGCACTCGATACGCATCGGCGGCGCAGGCAGTGCCAGCGCGCTTTCGAGCTCCAGGAGCGCCTGATTGGTGCGGTCGTCGGCATACCCCGTGCGCATCATATAGCGCATAAGGGCATGGCGAGCATTTTTGGAAGCCATATCGAGCAGGCGGTGCTTTTCGCCGCGCTGCGGCCTATGGAGATGGCAAGAGCGCTCGCGCTTGCCCGCAAGCCACTCCCCCAACGCTTCGGCATCTTCAAGCTCGACAGAGAGATTGACCTCAGCTGGAATATCAGCTGTCTCATCGTAATAGCGTTTAAGAAAACCCGACTGGAGCTCCTCCTCGTCAACATCCAAGCCCTTATCGAGAATAAACTCACAGGTTCGAACCGTTCGGCCCTCACGCACGACAAAGACGCAGGCGGCCGAGATGGTCTCCTCGCGATAGAAGCCGATGACATCGATATCGACACTCGATGGAAAAACGACCTGCTGACGGTCATCCAAGCCCCTAATGACATCTAGGCGACGTTTGACGCGCGCTGCACGCTCAAAATCGAGCACCTCGGCGGCCTCCGCCATCTCGGACGAAAGCTCGTCGACGACATCTTTGCGATGGCCTGACAAGAAACGTTCGACACGCTTGACGTTCTTGGCGTAGTCGGCAGGGGAAATCGCGCCGACGCATGCGCCCGGTCCGCGCCCGACATGGTAGTCAAAACAGGGACGCCCGTTTTGCGCGCAAATCATATTGACGATGTCTTCTTCGCCCTTATGGGACTCGACGATACGGCGGCAGCGACGCCACTCCGCACAGGATGCCGAGCAAATGGGGATAACCTTGCGCAGCGTATCAATGGTCTCACGTGCCGCACGGCTGTCGGTATAGGGACCAAAATAGCGTGTTCCCGGTTTATGACGCTCGCGCGTGTATTTGATGGCCGGAAACAGGTCGCTCTTGGTTATCGCGATAAAGGGATAGCTCTTGTCGTCCTTAAGGTCAACATTAAAGTACGGATGGTACTGGCCGATTAGGTTCCGCTCGAGCACCAGCGCCTCGTGCTCGGTCTCGACAACGATGTAGTCGAAACTGGCCACCAGCTGCATCATGAGCGGAATTTTTTGACGCTCGTCCTGCAACGTCACATATTGACGCATGCGCGAGCGCAGGTTTTTCGCCTTGCCCACATAAATGACCTCGCCTTTGGCGTCTTTCCAAAGGTAGCAGCCGGGCTGCATGGGAACATGCGAAACCTGCTCGGCGAGTGTTGGAATGTTGTCGTGACCGGCCACGCGCACCTACTTGCGGCGAAGCAGCGAAGAGACCTCGGGCATCTTAAAGACGACGGCAAGGCCAAAAGTAACGGCGAGCGAGACGACACCTGCAACGCAAACGTAGCCCAGGGTGATCAGGATCGAGCCGCCAAGCGCACCGACAAAATGCTCAAGTGCCCACATGACGCCGGCGCCCGCAGCAGCGCCCAGGCCGCCGAACAAAAGACCAAAGAAACCGCCGTGCAGAATAGACTTGACCTGAAGACCGTGCAGACGACGGCGCAGCCACCACAGCGAGCAGCCGACCAAAATCACGTAGTCGACGACATACGAAAGCGCGATCGCCGGCATTCCGTAGCCCAGTACCACGCCAAACAGCAGCACCGAACCGGCTTGGCCGATGGCGGAATACAAGCAATAGCGGCTATACGGTTTCATATCGAGCAGGGCCGAGAAGCTCTTCTGCATCAGCACGACCACGCCGTAGAGCGGCAGGGAAAGTGCCAGATAGATTAGGAACTCCGAAACCAGTGCCACGCCGGATTCATCGAACTTGCCAGCGCAGTAAATCATGTTGAGCGGACGGGCAAAGACAATCAGGTACAGCGCAAACGGAATCAGGAAGAAGAGCATCTGGGCGACGCCGCGCGAAATGCCCATGCGAACGCTGTCGTAATCCTTCTCCTGCGCATCGTGAGAGAGTTCGGTATAGAGCGCCGTCGAAAGCGAAGCGGCAATCAGTGCATAGGGCAGTGTGTACCACAGGCGCGCATACGCGATGACGGAAGGACCGGTCTCGGTCTGGACCACCAGCGCGGCGGCGTTGGTGATGGAGGTCGAAACAAACATGCACACCGTGGCAAGCAGCGTCGGGATACCGAGCGCAATCGTCTGACGCAGCGCGGGATCCTTAAAGTCGATATGAATATGAGGATGAACGCCGTGCTTGCCAAGCGCGGGGATCTGGCAGGCCATCTGGACAAAGACGCCGAGGGTCGTACCAGCTGCGATCAAGATGATGCCGGCCTGCTCGCCAAATTGTGCAGACACGGGCGCAAAGCCCATAAAGCTGGCAATGACGATGACATTGTTCAGGACCGGGGCAAACGTCGACCAGAAATAGTCGCGGTGTGCGTTGAGAACGCCAGAGAACACCGAGCCCAGGCCGTAAAACAGAATCTGGATAGCAAAGAAGCGGAACATGAACGCAGCGGTATCCATGCTACCGCCATCGCCCGAAAGGAACGACTGCGTCCAGATAAAGCCCGGAGCGAATACGGTGCCCAGGACCGAGATACCGCCCAGCAGCAAGAGCAGGATGCCTAGCAGGTTGCCGACATACTCGTTCGATGCCTCGCGGCCCTGCTCGCGCCTCACGCCCATATACACCGGCAAAAACGCCGTGACGAGCATGCCGCCCATCACGAGCTCGTAGAGCATATTGGGCAGGTTGTTGGCGACCTGATACGAGGACGAGAGCAGCGACATGCCGATGGCGGCGGCCATGGCCCATGTGCGGATAAAACCGGTGACGCGTGACACAATGGTCAGCACCGTCATAAGACCAGCAGATCGGCCCACCGTGGAGTAATCGGACGAGCCCATATCGTCAGCTTCATCCTGGGATTCCATGTGAGACTCGAGCTGCGGTTCAATCTCGCCCTCCGAGGAAAGTGAGTCATCCGCTGCAAAGGAATCAGCGGCAAGGATCACATTGTCGCCAGACGCGGCATGACCCCCAAACACCGTATCGATTTCCTGCGCGGCGGCAGTTCGAGCTGAAAACGACAAAGGATCCCAGTCGTCATCACCGTCGACCGATACACCTTCGATAGGATCAACCGAACCGAGCGGAGACCACTCATCATCCGAAAGCAGCGGCTCGTCGTCATTGGAGACGCCTTGAGCCGCAGGACGAACATCAGCCGCGCCCTGATGCGAGCTTTTCCCTTGTGCAGCCATCAAAAACACCGCGGTCTCATCGGGACGCGGCGCACGGGGCGCATCCGAAGCGACAGGCGCCCGATCCACGCCCGAACGGGCGGCTGCTAAGAACACCGCCGTCTCGTCAGGACGAGCTGAAGATAGAGCCGTGCGTGGCGGCACCGATACAGCGCCGGCAGCGCGCAGATACACCGCCGTCTCGCCCGGATCGGCAGCAGCCGACCAAGCGTTACGAATATCATCTTCGACCGAAGCCGACTCAAGCGAAGATGCCTGAGGGCCCGACACCTTTGCAAAATGAGCCCCGCGCTTCGAATCTTCCTGCGGCATTGCTCAGTCCTCTCTCGTGATCGGAGCAACCGTGGCCCCGCAAAATGCAACTAAATCTTCGGGCGCAAGCTCAAGTTGGTAGCCGCGCTTACCTCCCGAGATAAAAATGGTATCCCAAAGGACACAAGTCTCGTCGATCAGCGTCCGATAGCGTTTTTTCATACCGACGGGACTGCAGCCGCCGCGTACATAGCCGGTCGCAGCAAGCAGATCCTTCACGTGCATCATGGCAAGAGATTTCTCCCCTGCAGCGCGCGCGGCAGCTTTTAAGTCGAGCTCATCGGCAACGGGTATACAGCATACGATGTGGTCATTCGACGGTGTCACGCAGACCAGAGTTTTAAACCCCTGACCGGGCTCCTCGCCAAGTTGCTCGGAAATCGCGACACCAAGGCCCACCGATTCGTCGCCATCGTCTTCGTATGTATGGAGAACGTAGGGGATGCCGGCACTTTCCAGCTCGCGCATGGCATTGGTCTTTGGCGTCTTCACGGCCTTTGGCATGGCATATCCTTTCCCTCACATAACGACGCAAGGTTTAAGTATATGTCCATTTGTGCGACATACGCCATCTCGACAAAGAGAGAGCGCCACCGAATCACAAGGAATCGGTGGCGCCCATGCTTCGAAACACCTATATATCAGGCATCAAGCTGCGCTTGGCGTTCCCTATCGCGCTTGAGCAACGGCGCCAAAAACTTGCCGGTGTAGCTCTGCGGGCAGGCCGCAACCTGTTCCGGTGTACCCGAGACCACAACAGTTCCGCCACCGTTGCCGCCCTCGGGCCCCATATCGATTAGGCGATCGGCAACCTTGATGACATCGAGGTTGTGCTCAATCACCAGCACCGTGTTGCCCGCATCGACCAGGCGCTGCAGCACATCGAGCAGCTGACGAACGTCCTCAAAGTGAAGACCGGTCGTAGGCTCGTCCAAAATGTAGAACGTCTTGCCCGTCTGGCGACGATGGAGCTCCTTGGCAAGCTTCACACGCTGCGCCTCACCGCCCGAGAGCGTCGTGGCGGGTTGGCCCAGGCTCACATAGCCCAAGCCAACGTCATACAAGGTTTGGAGCTTGCGCTTGATCTGCGGAATGTTCCCAAAGAAAGCAAGCGCCTCGGCAACGCTCATGTCGAGCACGTCCGAGATGGTTTTGCCACGATAGGTAACCTCGAGCGTCTCGCGGTTATAACGCTTGCCGCCGCAAACCTCGCAGGGGACATAAATATCGGGAAGAAAGTGCATCTCGATCTTGATCTGACCATCGCCCTTGCACGCCTCGCAGCGACCGCCGCTCACATTAAAGGAGAAACGACCCGGCGAGTAGCCGCGCGCCTTCGACTCCGGCGTGCTCGCAAACAGCGCGCGCAGATCGTCCCACAGGCCAATATAGGTAGCGGGATTCGAGCGCGGCGTACGGCCGATTGGCGATTGATCGATATCGATTACCTTATCGATGCACTCAATGCCTTCGATCTTCTTGTATGGGCCCACGGGACGCGCAGAGCGGTGGATAGCGTTGGTGAGGGCAGGCGCAATCGTATCGGTGACCAAGGAACTCTTTCCCGATCCCGACACACCGGTTACGACGGTAAGCGTGCCAAACTCAATCTTGGCGGTAACGTTTTTGAGGTTGTTGGCGCACGCGCCCGCAATCTTTAGACATCCACGTCCGGGGTTTCGACGCTCATCAGGCACACGAATCATTCGTTTGCCGGTCAGATAGGCACCCGTCATCGATTCAGGACACGCCATGACGTCTGCAGGCGTACCCGCGGCGACTACATGCCCGCCGTTGACGCCCGCGCCTGGCCCCATATCGATCACATAGTCGGCAGCTCGAATCGTATCCTCGTCATGCTCGACAACGATAACAGTGTTGCCGATATCGCGCAGGCGCTCGAGCGTCTTGATCAGACGCTCGTTGTCACGCTGGTGAAGGCCGATCGAGGGCTCGTCCAGAATATAGAGCACGCCCATAAGGCCCGCACCGATCTGGGTAGCCAAGCGGATGCGCTGGGCCTCGCCGCCGGAAAGCGTCGCAGAGGCACGGTCGAGCGTTAGGTAATCGAGGCCGACATCGACTAGAAAACGCAGGCGTTCCAGGATTTCTTTAACGATACGGCCACCGATAAACTGCTGACGCTCGGTGAGTTCAAGACCCTCGAAAAACTCGAGCGACTCGCGACAGGACAGGCAGCAAACCTCATAAATGGACTTACCGCCCACGGTAACGGCGAGCATCTCGGGGCGCAGGCGAGCGCCATGGCAACTCGAGCACGGCTCTTCGCGAATGTACTTCTCCAGACGTGCCTTGGTGTTCTCGTTGGTTGTCTCGGTATAGCGCTCGTACAGGATATTGCGCACGCCCGAAAACTTGGTGTCCCATTGGCTGCGACGTCCATCGAGCTTTTGATAGTCGACCGAAATCTTCTTGTCGCCCATACCATCCAAAAACGCACGGCGCACCCGCGGGGGCAGGTCCTCCCACGGCGTATCGACACTTACCTTGAAGTGCTTGCAGACCGCGGCGAAGATCTGGGGGTAATAGTTCGAATTGCCGAACAGGCTGCCAAAGACTCCATCGGCAATCGATTTCGACGGATCCTCAATCAACGCCTCGGCATCGACCGTTTTCTTAAAGCCCAGACCGTCGCACTCGGGACAGGCACCATAGGGCGCGTTGAACGAAAAATCGCGCGGCTGCAAATCGTCAATGGAATGTCCGTGCTCCGGGCACGCCAGCGCCAACGAGTATTCCAGCAGTTCGCCCTCGGTCCCCTCGGGGGCATCGCGATCGGGCAACATGTACACGTTCACATTGCCGTGAGCCAGGGCAGTCGCCTGCTCGACGGACTCGGCAATACGGCCTAGGGAGTTCTCCCGAATCACGATACGGTCGACCACGACCTCGATATCGTGCTTGAACTTTTTGTCCAGATCGATGGGGTCGTCGAGTGAGCGCACTTCACCGTCGACGCGCACGCGGCTAAAACCCTCTGCGCGAAGGTCCTCGAACAGTTTGGCATACTCGCCCTTGCGCCCGCGCACCACCGGCGCCAGCACAAACGCGCGACGGCCCTCCCCCGCCGCAAGGACTTTATCGGCAACCTGATCTGTTGTCTGGCGCTCAATGACACGCCCGCACTCGGGGCAGTGCGGCGTACCCACGCGAGCGAAAAGCAGACGCAGGTAGTCATAGATCTCGGTTACGGTGCCCACCGTCGAGCGCGGATTCTTGGACGTCGTCTTCTGATCGATTGAAACTGCCGGCGAAAGGCCGTCGATCGAGTCCAAATCCGGTTTGTCCATCTGGCCTAAAAACTGGCGCGCATAGCTCGACAGGCTCTCGACGTAACGACGCTGGCCCTCGGCATAGATCGTGTCGAAGGCAAGAGAGCTCTTGCCCGAGCCCGAAAGACCGGTAATAACCACAAGCTCGTCTCGCGGAATGGAAACATCGATATTGCGCAAGTTGTGCTCACGCGCGCCACGAATAACGATAGAAGTATCAGACATGGAAGCTCCTTGCCTCCTACACATCGAATCACACTGTCAGTGAGTTTAGCGCAGTCAACGCGCACAGATGTTCGTAATACAAGATTCGCAGACCTTTTGCTTTGTCTCTCCCGTGATTGATTTTCCGATTATCGAGATAGAGGTTACAGTAATCTAACGTAGTACTTAATGAGCCTTTACAGAGGAACACCCATGATCGAAGACATCCCCCTTGAAATCACTTCGAGCGACATGGCAAATCTACCCATATCCATCGCCGTCCTCATCGTGGCCGCCGTCGTCGTCCGCATGTACATTTCGATTAAGCGGAAGGAACAGCCTCCCGTTTTTCGCGCCCTATGGTGCGCGGCATTCCTTGTTCCGCTCGGCGTGGTGGCGGCATGGATCACCAATCAAATGCTCGTAAATGAGGACAATTCCCTATGGATCCTGTCCTATTCGGCCCTCGGGGCCACCACGGTCGCCCTTCTGGTCGAACCCCTGGTTTCGAGGCTTATCGACCGGGCAGATATCGCAACTGCAACGGCTGCCTGCATCTGCCGCGACATTATCATCATCGCAGCGGTTTCGATTCTCTCGTTCGTTTCGCTCGAAATCGCCTGCAACGAGACCTTTTACCACATTCCCGCCAACTCGTTCGGCTTTTCCGTCGGACTGCTTGCAGCGATTCTTCTCTCCCTTTATTTACTGGGACAGCGACACGGAGGGGCCATGGTCCTCGTGCCCATCGTTTGCTGCATTCTCGGCATTGCCGAGCATTTCGTTATGACATTTAAGGGCGAAGCCATTCTGCCAAGTGACATCTTGGCATTGGGAACCGCAATGGAAGTGAGCGAGGGATACGAGTTCACCTTCACCTCGGGAATCGTCACTTCGCTCGCGTTACTCGAAATCTCTCTTGGACTGCTTTCCCTCATTCGACCGCAAAAGCTCCGTACGCCAGCCCTCGTCTTTCCTGTCATTGCCGGAAACCTCTGCGCTTTTCTTCTCGTAAGCGTCGTAAGCCTCCTGGGGTTTTCCAGCATCGACCTTGAGCAGGCGTTGGACTTTGGGTTTGATCGTTGGCAACCCATCTGCACGTATGTTTCACAGGGCTTTATCACCTCGTTTACTGAGATGGTAAATGAGCTGCCAATCGAAAAACCCGAGGGCTATACCGACGACGAGACCAAAAACATCGAACAGGAGCTCGTCGCCGCCTACGACAGCACGTATGGCTCCAGCGAGCAACGCACCGCCGCTGTCGCCCAGTTCAATGAGATCAAACCGACGGTCGTTGCCGTCATGAACGAGAGTTTCACCGACCTATCGTGCTTCGAGCAGCTTCAGGCGGCAGGCTACTTCGGCCCGACTTTCTATAATTCCCTCCCCGACACACTCGTACGCGGCACCATGCTCGCCTCGGTAGCAGGAGGTGGAACGGCGAACTCTGAATTTGAGTTTTTGACGGGAGCCACAACGGCCTTTGTCGGCGTAGGCAAAATCCCCTATCAGCTTTATCAGATGAGCGATGTTGACAGCCTGGCAAAAGACCTTGAAGAGCTTGGGTATACCGCCACCGCCATGCACCCCCAAAACCCCGTCAACTATCATCGAGATAAAATCTATCAGCAGCTCGGTTTCGGAGACTTTCTTTCAATCGACGATTTCGAAGGCGCGCCTTATTACCACTACGGTGTATGTGACTACGTCACCTACGACAAAATACTTGAACTGCTCAGGACTAACGAAGCCCCGCAGTTTATCTTTGACGTGACGATGCAAAATCATGGCGGATACGAAGTCGGGTCCGTTCCCGCAGAAGAGCTTACGAATTATTGGGTCGACGGGGCCAGCGAGGGTACCAACGCCATGCTCAATACGTACCTAACCTGCATCAACGCATCCGACAGAGACCTTGAGTACTTCATCAACGAGCTCCGCAATATTGGTCGGCCGGTCGTTCTCGTCTTTTTTGGCGACCATCAGCCAAGCATCGCAGCAGCCCTCAACGACGAGTTGTATCCGCAGGAAGACACGGCCAGCCACGCTTTCCGCATTCACCAGTCGACGTATTTCGTCTGGGCCAACTATGAAATCGCAGGCAATATCGAACTCAACGTCTACGATACCGTCGGTGCGAACGAGATTGCAGCCATGACCCTTAATAAGATCGGCGCCCCGCTCACCGATTACCAAAAGGCCTTGCTTGCAACAAGGTCTGATGTGCCGACCATCAACGTTGCCGGCTATCTCGGTGCCGATGGGCTGCGCTATGACCTCGAATCAGAGGACAGCCCCTATACGTCGACGATCGACAAGCTGCGGCGCGTCCAATATCTTGAGTTTGCCACGAAGGTCCAGTAGGTCCGATTTTTCACGACGCGCCATCGAGCAGCCGAGGCTACACAGCCAGGTACGCCGCGCATGACTCTCGCTCACAAACGAGGGTACAATGACGCTCGTGTCACATCGCGGGACCCTTGTCCCAACAATAATCATAAGGAGTCATACATGGGTTGCGAGCACGCACAGGCTGCCGGCGGACAAACCGCGCCGCAGGAATTTGAAGAAAACACGCTGTCCGAGGTCAAGCGCGTTATCGCCGTGCTTTCCGGCAAGGGCGGCGTCGGCAAATCGTTCGTCACCGGCGCCATCGCTACCGAACTTGCCCGTCACGGCCATAAGGTCGGCGTCCTCGATGCCGATATTACCGGTCCCTCTATCCCCAAGATGTTTGGCATGAGCGGACGCCACGTCCATGCCCTCGGCAACCTTATGCTGCCCGAAATCTCCGAGCACGGCGTCAAGGTCATGAGCTCTAACCTGCTGCTCCAAAACGAGACTGACCCCGTCCTCTGGCGTGGCCCGGTTATCGCGGGTGCCATCAGGCAGTTCTGGAGCGAGACCTCTTGGGGTCCCATCGACTACCTGCTGGTCGACATGCCTCCGGGAACGGGCGACGTCGCCCTCACCGTCTTCCAGTCGCTGCCCGTCGATGGCATCGTCATCGTCACGAGTCCGCAGGATCTGGTCTCGATGATTGTCGCCAAGGCGGTCAACATGGCCGAGAAGATGAACGTCCCCATTCTGGGTATCGTCGAGAACATGAGCTATATCGAATGCCCCGATTGCGGCAAGAAGATCGAGGTCTTTGGCAAGAGCAAGCTCCCCGAGGTCGCCGAGCGCTACAACCTCGAGATCCTGGGCCAGCTCCCCATCAATCCGGCGCTTGCCGAGGCCTGTGATAAGGGCGAAGTTGAGACCGCGCTGCCCAATGGCATGCTGCCCCAGGCCGTCTCTGCCGTCGAGGCCATTGCCCCGCACGAAACCGACGAGGCCTAAGTGAACGCAAACGCCTTCTATGACGTCTTGGTAATCGGCGGCGGGGCCTCGGGTCTCGCCGCCGCCATTACGGCCGCGCGCGCAGGCAAAAGCGCCTGCATCGTTGAGCGCGATGTCGCTTGCGGCCTTAAGCTCCTCGCGACCGGCAACGGACGATGCAACCTTTCGAACGAATCAATTAATTTCCAGCGGTACAACCATCCCGCGTTTGTTGAGTCCGTCATGGGCGCCCAGCCCGAGCAAGAGCTCGACAGTTTCTTCTCCGCGCTGGGCATCATGACGACCTCCGAGGAAGGCCGCCTGTATCCGCGCTCCCTTCGCGCCGAATCGGTGCGTGACGCGCTTCTCAACGCTTGCAATCGCCTGGGTATCACTTTGATTTGCGGGGCAAATGTCACCTCGGCATCCAAATCCCCCAAGGGCTGGGCGCTCCAAATAGACCGTCCCGTGCGAGCGCTCAAAGCAAAAAAGCACGATGACCGAAAAACGGAGGTCCGCTCGCTTCGGAAGGCACTCGCCGATACCCCTCGCAAGAACGAGACGCTGCAAGCAAAGGCTGTGATTATCGCCACAGGCGGCAACCCTGCCGACATCGCGGAGACGTTCGACCTCTCCCTCACGGCACAGCGCCCCGTCCTCTGCCCCGTATCGGCATCGGTCGTTGGCGATCAAACTGCCCTCAAGACCTTAGACGGTCTGCGTGTCCGTGCCTGTCTGACGCTCGCCCGCAATCATGAGGAACTCTGGCGCGAAGACGGGGAGGTGCTCTTCCGAACCTTTGGCATCTCGGGCGTTGCCGCCTTCAACCTCTCCCGCCGTGTCCGGCACGGTGACACGATTCTGCTCGACATTTTCCCCGACCTCTCCAAAGGCGAGCTGCTCGATATGCTCAACCAGCGAGTTGGATTGCTCGGCGGCTTTTCATCCCGCGACCCCCGCTGGCTCGACGGCATGCTCGCCCCGCAGCTCTCTCACGTTGCCTGTGCCGCATTCGAACGGTGCCACCCCGGGTCGCACGATGTCATCCATCTGGTCTCGATCCTCAAGCACTTCAAGCTGCTCGTCGAGGGAACGGCGGAGGAGCGTTCGGCCCAGGTCACGCGCGGCGGCGTGCCCATCGAGAGCGTCTCGGCTCCCAGCCTCTGCGTGAACAACGCGGCCGGCGCCCCACTCAACATCTGTGGCGAGGCGCTCGATATCGATGCCGATTGCGGCGGTTTCAACCTTGCGTGGGCTTGGATCTCGGGCATTCGCGCTGCCAGCAGCCTGTAGCCGCGCAGTCTATAATCAAAACGCATTCGGGCCGTCTGGGACACCGGGCGGCCTCTTTCTTGCATCTAAGGAGACCTCGATGATCGAAATCACCCAAGTCCACGCGTCACTCGACGAGGCCGGCGACGAAACTGCCTGCCTTGCTATTGGCAGACGCGCCGTCAAACGAGCCCTGCAATGCGAGGATTCCCAGATCAAAGCCATTGAGCTCCATCGCAAGTCAATCGACGCCCGCAAAAAGCGAGACGTCCATTTTATTTTGAGTTTTCGGGTTGAGCTGACAAGTCCCCGACTCGAGCAGGATGTGGTCGACAGCGTCGCCGAGCGTGACCGCTCGCGCATCCGCATAGTAGATGGCGAGACGCCTT
Source organism: uncultured Collinsella sp. (assembly GCA_934654835.1). GTDB lineage: Bacteria > Actinomycetota > Coriobacteriia > Coriobacteriales > Coriobacteriaceae > Collinsella. Next base: position 95,142 of record CAKUGY010000008.1, read on the forward strand.
CATTCCCCTCCCCTGCCTCCAATGCACCCAAGGAGCGTCCCGTCGTTGTCGGCGCCGGTTGCGCCGGCCTCTTTGCCGCCCTCACCCTTGCCGAAGCAGGTCTTAAGCCCCTGCTTATCGAGCGCGGCGACCCGGCGCTTCGCCGCTCGCAGGCAATCGACCTCTTTCTTAAGGAGCGTATCCTCGACCCGGAGAGCAACATCCAGTTTGGCCTGGGCGGCGCGGGAACGTTCTCGGACGGCAAGCTCAATACGGGAACCAAAAATACTGCCCATCGCCTGATTCTCGAGACCTTCGTCGAAGCGGGCGCGCCGCGCGATATCCTGTGGGACGCCAAACCGCACATTGGCTCCGACATCCTTCCCGCGATCGTCACCAATATTTCCCAGCGCATTGAACAGCTCGGCGGAACCGTTCGCTATCGCACAAAACTCATCGACATTCGCACCGATGCGTCCGGCGTCATCACCGGCATCGATACTCAATCGTCCCAAGACACCACGCGCGAGACAATCACCACAAAGCACCTCATTCTCGCCTGCGGCCATTCCGCTCGCGACGTATTCGAACTTCTCAAGACCCATAACGTGACCCTCGCGCAGAAGACCTTTGCCATGGGCGTACGCATCGAGCATCCGCAGCGCGACATCGACCGTGCCCAATATGGCACTTCGGCGGGGCATCCGGCACTCGGGGCAGCCCCTTACAAGCTCGTGGCCCATCTTCCCAACGATCGCAGCGTATTCTCGTTTTGCATGTGCCCCGGCGGGCAGGTTGTCGCGGCTTCTTCCGAGCAGGGCCATCTGTGCGTCAACGGCGCCAGCCTCAATGCCCGCGATGGCCGCAACGCGAATGCCGCTCTACTCGTTAACGTCACACCTGACGACCTTCCCGGCGATGATCCGCTTGCAGGCATTGAGCTCCAGCGCACCTGCGAGCGAGCCGCCTATCGCCTGGGCGGCTCCAACTGGAACGCGCCGGCACAGCTCGTCGGAGATTTTCTTGCGGGACGCCCCAGCACGGCGCCCGGAAAGGTGAAGCCCACCTATCCACTTGGCGTGACCTGGACGGCAATCGACGAAGCTCTCCCGCAGCATATCGTCGAATCGCTCCGTTTGGGAATCCCCCTGCTCGGTAAGAAGCTGCGTGGCTATGATCGCCCCGATGCGGTCCTCACTGGCGTAGAGACGCGTTCGAGCTCGCCTGTCACCGTCACCCGCGATCGAGCATGCCACGCCGTGTCGACCCCGGGCCTTTACCCTTGCGGCGAGGGAGCCGGATATGCCGGCGGCATCATGAGTGCCGCCACCGACGGCATCCGTTGCGCTGAGGCGCTAATCGCAGACCTCTAACGCGCGCCCCCAGCGTTCGAAAAGCACGGGCCCCGAGCTCCACAAGGAACTCGGGGCCCGTGCGTTACTTTTTGAATCGCGCACCCTGGCGTTTTCTGCCCGATGCAAAGGTGGAACCCTTGCGAGCCTGCGAACGTAAACGCTCAATCGTTTCGTCCTCAGATGCGCCCTCAAGCATCGCCCGAATCTGGACGACTGCATCGCGCAGGCGTGCCGCTTCCTCAAAGTCCATGGCGGCAGAAGCGTTACGCATGTCTTCCTCCATGGTCTCGACGATCCGCACGAGCTCGTCATGCGGCAGTCCTTCCAGCTGCTCGGCAAGCGTCTGCTCGGGTGCCACCGTCTCCGGCACGGCGCCCTCGCCGTTTTCATCGGGTGTATAGAACGCGCCGTGACCCAGTGAATCGCCTTTCGAGCGTCCCTTGGAGCCCACGGTCTTCTCTGCCTCGGCGATGAAGCTCGAAATGTCATTGATGGCCTTGCGGACCGTCTTAGGTACGATACCATGCTCTTCGTTGTAGGCCATCTGAATCTCGCGACGGCGCTGCGTCTCCTCGATGGCCTCTTTCATCGAATCGGTTACGACGTCTGCGTACATAATGACTTCGCCGTCGGCATTACGGGCTGCGCGGCCAATCGTCTGAATCAACGAACGGCGGTTTCGCAAAAAACCTTCCTTATCGGCATCGAGAATTGCCACCAGCGAGACCTCGGGAAGATCAAGACCCTCTCGAAGCAGGTTGATGCCTACCAGAACATCAATCTTGCCCTCACGAAGCGTTCGCAGAATCTCGACACGGTCCATCGTCGCCGTATCGGAGTGCATGTAGTTGACCTTAATACCGGCATCGAGCAGATGGTCGGTCAGGTCCTCTGCCATGCGCTTGGTCAGCGTGGTCACCAGCACGCGCTCTTTACGCGCCACGCGCTCGCGAATCTCGTCCTCAAGGTCGTCAATCTGGCCGCAAACCGGACGAACATCAATCTTGGGGTCGAGCAGGCCGGTCGGACGAATGATCTGTTCCACGTCGTTCTGGCTGACACGCAACTCATAATCGCCTGGGGTAGCCGAAACGTAGATGAACTGGGGGATCCTCGCCTCAAACTCATCGAAACGAAGCGGGCGGTTATCGAGCGCCGAAGGCAGACGAAAACCATGCTCCACCAGCGTCACCTTACGTGAACGGTCGCCTTCATGCATACCGCGAATCTGCGGCACCGTCACGTGGCTCTCGTCGATGATACAAAGCATGTCCTTGGGAAAGTAATCGATGAGGGTAAACGGCGGCTCACCCGGTTTGCGCCCGTCCAAATGACGCGAGTAGTTCTCGATGCCATTGCAAAAGCCCATGGTCTCGAGCATCTCGAGATCATAGTCGGTGCGCTGCTGCAGGCGTTGGGCCTCAAGCAATTTGTCAGTCGCCTTGAGCTCGGCCACACGCTTCTCGCACTCTTCGCTAATTGACTTCAAGGCAGCCTTGACCTTGGGCTTTTCGGTTACATAGTGTGATGCAGGCCATACGGGAATGGCCTCGTATTCGCGCAACATCTCACCGGTGACCTCGTCGATCTCGGCAATCAGCTCGACCTCATCGCCAAAAAACTCAAACCGTAGCGGATGTTCCGCATAGGGCGGGTACACGTCGACGACATCGCCGCGCACGCGGAAGGTACCACGCGCAAGGTCATAGTCATTGCGATCGTATTGAATGTCGATGAGCGCGTGGATAAAATCGTCGCGTTCGAGCGGCACCTTCTTGTCGACGTTCGGTGCTAGGCCCGCATAGTCCTCGGGAGAGCCAATGCCATAGATGCACGAAACCGATGCGACGACGATCACATCGCGTCGAGAAAGCAGCGATGCGGTCGCCTGATGGCGCAGCATCTCGACCTCTTCGTTAATCGAGGAATCCTTCTCGATATACGTATCGCTTTGCGGCACATACGCCTCGGGCTGATAGTAGTCGTAGTACGACACAAAGTAGACCACGGCGTTGTTGGGAAAGAACTCCTTGAGCTCGCTCGCAAGCTGAGCGGCGAGCGTTTTATTGGGAGCCATGACCAGCGTCGGCTTCCCCAGAGCCTCAATGGTCTTGGCCATCGTGAAGGTCTTGCCCGAACCAGTCACACCCAGCAAAACCTGATAGCGGTCTCCGTCCCTCACGCCCTGCACAAGCGACTCAATGGCCTTAGGTTGAGAACCTGCAGGCTCATAAGGAGATACGACCTTAAATGGCACCTCAGAGCCCTCAACGCCAAAGCGCTTGAGCTCTCCGCCAACACGCTCTACTTCAAATTCCGCCATGGATACTCCTAACTCATATATCTGCAGTATACGCAGGCGGCAGGCATAGTCCTATACGAACTGATCGGGATAGAGGGTCTTGTAGCGAACCCAGGCATTATTGACACGAATCAGATACGCCTGAGTCTCGGGGAAGGTGATCGCATTATGCAACGACGTGTTCTGTTGCGCCCACCCGTCGACATTGCCCATACCGGCGTTATAGGCGGCAATGGCGCTGTCGGTCGACCCGTTAAAATAGGTTAAAAGATACGAAAGGTACGCACAGCCAAATTCGATGTTCGTAGCCGGATCGTTAAGGTTGTCAGCCGAATACTTGCTACCATCGACAAGGCCCTTGGCAATCATATCCTGGGCTGTCTCGGGCATCAGCTGCATCAATCCCTGAGCACCCTGATTCGACTCGGCCTCGGGATTCCAATTCGATTCAGACTTAATGACAGCACACACCAGATAGGGATCCAAATTGTGCGAAATGCTCGATTGCTTTACGTAAACCTCATAGTCAATCGGATACAACGGCTTAAAGAAGGCGGCAGGAGCATACGAGTAGACAAGCGAGATAAGGCCGAAGACGAACACGACGGCAAGTGGTGCCACGCGATACCACGTAAAGAAACGTGTCTTAGGCATCGGCCCCCTCCTTATCCGTTACGTCGCAAAAGCCATGACGCGCAAGCCACGCGTCCAGCTGTTCAAAGAGCGAGTAATCGCCTGCAGCATTATCGATGACCGTCGTAGCGAGATTGCAAAGCGAAGCCTCATCGGGCTGACATGCAGAGCGAGCATCGAAATCAGAGGGCTCCATACCACGATGAATGGCACGATCGCGACGGACTTCCAAGGGAGCACTGATGACCAGTATTTCATCAGCCAAGCCAAATGCATCCTCAAAACCAGTCGGAGCAGAAACCTCAACAACCGCAAAGGGATAACGAGGAGACGCAACCGTGCAACAAACCGGATCAAGAATCCTCATCGAAAGCTGTTCGATGAGGACCGGATGAACAATGCCGTTGAGCCGTGCGACGGTGTCAGGCGAGACGAAAGCTCGAGCAGCGAGGATGTTGCGGCGAATGCCACCCTCCCCGTCCAGAATGTCCCAGCCAAACTCCTCCGCAAGGGCATTGACGATCTCGGAACCCGGTACATACAGCGATTTGGCAAGCTTATCCAGATCGATAAGCATGGCACCACGAGATTCGAGATAGCGGCAGGCGGTCGACTTACCCGAAGCAATATTGCCCAAGACAAAAACGGTAAACATCTAGCCCTCCCTAACGCCAATGGGAGTAATTATCGCGCAAATAAATAAGATGGACTCAAAATACAGCCAAACAGTAAGAGCGCCTCAGCGAAAGCGGATTCCAACATCGCTAGGCTCTCTTAAACGCAAAAAGGGGGAGGCCGCGAGGCCTCCCCCTTCTTCAAATCCATCCGACGGCTCGGTGCCGTCCACCGGTCAGCGGCGCCCTGGCCTCCCACGGGCTGGCCCCGCAGTACTCTCGGCGCGATGGGGCTTAGCTTCCGGGTTCGGAACGGGACCGGGCGTGCCCCCCATGCTCTGG
>CAKUGY010000009.1 GCA_934654835.1 uncultured Collinsella sp.
TCGTCGAATATCTAGGCACTGACGATTCTAGGCGATGGCCCTCCATTGCTTCTTACACCACGACTGTGCGCGCTACCTCAAGCGGAAAATGCGTCCCGGAATTTGCGCTCAAAGTGGGATGCGGTTTCCGGTTGAGGGTCTAAGGGGAAAGTACGTCCCAGAATCGACGTTTGAAATGGGATGCAGTTTCCCGATGAGGCACTCGACGGAAAATACATCCCAGAAATGGCCTTTGAGCTGGGATAAGATTTCCGCGGCATCTCGGATTCTCAAAAATGAGACACGCCGTTGGCGAAAATGAGACACGGAATTTTGGGTGTCAGGCGTAGCATTTGAGCAAATGAGCCGACTCCACTCGAGTAAAGCGAGGTTTCCCATGCACGTTCCATACCCCCACATTCGTCGGTTGTCGAAAATCCCGCTTGTTGGGACGGCGGCGCTTGCTGCGTTGATCGCCACGAGCGTCGCCTGCTTCACGGCGGCCCCCAACGTCGCCCAGGCGGCCGACACGCCCGACATCACGGATATGACCGAGCAGGACTATAGCGACCTGGGCCTGGGCACGAACGAGGACATTCCGGCCGATACCGTTGGCCCCTATTCCACTGATACCCCCACGACGTTTGCCACGCGCAGCGAGGTCTATATGGCAGCTAACGGTAGCCATGGCAATCGCTACACTCTGCGCGACAAGCTCGAGAACGTCGAGCGCGGTGACATTGGCGGCAGCAGCAAACTCACCGATGGCTATGGAAGTGTGTGGGGCGCCGCAAAGTTCTGGCAAAACGTCAACAATTTCGATACGAACAGCGATCTCTACAAGCATAGCGACTACGGTGGCGGTGACTGGTCGTACCTAAGCAACAATGGGTCCTCGACAGTGCTTGCCAACGACAATAACGGTTTCTCGGGCATTCACGCCACAAGTGTTGAGTTCTGCAGCGACGCCAGTACGGGCAAAAAGAGCCGCGTTGCCGAGCTTCGTGCCTACGGCGACAGTTCTTCCACGACGATCGGCGGCAAGCCGTACGCCGGAAAGGTTGAGCTGGTCCTCTATTCGTTTAGCAACGGGCGCACACGCACTCTCGATACACGCCTGCCGGTGACGGTCAACACCAATATGATGGACGGAGGCCGTTTTAAGTATCTGAACGCCGGCTACCTACAAGAGCACGACGCCGTCTTTGATGTCGAGGCGGGCGATGTCGATGGCGACGGCGTCGACGAGCTTTTTGTCTACGCGGGCTGCTATGTCGACGAGAACGGCGTGCGCAAGGCTGTAGTCGACATGTATGACTTGGAGGGCGGCAACTGGAAGCAAAGCGTCGTCAAAATCGATGCCGGTAACGCCGCGGACTACACCACGCACAACAAGGGCGGGAACGACTCCTGGACGCAACTTCAGTCAGCTCCTGTCGTTTCGCTAGCGGCCGGCGACCTCGATCGCGATTTTTGCGATGACCTCGCCATCGTGGTCTCGGCACCCTACGGCAAGAAGAATATCGCCACGTCGACGCATTGCGAGCTGTTCTCGTGGGATGCATCCAAGGGTGCGCTCGTCCATGTCGATGCTCTGGGTGACGCGGGCGCAATCTCCCTCTCCGCGAACGGCAAGACCATGGTCGCCGCGAATGCGACGTTCGGCACGTTTGCCGCCTACGATGAAGAAGGAAAGAAGACGGGTGAAACCGTCACGGGCCTTATTCTTGCGGGCTATGACTGGCAACGCAGCGCTTTTGATTACGACGCCTATGACGGCAGCAAGGAGCTGTACGGCGCGCTGTACCGCTACGCGTATTTTGACTCGGAGTCTGGCGAGTTCAAACTTTCCGATTGCAAGGAATACAGAGACGGGCTCCTCGCCTCCTATGGACTGATGCATGTGCCCAACAGCGCATGGAAGGATAGCGCTCAGGATGAGCGCTATCCGTGCACCTTGGCACCTATCGCCCTTGCCACTGCCAACCTTGACGGTCTGTCCGAGCAGCCGGCGGTCGACGAGGTGCTCGTGGGCGGCGACGTGTTCCGCGACTTTGCCTGCAACACGGCGCAGAGCGGGGCCCAGGGCTTGGGGTCCATGGTCGGAACCATGAGCATGAGCGGCCAGCAATACAACAGTAGCAACAAGCATGACCACAAGGGTATCGAGCAGGTGTGGATCAGCGACGTCAAGGCGGGCAGCGTCTCGGGTTCGGACCGCTATAACGAGAGCTTTATCGCCGTGGTGGGCAAGCACCGCGACGAGGACCTGCGCAAGAACGATGACTACTATTGGATGACCGCCTCGCATCTTTCGCTCGACGAGAACGGAAAGGTGCGCCGCGGCGAGGAGCAGGTGATTAGCGAGAGCAACCGTCGCGGCACTACCTACGGCACATTTATCTCGCTCGCGCTGCCCGATGTCGACAATGACAGCGTCAAGATCACGTACAAGGACCGCTACAAGGTCTATACCAACCCGCGCGTGCTCGCTGTGCTGCAGGATGCTCCCTATGTTGAGGATCTGGAGCAGGCATACGGCTATCTGGTGTTGGGCGGCACGTCATACGGCGAGGGAAAGAGCACGGGGACATCCCAGGGCTATACCATTGGCGCCGAGTTGGGCGTTGCCGTCGAGGTGCAGACCGGTCCGCCCCTGGTCGCGATTAATGCTTCAGTCGATTTTGCCGCCGAGGGATGCTATGACTACCGGAGCGAGCGTACAGTGAGCGCAAGCGTAAGTTATGAGTCGCATGCCGGCGAAGGCGACAAGGCCGTGCTCTACACGATTCCGATGGTCTATTACGAGTACGAGATCGAAAATGAGGAAACTGGTGGCAAGGGCGTGATGGCGGCGCCCGTGTCGCTCGGCGCGCAGACCTCGGTCGTTAATGTCGATGCCTATGACCGCATTGCCAAACAGCACAATATGACGCCGCTCAGCTACTTTTTGACCAATCGGTCGGGAGAACCCGACAGCTATTACACGGCGCTCAACGGCACGACTCCCGTGCAAGATTCCTTTGGTCTGGGCAAGCCTGGCGTGACGCGCGCTTACACGCACGATGGGTTTAACGGTGCTGTCGCGCAGTCGGGGGCGAGCATTGAGCAGACCATCGAAGTCGAGGACGGCGAGGAACAGGAGTTTGAGTACGGCTTTACGCTGAACGGCAGCGTTGTCATGGGCGCGAAGCTCGCAAAGCACGAGTTGTTTGGCGGCCTGTGCTTTGGTGCCAACGCCGGCTTTACTACGGGTAACTCCTCGAGTGAATCGACCGAATACGGCGGCACCGTCGACAACCTGCCTGAAGCTGCGAAGGATAAGTACGGCTTTGCGTGGCGCCTGGGCGTCAACGCGGTAGATGTCGACAAGTTCGAGGCCAGCTCGGGCGACAAGCTCGGCACCAAGGACACCGATCAGTTCTGGATCGTGGGCTATGACGTCAAGGATGTCGAGATGCCCGAAGCGCCGGCCGTGACGGGCTTTACGGCAAATGCCGTTGATTCGGCCAGTGTTACGTTTAGCTGGGATGATGTGCTCGCAAAGAAGAACGGCTTTAGCTACGGCGTGGGCATGCTGCAGAGCAATGCGGCGGACGCCGTCGTGAACAGCTGGAAGATTGTCGACAACACGCAGACGTCGCTTGTCTGGGACGGGCTGCAGCCCAATACGGAGTACCGATTCGCCATCGCCGCTGTAAAGAACGGTTCAACGACCGAAATGGGCATTCGCTCGGCAATTATCACGGTCAAGACCATGCCCGATGGCATGACGATGAGCGTGAGTGGACCTGCGGCGGATGCTGCGGAGGGGTCGGATCTTGGATACGATTCTTCGGTTGAGCGCACGGCGGGAAGCCACCTGACGCTCTCGGCGATTGGCTATGTGAAGCAACTCGGTGCCGACGATGGCGAAACAGGGCTGGCACCGACCTATATGTGGTACCGCAAGGGCCGCGGCGAGACAGAGTTTAAGCTCGTGGGTGCCGATGGCAACCTCGCGGCTGGAACGGCCTCGAAGCTCGAGATTGACCTGACCGCAGACGATGACGGTGCGCAGTATTACTGCCACGTGGGATACAACGACGTGGGCCTCGACACCGGCGTGACGCTCGTGAATATCGCGACCGAGGAGACGGCACCCACAACGGTGAACGCCACCCCGATCCGCACGCGCCGCCTGTTCTCACAGGCAAGCGAGACGGCCAAGAAGTTCCTGGACCATACGCTGGTAAACACCGCCGGCCCAATCGATTCCGAAGGCTCAAAGGACCCCGAGACTCCTGAGACCCCGACGAACCCGGACAAGCCCAAGTCCGATAGCGGAACTAAGACCGACACCAAGACCAAGACTACGACCACAGCGAAGAACCTCGCAAACACCGGCGACCAAACATTCGCCCTAGTCGCCACCGCAGCAGCAGCGGGAGCAACGCTCGTAGTGATAGCCCTCGTCATGCTGATCAAGCGTCGCAAGACCCACTAGTAGCCAGTCGAACATATCGACAACCCAAAAACCCGGGCAGCCAACAACTTGGCTACCCGGGTTTTCTATTGAGTAAAGACTCGGCAAAATGAAACCGCATTCCAGAATGAACGCCCAGACCGGGACACACTTTCCCAAAGGCACCTCAACGGGAAACTACATCCCACAATTAGCCTCTAAACCGGGACACGCTTTCCCGTTGAGCTTCAACCGGAAAGTCCATCCCAGTTTTTGCTCTTAAAGTGGGACGAGCTTTCCCATTGAGTGCCTAGCGGAAAATCCATCCCAGAATCAGCCCCCAAAGTGGGACACACTTTCCCAACGGGCCCTCAGGCGGAAACTGCGTCCCACTCCGAAGGCAAATTCCGGGACACACTTTCCGCAAACAAAGAAGGCCACATAACGTGGCCTTCAATTTATATATGTTGCAGATACTCCCAAGACAAGCCACGTCCCAACAACAAGGCGTCTGCCCGGCGGCGCGGAATGTAAGGTTCATCGCGAGTTCCGCACGAGCCGGAGAGCACTTAATGTGCTCTCCGTGCGAGCAGGACTGCCCGAGCAGGGAACCTTACATTCCGCGCCGCCGGGCAGACGAACCAGGTCGAAGGACCCGCTACTTGATCTTAGTAGTACCCGGTGCCAGGTTGGGGTCGGTCTCGTTGGCCTCGGTCTGGAAGTGCTCGGTGTAGACGTTCTTGCCGTCGCGGAACATCTCGTAATACTGCATCTTGGCGTAATCCTCACGTGCCTTGGTGGCAGCGGCGGCGACGGCATCGTCACCGGTGACGTTGGAGGAGAGCGCCCAGCGCAGGCTGGCGTCCTCGTAGCCCACGGAGTTGATGGCGGGCAGCGACTCGCGCAGCGTCATGTGCGCCTTCTGGTAGTCGGAGAGGGGTGCGCCGATCAGCTGCATGAGCTGGGTGGACAGGTAGTTGGTGGACAGGTCATCGGTCTCGCTCGTCTGGTCGCAGCCGGCGACGTCGTAGTTAGCCCAGATGATGTAGTCGGTCTGCCACAGGCGCTCCTGGTGGGTGGCGTCATCCTCGTCGGTAAACCACTTGTCGTTGAACTTGGACGGGAAGAACGGCTGGTGGTCGCCCCAGAACACCACGACCACCTTGCGGTCGAGCTTGCTCAGGGCGTTGAGGAAGTAGCGCAGCGCCTGGTCGGACTGCTCGATGCACGAGACATACTCGTCGACATCGGAGAGCGTGCCGTCCTCGACGGTCTTGGCGTCCAGGTCGGTCGTGTCGATGTTCAGATGCATCTGCTTGTCGATCGGCAGCAGACCCGTGTCGTAGCCCGAGTGGTTCTGCATGGTCACGTCAAAGATGAACTGTGGGTCGGCGTTCTGGTCGAGCAGCTCAAGAATCTTGTCGTAGGTCGCCTGGTCGGTCACCATGCCGCGCAGGGTATCGGCGCCCTGGAAGTCGTTGATGGACAGGAACTGGTCAAAGCCAAAGTCCTTGTAGACGTTCTCGCGGTTCCAGTTGGTCGCGTGGTTGGGGTGCATGGCCGTGGTGGAATATCCGAGCGACTTGAACTGCTCGGCCAGATTCTCGGTCGTCTCCATGTTGTAGATGGTGTATGGGTACACGCCCGAGCCCAGGTTGGCCATGGAGTTGCCGGTCAGGAACTCAAACTCGGTATTGGCGGTGCCGCCGCCGTAGGCACTCACGTAGAGCTTGCCGCGGCTGAGACAGTTGGACAGGCTCTTAAAGTACTGCGGGCCCTCGTAGCCGGCACGCATGTTCTGGTAGATCGACAGATCCGAGAACGTCTCGTTCATGATGGCGATGACCGTGGGCTTCTCGCTATCGAACTGCTCCTTTGCTGCGGCGCGCTCGTCGCTCTTGGCGGCGTCGGACTTGTCGTAGGCCTTGGCGTACTTTTTGAGCGTGGCCTTGGCGTCATCGACGGAGTAGTCGGCGGGTTTAGGCGGCTTGATGGACTGCGCGGCACTAATGAAGGCAGGCAGGTAGCCCTCGCGCCAGTAGCTCTCGAGCGGGCGCCAGGTGTACACGGTGATGCCCAGGGTGTTGTAGTAGTCGATGAGTGTGACGTGTGCAGTCACGCCGCCCAGGCACAGCACGGCCACGAGCAGGTTGGTGAGCAGCATGCGCTTGGCGTTGGCGGCACCCTTCTGGCGGTGCGGCGCCACGATGCCGGCGTACTCGCACAGCAGCATCGAGATGGCGGTAAAGCCCATCGACAGCACGCAAAACAGCGAGATCGAGAAGGTGTAGCCGTTGCCGGCGACCGCGGCGGCGGTGGAGATGGCCGAAAGGTCGCCCGGCTGGATGGGCATGGATTTAAACGTGATGACGAAGAACTCGGCAATGCCCAGGACAAAGAGGGCGAAGGCCAGGACGGCCGGAGCTGCGCCGTGGCGCTGAAACAGGAAGAACAGGCCGGCCATGAGCGCGGTGATGATGGCCCACTCGAGCAAGATGCACAGGGGGTAGACCCAGGTAAAGTCGTGGTTGGACGAGACCTCCATGCCCAGCAGCGCAAAGACGCCGGCGAGCAGCAGGAACAGTACGGCGGCGACAAGCGGCTTGCCCACAAAGGCGCCGCGCAGGCGGGCGAGCTTGCCCGTGGGGGCGGGGGCGTCGGTCGAGGCGAACGCAAAGACGCGCGGGGCGATGCGATCGCGCGCGATGCTTGCCCAGGCGCATCCGGTGAGGATGGCGTTGGTCAGGATGAGCATCACAAAGGCGAGCGGCTCGTTTTGCGCCACGAGGCCAATGGCGCCCCAGACGGTCAAAAAGAGCTGGAACAGGCCAAAGGCGACACTCCATCCAAGAGCGCTCTTGGCGACGGCGCCCGACTGCGCGCGAATGGCCTTGGCTTCGCGCAAAACAAGGTAGACGGTCGCCGCAAGACCGACGAGCGAGATAGCGGCTGCGAACATGCTGAGACTCCTCACAAACTTAGAACCTACGAAAGCGGGGGTTTACCCGATTGTTACCAAGATATGCGCAGCATTTGAGGGCTGCGCACAACAACCAGCCATAATAACGCGCGGGTGTGGCGGTGTTGCGCAATGGAGTGTCGACCTGCGCGATAATGGACGGGAATTACACGGAAACGTAAAGGCTTCTTAAAGAATTGGCGAGGATGAGGCGATGAACGAGCAAGTTTGCAAGACGGACGTTGAGTGCTGCGGTGGTGTCGTGGGCGTGGACGCCGGCGGCTATCCGGTCGAAGCTACGGGCAACGCGGTGCTGGACATCTTGGAGCAACGTTCTTCCACACGTGCCTTTGCGCGCGATGATGACGAGCTCCCCGTGGCGGTGACCGACGAGCAGCGCGCGGCGATCCTGCACGCGGCGAGCCGCGCGCCGTCGGCAGGCGCCATGATGATGTACTCCATCGTGAGCATTCGCGAGCAGGCCACGCTCGACCGCTTGGCCGACCTGTGCGACCACCAGCCCATGATCGCCAAGGCGCCGTGGGCGCTTATATTTGTGGTCGACTACGCCAAGTGGATTGACCTGTTTGAGCATGTGGGCTGCTTTGAGCCCGAGTTCGTCGAACGCACGGGCAAGCAACCCCGCCGCGCGCCGGGTCTGGGCGACTTTGCCATCGCGGCGCAGGACGCCGTGATCGCCGCGCAAAACGCCGTGGTCGCCGCCGAGGCCCTGGGGCTGGGGAGCTGCTACATCGGCGACATCGTCGAGAACGCCGAGGAGGTTGCCGCGCTGCTCGATTTGCCGCCCTACACCATGCCGCTGTCGATGCTCATCATCGGCACGCCCCGTAAGAAGCGCCCGGCGATCGCGCATCCCGTGGTGAACCTGGTGCACGAGGAGCGTTACTGTCGCGCCGACGCCGCGACCATGGATGCTCAGGTGGCCGAGATGGACGCGATGTTCCGTCCGCATGCCCGCGAGGTGGGGGAGCGCGTGGTGGACATCTATACGCGCAAGCACACGAGTCCCTTTATGGCCGAGATGAGCCGCTCCATGGAGTGGTGGTTCAAAAACTGGCTCGGCAAATAACCAATGTGGCAAGGGGGCCGTTCCTTTGTTGTCCCTTTGTCACATTCCATATCGTCGCAGTGGCATAAAGGCCGCATAAATGTTTATCTAGCTGGGAAACAGTGCCGTGCAACCATGGGCCGATTACCTATAATCCCTTCGAATATTAAAGTTGGGAAGGAAACCGGCTCATGGAACAAAAGGCCAAAGACGCGGCATCGCACGCTGCGATCCCGGTGAGCATCTCGGCGATGCTCGTCACGCTGGGCGTGGTGTACGGCGATATCGGCACCAGCCCCATGTATGTAACCAAGGCGCTCGTTGCCGGCAACGGCGGCATCGGAAGCGTCACGGAGGAGTTCGTGCTCGGTGCGCTCTCCCTTGTCGTGTGGACGGTTACGCTGCTGACGACCATCAAGTACGTGCTCATCTCGCTGCGCGCCGACAACCACGGCGAGGGCGGCATCTTCGCCCTGTACAGCCTGGTCAAGCGCTGCGGCAAGTGGCTCATCATCCCCGCCATGCTGGGCGGTGCCGCGTTGCTTGCCGACGGCATCCTGACGCCGGCCGTTACCGTTACCACGGCCATCGAGGGCCTGCGCACCATTCCCGCGGTCCATGCCGTACTGGGCGATGACCAGGGTCGCGTTGTCGCCATCACGCTTGCCATTATCATCGTGCTCTTCTTGGTGCAGCGCATCGGTACGGCCAAGATCGGTCATGCCTTTGGCCCCATCATGACGCTGTGGTTCCTGTTCTTGGGCGGCACGGGTCTGTTTTTTGTCTTCCAGCATCCCGCCGTGCTGCTGTGCCTCAACCCGGTGCGCGGCATTGCCTTTTTGCTGAGCCCCAACAACCACGCGGGCATCATGATCTTGGGCAGCTGCTTCCTCGCCACCACCGGCGCCGAGGCACTCTACTCCGACATGGGCCATGTGGGCCGCGGCAACATCTACGCCACCTGGCCGTTTGTTAAGTGCTGCCTGCTGCTGTCCTACATGGGCCAGGGCGCTTGGCTTATCAACAATGCTGCCAACCCCGAGCTCATGGGCATTGCCGACCTCAACCCGTTCTACCAGATGCTCGCTCCCGGCCTGCGCCCGTTTGCCGTCGGCCTTTCCACCATCGCGGCCATCATCGCCTCGCAGGCACTCATCACCGGCGCGTTCTCGCTGGTGTCCGAGGCCAGCCGTCTGGACCTCATGCCGCACATGCAGGTCTTCTATCCGGCCGAGACCAAGGGCCAGCTCTACATTCCCATGGTCAACAACGTCATGCTCGTGGGCTGCGTCATCGTGGTGCTGCTGTTCCAAAACTCGGCACACATGGAGGCCGCCTACGGCCTGGCCATTACGCTCACCATGATGTGCACCACGCTGCTGCTCTTCTTCTACCTGCACGAGGAGCGCAAGCTCAAGGTCGCACCGTGGGTCTTCGCCGCTTTCTTCCTTTTGCTTGAGGGCTTCTTCTTTGTGAGTTCGCTCACCAAGTTCTTCCACGGCGGCTACTTCACCATCCTCATGGCCGCGCTCATCATGGGCGTCATGGTGTGCTGGTACAACGGCACGGCGGTCGAGCAGCGCCAGTTTACGCTGCTGCCGCTGCGCAGCTACCTGCCGCAGCTCAAGCGCCTGCGTGACGACGACCGCTACGAGCGCATGAGCGACAACATCGTGTACCTCACCAAGGACACCCATACCGACTACATTGACCGCGACATCGTCTACTCGATTCTGGACAAGCATCCCAAGCGCGCCCGCGCCTGGTGGTTTGTGAACGTCGAGACCATGGACGAGCCATACACGTTTGCCTATTCGGTCGAGACGTTCGACACCGACTACGTGTTCCGCGTGCATCTGTACCTGGGCTATAAGGTCAACCAGCGCGTCAATGCCTACCTGCGCCAGGTCGTTCAGGATCTTGCCGCCACCGGCGAGCTGCCCGCGCAAAAGCACGACTACTCGGTCTACAAGGACCCGGGCAACATCGGCACGTTCAAGTTCGTCATGATCCGCAAGCTGCTGGCGCCCGAGAGCGACGTGGAGCCCAGCGAGCGCACGGCCATCACGCTCAAGTACATCATCCGCCGCGCCGCCGGCACGCCCGCGCGCTGGTACGGCCTGGAGAACTCCAACGTGAGCTTTGAGTATGTGCCGCTGTTCACCAAGTTCAAGGCCGTGAACAAGATGCAGCGCCTGGCGCCCAACGAGCGCCCGTAGCAACTGCTTGGGCTTTGGCTGCGAAGGATAGGTTGGTAATGACAGGGATTGAGTCCCGGGAGGAAACCATGGATGCAAAGGTGCTCGACGGTCGCGAGATTGCGGCGGAGCTTATGCACGAGGCGGGCATCGACGCCGCCGAGGATCGGTTCTTTACGAATCGCGCCAACATGGACATGGCCGATCGCGTGATCTCGGTCGTGGCGCTGGTATTTGCCGCGGCGTGCGTTTGCGCCTTGCTCGCGCACGTGCTGTTTGTCTAGCGACCGCAGACTGTAAAGGCTTTACACTAGAAACCACCACGAGGGAAACCACCACAAAGGTGCCTGTCCCCTTCGTGGTGGTTTTTGTTTTGAGGGAGGGCGCGGTGCGCATGGACGCTCGGGTGGATAGCGATCTTGCCGATAACTTTTGGTGGAGACGTTCGACGCAGACGCGGCGCGGTCCCCTGTACGATCTTGGCGTCTCGGCGGGGTTGTTGCTGGCGGCGACGGTTATCGGCGCGCTGCTCGACCACCCCGGAATTGCCCCTAGCATTATGATCGTCTACGTGCTTGCCGTGCAGCTGTGCGCGTTTTTTACCTGGAGCCGCCTGTACTGCTTGCTCACGTCTGCCGCCGCCGTGGCGCTCTACAACTTTTTGTTTATCGACCCCCGGTATTCGCTGACGTTTATCGACCGCATCTATCCCGGCATGTTCGTAATCATGTTTTTGGTCTCGCTCGTGTCGAGTTCAATCGCGCTGGCACTGCGCCGTGCCTTGGCACAGGCCGCTGCTAGCGACCGCCGTACGCAGATGGTGCTCGAAACCAACCGCATGTTGCAGCGCTGCGCCGACGAGCCGCAGATTGTGCATGCCATGGCCACGCAGCTGGCGCGCCTTTCGGGCTGCCCGGTCGTGTGGTACAGCGCCGATACCGAGGATGATGACCTGCTGCCGCGCGCGACCTATACGGCGGTGGGCGATGCCGCGCCGGTGCACCATCTGGCGCCCCAGATGCCGCCGCTGCTCTCGGCTTCGGCCTACGTGGGAACGCCGCTCGACGCCACGTTTGGCGGTTCGGCGTTCTATGGCATCTACCTGACGGTGCGCTCGGGCGACAGCATCGTGCGCTCGAGTGACCCCGCCTCGGTGGTGGGCGTGCTGGCTGTCGTTGCCGAGCCCGATGTGCTGACGCACGAGGAACGGATGCTGGCCGACGCCATCGTGAGCGAAGGCGAGCTCGCGCTCGATCGCGCCCGCGCCATGGAGGCACGCGAGGAGGCAGCGGTGCTCGCCAAAAACGAGCAGCTGCGTGCCAACCTGCTGCGCTCCATCTCGCACGATTTGCGCACGCCGCTCACGAGCATCTCGGGCAATGCTGACGTGCTGCTCGACCAGGGCTCAACCGGCACGGCGGTGCTCGACGCCCAGACGCGTCGCAACATGCTGCTGTCCATTCGCTCGGATGCGCTGTGGCTCAACGCCACCGTCGAGAACCTGCTTGCCATCACTAAGCTGGAGGGCGGCGGCATGCATCTGTCGACCACGCTCGAGCTCATGGACGATATTGTCGAGGAGGCGCTGCGCCACGTGAACCCTGCCGTGCGCGAACACGACCTCAAGGTGGTCGCGTGCGACGAACCGGCGCTCGTCAACGTCGACGCGCGCCTGATGGTGCAACTTGTGGTGAACCTGGTAAACAACGCCATCACGTATACGCCGGCGGGCTCACATATCGTGATTTCGATTGGCGTCGACGAGGGGCGCGTGACGTGCTCGGTCGCCGACGACGGGCCGGGCATCGCGCCCGAGGACCGCGAGCGCATCTTTGAGTCGTTCTACACCGCCAACCATGGTTTGGCCGACAGCCGTCGCAGCGTGGGCCTGGGGCTTTCGCTCTGCCGCTCCATTGCGCTGGCGCATGGCGGTAGCATAGAAGTTGCCGCGGCGGATTCGCACGGCTCGGTCTTTACGATCGAGCTTCCCGCTGCCGATGTTTCGTTTGATAAGGAGTAGCGCCGTGCCGAACTCTGCTGTGAAACCGCTCATCTTGGTCGTTGAGGACGATCCCGCCGTCCGCAGCCTCATCGTTGCCGCACTCGAGGCGCATGGTCTGCGCCATATGGCCGTGGAGACCGCCCATGCCGCCATCGCCGCCGCCTCGTCACAGGCGCCGAGCATTGTGCTGCTCGATCTGGGTCTGCCTGATATGGACGGCGTCAAGGTAGTGGAGTCGGTGCGCGCATGGTCGGGCATGCCGATCATCGTGGTCTCGGCGCGCAGCGAGGACGCGGACAAGATCCGCGCGCTCGACGCCGGTGCCGACGATTACCTGACCAAGCCGTTTTCGGTCGAGGAGCTGCTCGCGCGTATCCGCACCACGCTCAGGCGCCTTTCGTATGTGCAGATAGGTGTGGGTTCGTCCGAGGGCGCGTTCGATACCGGCGAGCTGCATATTGATTACGACGCCGGCATCGCCACGATGGATGGCGAAGAACTGCACCTGACACCCATCGAGTACAAGCTGCTTTGCCTGCTGGCGCACAACGCCGACAAGGTGCTGACGCACCAGTTTATCCTGCACGAGATTTGGGGCACGGCCACCAAGAGCGACCTGGCGAGCCTGCGCGTCTTCATGGGCACGCTGCGCAAAAAGATCGAAGCGGACCCTGCACACCCGCGCTACATCCAAACTCACGTAGGCATCGGCTATCGCCTAGTCACCCAAGGCTAGCCCATCGCCCACATCCCCTCATGAGTTGCGGTGAAATACGGACGGAAATGGCCTGTTTGGCGGCCAAACAGTCCATATTCCACCGCAACTTTTTTATTTGCCCTTGGGCTTGCTGGCGTAGAACTTCTTCTTTTTTGGTTTGCCGGCGGGGGAGGGGCTGCCGTTGCCGTGCGGCTTGCCGTCGCCGGCGGGCATCGAACGGGGCGCTGCTGCACGAGGCTTGCGGGCCTCGGGGTTGCGTAGCTCCTCGACGCGCTCGGCAATCTCCTCGGCGCTAAAGCCGACCTCGGCCATGGCGTCCTCGATGGGCAGACGGCGCACGATATAGCAGTGGTGCACCTTCTGGTTGCGCGCGAAGTCCTCGGGGATGGTCTGTGCCGTAATGTCCTCCAGCACCACGCCCGCGCGTGCGAGCTTGCGCGTTTCGGGACGGAAGCCGCGCAGGTTGCAGCTAAAGATGGCATGGCCGCCCTGCGCGAGCAGGCGCGATACGCCGGCCAAAAGCTCAACATGGTCGCGCTGGACATCCCAGGTGCGGCGGCCCATCTTGGACGAGTTCGAGAACGTGGGCGGGTCGACAAAGATCAGGTCCCAGCGGTTGCGCGTCTGGCGCTGGTCGCGAATCCAGGCGAGCACGTCGTCGCGCACAAAGTGATGCTGCGGCCCCACAAAACCGTTCTGGCGCATGTTGCGCTCGGCCCAGTCCAGGTAGGTGTTCGAGAGGTCGACCGTCACGGTCTCCTCGACGCCACCATCGGCCGCGTAGCAGGTGGCGGTGCCGGTGTAGGCGAACAGGTTGAGGAAACGGCGCGCCTGCTTGGCGTGCTCGCGTACCAGGTCGCGGGTGACGCGGTGGTCCAGGAAGATGCCGACGTCCAGGTAGTCGTCAAAGTTGACGGCAAAGGTGAGGCCGCCCTCCTCGATGAGCGGCAGACGGCGGCGCGCGATGTTGGCGCGCTCGCCCGAGCCGCCCTTGCCGGCGCCCTGCTTGCCGTACTGCGAGCCGCCGCGCGAGCGCATGCGGGCCTTGGCGTGCACGTGCTCGGCGGGGACATCCAGGATGCGCGGCGCGATGGCCAGGATGTCGAGCATGCGGGCCTGGGCCAGAGCGGGGTCGATGGTCTTGGGTGCGGCGTATTCGGCGATGACGAGCCAGCGGCCCGGCGTCTGTGGACAGCCCTCGTACAGGTCGATGGCGGCGGAGTAATCGGGCAGGTCGGCATCGTAGACGCGGTAGCAGCTCACGCCCTCGCGCTTGGCCCACTTGCGGCGCAGGCGGGCGTTCTTGCGCAGGCGGTTGGCGAACTGCTCGGACTCGGGGATGAGCACGGGCAGCGGCTTGCCGTCGCCCAGGTCGAGCGTGGCGGCGGGCTCGGGCATGGCGGGCGCGGCGCTGCTCGTATCATCGGCATCGCCGGCATCCGCAGCCTCGCCCTCGGCATCCGCGCCGGTCGCGGCTTCAAACGCCGCGGCGGCATGGTCGAGCGAGGGCCAAACCTCGATAGCGGCCTCCTCGTTATTGGGCATGACGGCGATGGAGCGCTCGGGCTCGGCGTGGAGCGCGCGGGCCATAAGGCCGTCGCGGGTGAGCGCGGCGACCGGTGCCGAAGTAAGCTCGGGCGCGCGGCGCAGCTCGCCGATGAGCGTCATGGCGTCGTGCATGAGCGACAGCTGCGTCTCGGTAGTGTCCGCGACGATGGCGGCGCCGGCGACAGCGCCCGCATGATCCAGCACGGTGGCGGGCTTGGCGGCGCAAAAATCGACAAAGCGCTTGTAGCCGGCGCACTTGACCATGCGCTCGGCGGTCTTGCGGGCGGCGGGATCGATGTCCACGGCAACGATGCGCGCCTGGCGCTCGCGCGCTGCGGTCTCGCGCTCGCGTGCCTCGGCGCGCAGCTGCTCCCACAGGGTAGCGTCGTGCAGCTGCCAACCCTCAAAACCCCAGTGCTCGCGGGCGGCGCCCGGGGCGCGGTCGGTCAGGATATTCACGGCCTCCAGCAGCAGACCGCCGCCGGCGCACGAGGCGTCGATCAGCGTGGGCAGGGCCTCATTCTCGTAATCGTCGGCTGTCAGCTCGCGCTCGCACAGCGCGGTCCAGCCGACCTGCGCCAACACCAGCGCGGCGTAGTCGGGGCGCAGCACATGCGTGCCCTCGCCGGCGCGGGTCGCGGCAGGCGGCAGGCGCTTGAACAGCGGATCGCCCGAAAGGTCCAGGCTGATGCTCGCGCGGCGCTGACGCAGCGAAAGCAGCAGGTGAACGTCGGGGTCGGCGGCGTCGACATCGGCGCGACGGCCCGTGGTCTCGGCCAGACGGTCGCACAGCGCGTCCTTGGCGCGCAGGGCCGAGAAGCGCGTGTTGCGCAGCTGCTCGGTCACGCCGCGGGCGGTGATGGCGATGGTGGCGCCGGGGCGGATGATGGTCTCCCAGGCGATGTCGTAAACGCTGTCGTACAGCTCGTCGGCATCCTGCGCCTCAAAGCGCCCGAGTACCACGAACACGCGGCTCGCCAGGCGCGACCACAGGCATGCGCGGTAGCCCTCTTCGAGCTCGCCCTCAAATGTAGCGCGGCCCTTCAGGCGGCGGACATGCGAAAGCCCGAGCCGCTTGAGCTCGTCGGCGAGTGCGGATTCAAAGCCCTCGGGGCAGCTTGCGTAAAATTCCATGGGTGACCTCTCTGGTTGCGTCGCTCCATTATATGATGGATGCTTCGTTTGCTCTCGCCCCCGAAAGGAACCCATATGATTGATGCGTGCCCCGATTCCGCTGTGCTGTTTTTTGATGTGGACGGCACGCTGACGTCGTTCGATCCCGACGATATGACCGACAAGGACTTTTCGGCGGTTCGCCCCTCGCAGGCGGTCATCGAGGCGTTTCATCGTCTGCGCGATGCGGGGCACAAGGCGTTTATTTGCACGGGTCGTCCCCTGTGGCTCATCGCCGATAGCCTGCGCGCACTGGAGCCTGCGGGTATCGTGGCCATGGCGGGTGCCACGCTCGAGGTCGAGGGCCGCGTGGTGCATGAGGACTGCTTTGACGAGGATGTTATCGCGGAGCTCGCGCGTCGCATTTCTGTGGCGGGCGGCGAGGCGTTGTTCGAGACGAACGGTGCCACCTATTCACTTGAGCCAGTTGGTGTCGAACAGTCATTTCTGCTAGGCGCCGGCGTGGTGCACAGCGTCGAGGAAATGCGCGTCGACGGTCGTTTGCGCGTGGGCAAGGTGTGCCTGAATGCACCTAGCCTGGGGCGCGTGGCCAACGACGACGGCTTTATCGAACGCAACTTTGAGCTGTGCAACACCGGCGGGGAAAACCGCGAGCTGAGCCCCAAGGGCATCGATAAGGGCGTGGGCGTGGCGCGAGCGCTGGAGTATCTGGGCCGTGCGGGTAATGCGTGCACTTTTGGTTTTGGCGATTCGGGTAACGACCTGGGCATGCTCGCCGCCGTGGAGACGGCTGTAGCCATGGGCAACGCCATGCCCGAGGTCAAGGCGGTCGCCGACTACGTGACCGACGACGTCGCGCACGACGGCACCGTTACGGCGATGCAGCATTTCGGTTTGATCTAATTAAATGGCCGGTTCGCCCTCACTGTGGGCGAACCGGCCATTTGAGTTATTTTGCAAAATAGAGCTTGGGATGACTGCGGCTGCTCTCGATTGCCGCTGTCATGATGCCCTCGTTGTCTCCATCAACGATGATGCCATCGAGGTCATCGATCTGAGCAGACTGATAAAAACTGGTCTTGTTGAACTTTCCCTGGTCAACCATCATGTAGCCCTGGTTTGAGTTGGTCAGATACGTGCGCTTGATCATGGCCGAGAAGTCATGCTCGACGGTAAAGCCGTGGTCGGGATGGAATCCGTCCGCGCTCACAAATGCCTTGTCGGCATGAAGCTTACTCATGCAGTCGAGCGTCAGCGCGCCCGCGAGATAGAGGTGACCCTTGCGCACGGAGCCGCCCAGCAGCACTACCGAAGCATTGGGCAGATTAAAGCTGGCATAGTTTGCGATGGCAAGATCGCCGGTGATGATGGTGATATCGCGTTTGTCCATGAGGGCTTTAGTGAAGTAAAAGGCCGTGGTGCCGATGTCAATCACCAGAACGTCACCATCGTCAACAAGGGTTGCCGCGGTCGCGGCGATTGCCTCCTTGGCCTCGACCTGGACATTGATGCGCTCTTCGGGATACGAAATGGCATTGGAACGAGAAAGCGATACCGCTCCGCCACGTACGCGACGCAATTTGCCTTCCGATTCCAGCGAGACGAGGTCGTGTCGCGCGGTAACTTCCGAAACCGAAAAGCGGCGAACGATGTCGGATACCGAGATATTTGGCTTTTCGGCCAGCCAGTTCATGATAAATCGCTGACGTTCGGCCGGAGAAAGGTCTGAAGTTGATGCCATAAGTCGCTCCTTTTGAACGAAAGGCAAAAGAAATGCCTTTCGTATTCGAAATATAACGTATCGATATGAAAAGAACAAGGCATAATCGAATGAACAAAATGAATGATATGGCATGTTCTTACATCATAAGTAGCGGATGGCGTGCACGTAAATGGCCTATAAAGAGTTTTGTTCTGAAAGTGTTGCCGAAAAGAGATACGTTCACGCCCGATAATCGACCGTTCGCGGAAAGTTGACAATTGAGCTTTCGATAGCTTTTGAAATAGTTTATAAAAGAAAGCCGAGAAGCTTTTGAAACAAAGAAAAAAGCTTTCGATAGCAATAGTGATAGATGAGAAAGGACCGAACATGGCAATCAAGGTGTTTGCCGACGGCGCTAACCTCGAGGGCATGCTTGACATGCATGACAATGGCAACGTTCAGGGCTTCACGACCAATCCTTCCCTTATGAAGGCCGGTGGCGTGACTGACTACCGCGCTTTTGCCAAGACGGTTCTTGAGCACATCACCGATGTGTCGGTCTCTTTTGAGGTGTTTGCCGACGACGAGGCGGGTATGGAGGCCGAGGCTCGCGAGATTGCAACTTGGGCGGACAACGTCTACGTTAAGATCCCGGCGCTCAACACCAAGGGCGAGTCCACCGCCGCGCTGGTCAAGCGTCTTTCCGCCGATGGTATCAAGGTGAATGTCACCACCATCTTCACGCCCGAGCAGGTCGACGAGTTCGTTGATGCCGTTTCTGCCGAGACCCCCTCTATTCTGTCCATCTTCGCCGGTCGTATCGCCGATACCGGCGTTGATCCGCTGCCCCTCATGGCAGAGTCCGTAAAGAAGGCCGCCGTTAAGCCCGCTGCCGAGGTTCTCTGGGCGTCCACGCGTGAGGTGCTCAACATCTTCCAGGCAGAGTCTGTTGGCTGCCAGATCATCACGGTCCCCAATGCCCTTCTTGCCAAGCGCAAGAATTTCGGGAAAGATTTGCTTGAGTACTCGCTTGATACGGTCAAGGGCTTTGCCCGCGACATTCAGGCGCTTGGTTTTCACATCCTGCCCGAGGAGTAGGGGACGAGCATGCTGACCGATCTTCTTAAGCCCGAGCTTGTTGCCTGCCATGTCGAGGCCTCCGATTGGGAGGAGGCGATCAAGGCGTGCGGCAAGTTGCTCGTAGACGCCGGCAAATGCGACCAGAGCTATGTCGACGCCATGATTTCATCGGTTCACAAATTTGGTCCCTATATGGTTCTGGAAGAGGGCATCGCCATGCCCCATGCCCAGGCCGATGGCAACGTGAGCGAAGCGGGAATCTGCATCGTCACGCTTGATCCTGCGGTTGCGTTTGGACATGAGGATTTCGATCCGGTTCACGTGCTCGTGGGCATCTGCGCGCCCGACCCCAAGGCCCATCTTGGCTGCTTGGCGGAGCTTTCGCAGATGTTCGAGGACGAGGACTGCGTTGCCAAGCTCAGCGCGTGCGATACGCCCGAGCAGGTTCTGGAGACCATGCGTTCATTCTTTTAGGCCTTAATGGCACGGCGATGCGTCGCCGCTTTTGGATAGACGGGAAACCCGTCACGTGTAGGAGAGGAAGGTTGCCATGCATATCATCACCGTATGCGGAAACGGCATCGGGTCCAGCCTGATGCTCGCTGGCAAAGTCGAGGAGCTTTGCGAGGAGGAGGGCATCAAGGCCGACGTTGAGTCTATGGACCTGAACGGTGCTTCTTCCGCAAATCCGGATCTGTTCATTACCGTTAAGGAACTCGCCCCCGAGCTTCACGGTAACGTTGTGATCGTTCGCAGCTATGTGAACAAGAAGAAGATCCGCGAAGACGCCCTCGAGGCAATCAAGGCGGCAGCCGCTAACGCCTAAAGCGGCACAAAAAAGGGCGGTTCCCTGTGGAAGAGGGAAACGCGCCCACGTTAAAAAGAAAGGAAGCCCAGATGCAAGTCATCCTTCCCATACTTGAGTTTATCCAATCGATTCTGACCAAGCCAGCATGGATTATGGGCCTGTTCGCTTTTGTCGGCCTTGTCGCGCTTAAGCGTCCCGCCCACAAGGTGATGACGGGCACCCTGAAGCCGATCCTTGGCTACATCATGCTGTCCGCTGGCGCCGCTGTTGTTCAGGAGAACCTTGCTCCGCTGGGTACCTTCATCGAGACCGGTTTCCACATCACCGGCGTCGTGCCCAACAACGAGGTCGTCGTTTCGATGGCCCAGAGCGTCCTCGGCGTTCAGACCATGATGATCCTGATTCTCGGCTACGTCGTGAACATTATCATTGCTCGCTTTACCAAGTTTAAGTACATCTTCCTGACGGGCCATCACAGCATGTTCATGGCTTGCCTGCTGTCTGCTGTTCTGCAGGCATCTGGCTTCGAGGATGTCCAGCTTATCATTGTGGGCGGTATGTTCCTGGGCCTCGTGAGCGCCATGCTTCCCGCCGTCGGCCAGCGTTTCACCGAGAAGGTTACGGATGGCGACGAGATCGCCATGGGTCACTTCGGCTCGCTCGCCTACTATATCTCCGCTGCAGTCGGTACGCTGTTTGCCAAGGACGCCGAGGAGAACAGTACCGAGAAGATCGAGGTTCCCGAGAAGTATGCCTTCCTGCGCGATACCACCATCTCCACGGCTCTTACCATGGCCTTCTTCTACCTGGTGACTGCTTTTGCTGCCTACATTGCAGACCCTGCAGTTGTTACTGAGACCGCTGGCGGCGACAACGTGATTGTCTATGCCCTGACCTGCGCTCTGTCCTTCGCCGTTGGCGTCACCATCGTCTACAACGGCGTCCGCATGATCCTTGCCGACCTGGTCCCGGCCTTCCAGGGTATCTCCAACAAGCTGATCCCCGGTGCCATCCCCGCTGTCGACTGCGCCGTCTTCTTCCCCTACGCTCCCACTGCCGTCATCCTCGGCTTTGTTGCCTCCTTTATCGGTGGCGTGGTCGGTATGTTCATCGTGGGCGCTACCCTGGGCATCTTCATCATCCCGGGCATGGTTCCCCACTTCTTCTGCGGCGCCACTGCCGGCATCTACGGCAATGCTACCGGCGGTCGCAAGGGTGCAGCACTCGGTGCTTTCGTCAACGGCCTGCTCATCACCTTTGCCCCTGCTCTGCTCCTGCCCGTTCTTGATGTCTTCGGCTTCAAGAACACCACGTTCGGCGACTTTGACTTCTCCGTCATTGGTATTACGCTCGGCCGCGCTGCCGAGGCCTTCGGTACCACCGGTGTCTACGCGATTCTCGCTGTCCTTCTGATCGTTGCCTTTGTCCCCAACTTCATCCACACCAAGGGCGCTGTGATCAACCACGTTGAGGAAGAGTAATCCAGGCATACGTTAAGCCCTAATCGGGCGGAGCTCCGATAACCGGCTCCTACACGGAAGCGGTGACGTCTCAAATGAGGCGTCACCGCTTTTTGTTTTGGAGTGGTTGTGAAAACGTGTTGACGAAGCATCGTCTCTGCGCCGTGAGTGGAATCAAACGCAATGAATGGCAAAAACGTTTTGCCACTGGGGCGTTGATATAAAAATGGTAAAACCGTAAAACCGTTCACCGAGAAGGTAAATAACCGCAGTTCACGCCTTGATAAACATAGGTAAAGTGTTTAGCAGCTCAACGCCCATATGCAAACGAAAGGAATCAGGCAGATGGCAATCAAGGTGTTCGCTGACGGTGCAAACCTCGAGGGCATGCTCGACATGTGCGAGAACGGCAACGTTCAGGGCTTCACGACCAATCCGTCCCTTATGAAAAAGGGCGGCGTGACGGATTACCGTGCGTTTGCCAAGGAGGTTCTGGCCCACATCACCGATGTGTCCGTGTCGTTTGAGGTCTTTGCCGACGACGTCGAGACCATGGAGGTCGAGGCGCGCGAAATTGCCACCTGGGCCGATAACGTCTACGTCAAGATTCCGTGCGTGACCACCAAGGGCGAGTCCACCGTCGAGCTGGTCCGTACGCTTTCTGCCGACGGCATCAAGGTCAACGTCACCACCATCTTTACGCCTACGCAGGTCGACGAGATGGTCGAGGCCGTTGACGCCGAGACGCCGTCCATCATCTCGCTCTTTGCCGGCCGCATCGCCGACACCGGCGTCGACCCCATTCCGTTTATGACGGAGTCGGTCAAGAAGGCCGCCGCCAAGCCCAACTGCGAGGTCCTGTGGGCGTCCACGCGTGAGCTTATCAATATTTACCAGGCGGAAGGATGCGGTTGCCAGATCATTACGGTGCCCAATAGCATCCTGGCCAAGCGCAAGAACATCGGCCGTGATCCGTACGAGGTTTCGCTCGATACCGTGCGCGGTTTTGCCAAGGATATCGCCGCCCTGGGCTTCCATATCCTGCCGTAAGCAAAGGCACCCCCTCCGGCGACGTGCAAAAATGCGACTTTTCAGCAAAGAGGGGCCTCGTTATCGCCCTTGCGGCACGGAACGGCCCCCGTTTTGGCTCTGAAAACGCCAAAACGGGGGCCGTTTTTGCTTTATGGCTCTCTGAGGAGCCCCTGAGACGCCTCGGAGCCACTGGGAAATGCTGAAAACTCGCCTTTTTGCACGTCGCCGGAGGGGGTACCTTTGCTTCGCGGCCCCGCCGTGCGTTTTTGGCGGGGCCGTTTTGCGTTGCGCGCAAAAAAGAGGGCGCCACGGCTGTGTGGCCGTGGCGCCCTCTAGGGTGTTTGCGCTGCGCTATGCGCGACGCTTGATGAACATCAACGCGGCTGCAACGATGATGCCCCCGGCGATTCCCAAGCTCGCGACGATGGCGAGCGTGCGGTCACCCGTGTTGGGGATCTTGGATGTGGTGCTCGTCGTGGTCGTAACGGTCTTGGTGGTCTTGGTGTTGCCGGGATCTGTAGGATTCGGCGTCGGGCTCGGAGTGGGCTCGGGGTCCGGTTCTGCGGCATCAACGACGTTGAATGTCCACCATCCAAAAACGCTTGCGTAGTTGCGCGCGTCGTTGGGCGTGTAGCACGCCAAGAAGCGGCAAGTACCCGTTGCCGTGAGTGCGGTTTCGGGGGCAACCCATGCCCAGGTGCCCTCATCGTCTGCCGGGAGCTGCAGGTCACCGAGCTTGAGGGCGCTGGTGAGCGGCAGGTCGGGGAGTGCCGGGTCGGGGTGCGTCGGGTCGGGGTGCGTCGGGTCGGGGTGCGGTGTCGCCTGGGGCTCGGGGACGGCGCGGTAGATGTCAAAGATGGTGGTGACGCTGCTGGCGGCGTACTCGTCAGTCTCGGCGACCTCGAAGAGCACGGCGTAGTGGCCGGCGTTGACGGGGGCCGCGTCCAGCTTGGTGAAGTTGTCGTCCGTGACCTCGAAATAGGTAAGGGTACCGTCTGCGGTCAGGGCCGCGCGCGTGACGCTATTGCGGACCTCGGTCGTGCTCGTGGCGCTATCGTGGACTTCGGTCGTGATGCTCGCCGGCGCGCCGTCGTAGACCTTGGACGTTACCTCGATGGTCAGCGTGGGCTTGGGCTTTCCGGGCGTGGGCTCAGGGCTAGGCTCGGTGCCGTCGACAACGTTGAAGCTGAGCACGCATGTCGTGCGGGAGAAGTTCTGCGTGTCGACAGGCGTGTAGACGGCAAGGCCGCTCTCGGTGCCGGCTTCCGTGATGGCGCACGTGCCGTCGGCCCAACTCCAAGATCCATTGGGGTCGTTGGGAATGGTCACGTCCGCAAAGGCCAGGCCGTCGCGCAGCTCGAGGTCGTTGAGCTGGGGCGTATCGGGGTTGGGAGTCGCCCGGTAGATGCTGAACGATGCCGTGATGGGTTCGGCGGTGTAGCTGGCCGGGACATTGGCGGAAAGCTCGGCCAGGTAGGTGCCTGCGTTGGTGGGAGCCTCCTTGAGCTTGGTGGGTACGCCGTTGACGATTTCGTAGTAGGTGAGCGTGCCGAGGTCATTGAGCGCGTTGCCCGTTACGGGGTCAACGACCGACCAAGTGGCCGTGACGGGCGCGCCGTCGTAGGTCTTGGATGCCACGTCGAGCTTGAGCGTAAGCTGGGTCACCTCGACCGTGAGCGTGCCGGGGATCACAGTGATACCGCTCTGGTAATTGACCTTGCCGGCATCCGTTAGCTGCGCGTTTGCGACGGTGATGGCGTCTGCGTATGTGCCTACAGCAAGGTCGGCGTAGGACGTCACGTCGCTTCCCGTGTCCTGGGAAATCTTCTGGAAGTCGAGCGCGGCGGCAGTCGACTGGATGACGCTATCGGCGGTCTCGCCGTCGGCGAGTCCCTCGACCGTAACGACGTATTTGGGCTCGCTGCCGCGCCAGGTGCCGGTGGCGTCCTCCACAGTGATGGTGGGCGCGGCGGCCTTGCCGATGGTGAACGTGCACGAGGCCTCATCGGCGCGGTAGTTGACCGTATCGGTCACGCGGAGCACGGCCTCGTAGCTGCCCGCGTTCTTGGGCGCGGCGGCGCCCAGGTCCTCGGTGCGCTCCTTGCCGTCGAGCAGGTAGTAGTTGACCTCGTGGCTGGCGTCGACCTTCTTGCCGGCGGCGTTGGCGATCTCCACCGCGGGCTCAACGGGCTTGCCGTCGTAGGTCTTGTCCTCGACCGCGATGGTGCCCGTGACATTGGCGGGCTCGATGGTCAGCGTGCCGGCCACCACCTTGATGTTGGACTTGTAGTTGACGGCGCCCTTCTCGCTCAGCTGCGGGTTTGCGACGGTGATGGCATCCTTGTGCTCACCAGCGTCGAGCGCGCCGTAGTCGAGCTTGGAATCGAGCGCGGCGGTCGTGCCCTGCGCGATAACGTCCTCGGCTTTGTCCCCGCCGACAAGGCCGTTCACCTTAAACGAGTAGGCGGGCTCGGGCTCGCCGAAGACAACGCTCGCGTCCTTTACGGTGATGGTGGGCGCCGCGGCCTTGGCGATGGTGAAGTCGCAGCGGGCCTCGCAGGCGCTGTAGTTGGTCTGGGCGGGCACGTTCATGACGACCGTGTAGCTGCCGGCGTCGACGGGCGCCCCGTCGAGCGCCTCGGGCTCGCCGTCGCTGTTGCGGTAGTAGGTAAGGCTGTAGGAGCTGTCGAGCTTCTCCCCGGAGGTCGGGTCGATGACCGAGCAGGTGACCTCGGCGGGCGTCCCGTCATAGGTCTTGCCCGCGGCGTCCACGGCGGCCTTGGGCGTCAGCGGGGAGACGGTGAGCGTGCCCGCGATTACGGTGATGGCGTTCTCATAGTTGGCGCCCGCGTCCTTGTTGAGCTGCGGGTCCTTGACGGTGATGGCGGACGCGTAGACGCCGGCATCGAGACCCTGGTAGCCCTTGTCGCCCGTGACGCCCCGGTCGAGCTCTGCCTTGGTGCCCTTGGCGAGGACGTCCTTGTCCTTATCGGCAGGAACCAGGCCGGAGACGGTATAGGTGTAGGCGGGCTCGGCGTCGCGCCAGGTGACGGTGACGTCATTTGCGGTGATGGTCGGTGCCGGGGCCTTGGAGATGGTGAACGTGCACGAGGCCTCGTCGGCGCGGTAGTTGACCGTGTCGGTCACGCGGAGCACGGCCTCATAGCTGCCCGCGTTCTTGGGCGCGGCGGCGCCCAGGTCCTCGGTGCGCTCCTTGCCGTCGAGCAGGTAGTAGTTGACCTCGTGGCTGGCGTCGACCTTCTTGCCGGCGGCGTTGGCGATCTCCACCGCGGGCTCAACGGGCTTGCCGTCGTAGGTCTTGTCCTCGACCGCGATGGCACCCGTGACGTTGGCGGGCTCGATGGTCAGCGTGCCGGGCACCACCTTGATGTTGGCTTCGTAGTTGATGGCGCCGTTCTCGCTCAGCTGCGGGTTTGCGACAGTGATGGCATCCTTGTGCTCACCAGCGTCGAGCGCGCTGTAGTCGAGCTTGGAATCGAGCGCGGCGGTCGTGCCCTGCGCGATAACGTCCTCGGCATTGTCGTTGCCGGCAAGGCCGCTCGCCTCATACGAGTAAGCGGGCTCGGGTTCGCCGAAGACAACGCTCGCGTCCTTGACGGTGATGGTCGGAGCTGCGGCCTTGGCGATGGTGAAGTCCTTCGACGTTTGGGCGGCGCGGTAGTTGGTCGACTCGGCTGTGGAGAGCGTGACCGTGTAGCTTCCGGCGTTAACGGGGCTTTCGGCAAGGGCCTCGCCCTCGGCGCTAGCAAAGGTGAGCGCGCCGGCGCCCTTGATCGCCTTGTCGTCAACGCCGAGCACCTTTGTTGTGATCTTGGCGGGATTGCCGTCGTAGACCTTGGATGTAGCTTCGAGTTTGAGGGTGGGCGTGGCCTTATCGATGCTGAACGTAGCCTCGGCGGTGCCACCGTGGTAGCCGCCGGTGTCCTCAACCGTCAGGATAACCTTGTATGTTCCGGCGTCCGTGGGCGCCTCAGCCAGCGGCGTTGCCGTATCACCCGCAAGCGCAACGTAGCTAAGCGTGCCCTTCGCGTCAAACTTCTTGCCCGTGTTGGGCTCGGTGATGGTAAAGCTCACCTTGGCGGGATCGCCGTCGTAGGTCTTGGACACGGCCTTGACGCTCAGATCAAGCTGGAAGGACTTAACGGTGAGCGTGCCGGGCTTCACGGTGATGTTGGACTTGTAGTTGTTGCTGCCGGCGGACGTCATGCGCGGCTCCACAACGGTGAGGGCGTCCTTGTAGGTACCAAGGCCAAGCTCCGCATAGGTCTTGCCATCGGTCTTGGTGGTGTCGAGCTGGACTACCGTGTCGGGCGCCAGGACGCCTTCGCGAGTGTCCTTGCCCTTGAGGCCATCGACTGTAAAGGTGTAGGCGGGCTCTGCCGCACCGATCGCGCCGACGATGCTGTCGACGCAGATCGTGGGCGCGGCGGCCTTGGCGATGGCGAAGTCGCAGCGGGCCTCGCAGGCGCTGTAGTTGGTCCGGGCGGGCACGCTCATGACGACCGTGTAGCTGCCGGCGTCGACGGGCGCCCCGTCGAGCGCCTCGGGCTCGCCGTCGCTGTTGCGGTAATAGGTGAGGCCGTAGGCGCTGTCGAGCTTCTCCCCGGAGGTCGGGTCGGTGAGCGAGCAGGTGACCTCGGCGGGCGCCCCGTCATAGGTCTTGCCCGCGGCGTCCACGGCGGCCTTGGGCGTCACCGGCGCGACGGTGAGCGTGCCCGCGATTACGGTGATGGCGTTCTCATAGTTGGCGCCCGCGTCCTTGTTGAGCTGCGGGTCCTTGACGGTGATGGCGGACGCGTAGACGCCGGCATCGAGACCCTGGTAGCCCTTGTCGCCCGTGACGCCCCGGTCGAGCTCTGCCTTGGTGCCCTTGGCGAGGACGTCCTTGTCCTTATCGGCAGGAACCAGGCCGGAGACGGTATAGGTGTAGGCGGGCTCGGCGTCGCGCCAGGTGACGGTGACGTCATTTGCGGTGATGGTCGGTGCCGGGGCCTTGGAGATGGTGAATTCGCAGCGGGCCTCGCACGCGTTGTAGTTGGTCCGGGCGGGCACGTTCATGACGACCGTGTAGCTGCCGGCATCGACGGGTGCCCCGTCGAGCTGTGCGAGCTTACCGTCCTTCTTGCGGTAATAGGTGAGGCTGTAGGCGCTGTCGAGCTTCTCCCCGGTGATCGGGTCGGTGATCGAGCAGGTTACCTCGGCGGGCGCCCCGTCATAGGTCTTGTTCTTGGCGGTCACGGTGGCCGTGGGCGTCACGGGCGCGATGGTGAGCGTGCCCGCCTTGACGGTGATGCCGTTCTCGTAGTTGCTACCTGCATCCTTGTTGAGCTGCGGGTTCTTGACGGTGATGGCGGACGTGTAGACGCCGGCATCGAGATCCTTGTAGCCCTTGTCGCCGGTGATGTGCTGGTCGAGCTCTGCCTTGGTTCCCTCGGCGAGGACGTTCTTGTCCTTATCGGCGTCGACCAGGCCGGAGACGGTATAGGCGTATTTGGGCTCGCTGCCGCGCCAGGTGCCGCTGGCGTCCTTCACGGTGATGGTGGGCGCCGCGGCCTTGGCGATGGTGAATTCGCGGCGGGCCTCGCATGCGCTGTAGTTGGTCCGGGCGGGCACGTTCATGACGACCGTGTAGCTGCCGGCATCGACGGGCGCCCCGTCGAGCTGTGCGAGCTTACCGTCCTTCTTGCGGTAATAGGTGAGGCTGTAGGCGCTGTCGAGCTTCTCCCCGGAGGTCGGGTCTGTGACCGAGCAGGTGACCTCGGCGGGCGCCCCGTCATAGGTCTTGTTCTTGGCGGTCACGGTGGTCGTGGGCGTCACCGGGGCAACGGTGAGCGTGCCCGCTTTGACGAAGATGCCGTCCTTATAGTTGGAGCAGTAGCCGCTTGCGTTCTTAATGAGCTGCGGGTTCTTGACGGTGATGGCGGACACGTAGACGCCGGCATCGAGGTCCTTGTAGCCCTTGTCGCCCGTGACGCCCCGGTCGAGCTCGGCCTTGGTGCCCTCGGCGAGGACGTCCTTGCCCTCGTCGGCAGGAACCAGGCCGGAGACGGTGTAGGTGTATTTGGGCTCGCTGCCGCGCCAGGTGCCGGTGGCGTCGTTCACGCTGATGGTGGGCGCCGGGGCCTGTTCGATCAGGAAGCGCGTGGAGACCTCGCCACCTAGGTATTCATCGGTGCTCTCGACTTTCCATACCACCTCGTGGCCGCCGGCAGAGCTGGGGATGCTCCACCAAGGGTCATCCCTGTCGTTGTTTTTCTTGACCGGGTAATACTTGAAACTGCCTTTAACCTCGACGGGCTTGCCGGTCTCGGCATCGACTGCCGTCGTTGTGACAAGGGAGTCGCTATAGGGCTGGCCATCGTAGGTCTTGTTCGCAGCCGTGATGCTCAGCTTGAGCCGCTTGCGTCCGGCGGGCGTATCCTTATAGACTTCAAATTTGAGGTAGCGGTACACGACGGCATAATTGTTCGTGTCCTTGGGCGTGAACATGGCGAGTGCGGTGACGACATCGGGGCTGTCCTTGGAGTCGTCACTGGAGTTGTCACTAGAGCTGTCGTCGGGGTCTTTGATCTCCTGGTTTGCGACGCGCCTTGTCCATGACCACGTTCCATCCTCGGGCTGTGCCGGGAAGGGCTCCTCGGAAGCCTTGAGGCCCTCGCGGAACTTGATGGGCTCAAGCGCGGGCGATTCAGGGTTGGGGAGAGCACGGTAGATACGCACGTCCTGCGAGACGCTTCCGCCCAGGTAGTTGTCGGTGTCGGTCGCAGTGTACGTCACGCGGTACGTGCCAGCGTCCTTAGGCGCTCCATCGAGCGGTTTTTCGGGCTCGACGCTCTTGCCGTCGGCGTCGGCAACCTTAACATAGGACAGGCTTGCGTCCTCGACCGTCACGGTCTTTTTCGTCGTGGGGTCGATTGCTTCGTATTTGGGTTTAAGCTCTTCGCCGTCGTAGTACTTGTTGTCGACGTCGAGCGAGAGTGTGAGCTGCGTTTTGGCGTAAAGGTCGTGGGACACCGTTTCGCCCGCATAGGCATTTGTTGACGGCGTGCCCGCAAAGAGCGTTGCCGAGAGCGCCGCGACGGAGCAGAGCGTAAGGGACAGCATCGCCCGTGATCTTCGATGCCTTTGGGTGGCCGGTAAGCGTTTCATAGAACAGCTCCTTTATCACAAATTGCCCCGGCGCCGTTTGTGCGGTCAACCGGGGCAGCGCTTGATGGTGCTGGTGCTTTTTGCACGTCATCCATCATCAAGTACAAAACCATAGATTGTTTTATTATCAGTGATTTTGTGTCTGCGAAAAGAAAAGTTCGTCCCGTCTTATGTCGTTTCGTCCCAAATAGTCAGGAGAGTATTTCTATTTAATTAACGTGGGGCAATGACGAGCGGTCGGTCGCTTCCTCGTATCCAAAATACAGCGCAAGGGCGCGGTCGGCGTCGGGGCTGCTGCGTGCGTAGTTGATGTTTTTGATGTCAAACAGGATGCAGCCGCAATGGCCTGTAAACGTCGGAAAACAGACGACCTTAAGGTATGTGTCGATCTCGGGGCTGTAATCGATGAGCTCGAGCGTCTCGCCCAAAAACGCCGCTCGTTCGTAGCAACGGAGCCACTTGCCGTCCATGTTGGGAAAGATGCTGCCAAATGAGTGACCGATAAGCTGGTCGAGTGGCACCTTCTCGAGTCGCGCAAGGGCGTCGTTGCCGTATCGAAACACCCAGTCTACCGCCTGGCGTTGCCCGTCGAGAACCATTTCGATATCGGTAAAGGCAAAGGGCATGTTATCGAAGCTTGCGTAGTGGGCGCGATAGCCCTCGGGTGTGGCGGGGGCATTTCGCTGCTCGTGATCTTTTATGAACGACGCGCGCCAGACTTGTAGCTCTTCGCGGAGTTGGCGCTTGCGTCGCACGGTATATTCAAGTTTCTCGCCGTTGATGAGGTTGATGGTATCGGTGATGCCATGGATGGCGCGCGCCGAAACCAGGCAGCTCCGATGCGCGAGCAAAAAGCCGCTGCCTAAGATTTCGCGCAGCTCCCGTAGCGTGACGCGTATGTCGTAGAGCTCCCCGTCGGACATATGGATAAACGCATCGTTGCGCTTCATCTGGACGTACAGGATGCGCGTGGCATCGAGCACGTATTCTTTTTTGCCCGATGTGATGGTGACGAGTTTGCTGGCGTACATAGACCCTCCGCGACGTGGCGTGCCCTTTCTTTGATTGTAGGCGGGCACAAGGGTTCTTTTCGGATTATTCCGTTCGAGTCGATGACGTGCGTTGCCTTGGTCGTTGACAGCGCCGACGCCCCTGGGGATATCGCCGCTCTGGGCTTCCATATCCTGCCGTAAGCAAAGGTACCCCCTCCGGCGACGTGCAAAATCGCGACTTTTCAGCAAAGAAGGGGGTCTGTCATTGGGCGTGATCGCCCCTTTGGCACGGAACGGCCCCCGTTTTGGCTCTGAAAACGCCAAAACGGGGGCCGTTTTTGCTTTTATGCCTCTCAGAGACGTCTCGGAGCCGCCGGGAGATGCTGAAAACTCGCCTTTTTGCACGTCGCCGGAGGGGGTACCTTTGCTTTGGCGGTTATTTGCCCGGCACCATGGTGAGCGAAATCTTCTTGCGGTCGCGATCGACCTTCTCGACCCACACCTTGACCGTGTCGCCGACACGCACCACGTCGCTCGGGTGCTTGACGAAGCGGTCGGCCAGCTTGGAGATGTGCACGAGGCCGTCTTGGTGCACGCCCACGTCGACGAAGGCGCCAAAGTCGACGACGTTGCGCACCGTGCCCTTGAGCTCCATGCCGGGTTCCAGGTCGTCGATGGAAAGCGCCGAGCGGCTAAAGACCACCTCGGGCGCATCGTCGCGCGGGTCGCGGCCGGGCTTCTTGAGCTCGTTGACAATATCGATGAGCGTCAGGGTGCCGCAGTCCAGGTCGCTTGCCAGCGCCGAGATGCTGCCCAGGCGACGCTCGATGTCGGGCACGCCGCCGCGGCTGAGCTCGCTTGTCGCAACGCCGGCACGCTCCAGGACGGTCGTTGCCACCTCGTAGCTCTCGGGGTGGACGCTTGTCGCGTCGAGCGGGTTCTTGCCGCCGCTGATGCGCAAAAAGCCTGCGGCGTTGAGATATGCCTTGGGTCCCAGCTTGGGGACCTTCTTAAGCTGGCGGCGATCGGTAAAGGCGCCGTTTTCCTCGCGGTATGCCACGATGTTCTTGGCCACGCTCGGCGTGATGCCCGATACGTATCCCAGCAGGCTCGCGCTCGCGGTGTTGACGTCGACGCCCACGCGGTTGACGACGTCCTCCACCACGTGGCCCAGGGTGCGCGAAAGCTCGGCCTGATCAAGGTCGTGCTGGTACTGTCCGACGCCGATGGACTGGGGCGGAATCTTGACGAGCTCTGCCAGCGGGTCCTGCAAACGGCGGCCCAGGCTCATGGCGCCACGTACGGTGACGTCCAGGTCCGGATACTCCTGGCTGGCGAGCTCGGAAGCGGAGTACACCGACGCGCCGGCCTCGTTGACGATGGTGTAGCGCAAGGAGGGCGCCTGCTCGGCGATGAACTCCGAGACGACTTCCTCGGTCTCGCGGCTGGCGGTACCGTTGCCGATGACGATGGTGTTGACGCCGTCCTTCTTGACGAGGCGGGCGAGCTCGCGCTTGGTGCCGGCGACGTCGTGGCGCGGCTTGGTGGGGTAGACCACGCCGTGGTCGAGCAGCTTGCCGGTCTCGTCCATGACGGCGACCTTGCAGCCGGTGCGGTAGCCCGGGTCGAGCGCGAGCACACGGGCGCCGCGGACGGGGCGGGCCGAGAGCAGACCCTCGAGATTCTTGGCAAAGACGTTGATGGCCTCGGTCTGGGCGCGGACGGTGAGCTTGGCGCGGGCCTCGCGCTCCAGCGAGGGGGCCATGAGGCGCTTGTAGCCGTCGGCGATGGCGGCGTCAAAGACCGGGGCGAAGACGCCCTGGCGACGGGGCCAGCGGTTGCCGAGACGAGCCGTCGCGGCGGCGCCGTCGACGTTCACGCGCACGCGGAGCTTGCCCTCGCGCTCGCCACGGTCGATAGCCAGCACGCGGTGGTTGGGAATGCGGCGCAGCGGCTCGTCATAGTTGTAATAGGGCTCGTACGGGGTCTTCTCGACGGGGTCGGTGGCCTCGACGACGATGTCGGCGGTGTTTTGCGTAAAGGCGCGCAGGTCGGCGACGTTCTCGGGGTCCTCGGCCACCGTCTCGGCAACGATATCGGCGGCGCCGGCGAGCGCCTTCTCGGGCGTGTCGAAGCCGGCGTCCTCGTTGACATAGGCCGCGGCGGCGTCGAGTGCGCTGCCCTTGGCCGACGCCTGCATGATGATCATATTGGCGAGCGGCTCCAGGCCTGCCTCGCGGGCCTTCTGCGCGCGGGTCATGCGCTTTTTGCGGTAGGGCTTGTAGAGGTCCTCGACGCGCTGGAGCTGCGTGGCCTCGCGAATCTGCTGCTCGAGCTCGGGCGTGAGCTTGCCCTGGGCGTCGATGAGCAGGATGACATCGTCTTTACGCTGCTCAAGGTTGCGCAGGTAGGACAGGCGTTCGTCGAGCGCGCGCAGGGCGACGTCGTCCATGCCGCCCGTGGCTTCCTTGCGGTAGCGCGAGATAAAGGGGATGGTGTTGCCCTCGTCGATGAGCTTGACGGCCGCCTCGACGTTGGCAGCCTTAAGGTTGAGCTCGCGGGCGAGCTGGGCGATAAGATCCATGGAACTCCTTGCGTTTAAGGTGCGTTTGCAGCACAGGGCTACCAAGGATACCACCCGCCCCCTCCACCCAAGTAGTCTTTTTGGGGCGGGGCTCTTTTAGCTACCCCGGCTGATGAAGTGAACGGTTTGGCCGATTGACTGCCGGGGTAGCTAAAAGAGCCCCGTCCCAAAAAGACTACTCAAAAAGACTGTTTTTTAGGGCTGTGCCACGAAAACGGCCTATCTACTACGTTTGACCCGTATGGGTCGACCATACCTGGTTTTTCCGAAAATCGGCAAGCCGTCTACCTGCGGTTTTGATTTCGCGAAAATTGGCATGGTTGAGGGTAGTCGGCTAAACGTAGTAGATGGGCCCATTTCGTGGCGGACGATTCAAGCCGAGGCGCAAAATAGCCCCCGGGCCAAGAAAATCATAACCAACGTAGTCAAAAAAGCCCCGCGGCAGGAGGCTGCTCGCAGGGCAAAGAAGAGGGGCTTATTTGTGGCGGACCGAGGGGCTCGGCATGGGGCTTCTGTCGCGACCGCTCTTAAGGCATTACAGCTCGACGAGGTTGCCGGTCTCGGCGGCCTCCTTGACGGCGTTGAGAAGCGTGAGCGTCTTGACGTTGTCGGCGGGGGTCACGACGGGCTCGACCTCGCGGCGGACGACCTTCACAAAGTGCTTGAGCTGCATCTTGTGCGGCAGCGCCGGGTCGACGGCCGGGATCTCCATCTGCAGCGGCTTGTGCCAGTTAGAGGCGCCGTCATAGGAGAACTGGTGCAGGCGGGGCAGCGACAGGGCGCCCTTGGTGCCGCCGATAAAGTAGGCGTCGGCGTCGAAGGGGCGGTACTGCGGATCCTCGCGAGCGGTGGCCTCCCAGTTCCAGGGGCTGGCGGTGGCGTCGGAGATGGTCATGCTCGCAAGCGCGCCATCGGCAAAGCGGACGTTGACCACGGCGGAGTCCTCGGTCTCAAAACCGCGGGCGGCGCTGGACTGCATACCCTGGACGGCGACGGGCTCGCCCAGCAGGTAACGGAGCAGGTCGACGTCGTGCACCAGGTTGACCAGGATCGGGCCGGCACCCTTCTTGCGGCGCCACTCGACGTCGAAGTACTCGTCGTTCTTATAGATCATGTAGTGGAAGCTCGACACGGTGAGCTTGCCCAGCTCGCCGGACTCGATGATCTCCTTGGCCTTGTTGACGAAGGGGTTGTGACGACGGTGCTGACCCACGAGCACGGGCACGCCGGCGGTCTCGGCCTCGGCGGCGAAGGCCTGGGCATCCTCGAGGTCGTTGGAGATCGGCTTTTCGACCAGCGGCACGATGTTGCGCTTGACGGCCTCGCGGGCAACGCCCAGGTGCAGGTCGTTGGGCGTGGCGATGATGACGGCCTCGGGCTTGACCTCGTCCATCATCTGGGCGGGATCGGTAAAGAACGGCACGCCGGCGGCCTCGGCCGTGGCGCGGGCGCCCTCAAAGGCATCGGCGATGGCGACGAGCTCGGCCTCGGGCTCCTCGGTGACAAAGCGGATGTGGTTGCGGCCCATGGCGCCGGCGCCGATGACGGCAATGCGGACGGGGTTGAGCTCAGACATTTCGACTCCTTAATGCTGGTGGCGGTGGAATGCGGCAAGGGGGCGGCCCTTGCTGCATCAAGCAAAACTAAGCGGACTTCTTCTTGCTGTCGGAGACCATCATGTAGACGGTGAGCACGACGGCGATGGCGGCGATCACGATGGCGCCGTAGAAGGACTGCTGGTAGGCGGCGCTGCCGGCCTCGGCGTGATACAGCACGGCGGTGATGGGCTGGCTGATCCAGGTGGAAGCGGCGTAGCCCAGGAACATGATGCCGTAGTTGACGCCGATGTTGCTGGTGCCGAAGGCGCCACCGGTGAGCGGCGGGTAGATGACGAGCAGGGCGCCAAAGCTAAAGCCGAGCAGGGCGAGCGCCACGAAGAACATGCTCTGCGTAAAGCTCATCGACATGATGACGAGCGCGACGATGGTGACGATAAGGCTGATGAGCAGCGACTTGTAGGCACCGAGCTTGTCGATGATCTGACCAAAGGACAGGCGACCGACCAGGTTGGCGCAGGTGTTGACGGAGACGACCACACCGCCGAGGGCGACGGCAGCAGCACTCGTGGGGTCGGCGAAGAGCTGGACGGCGGCGATGGAGGCAACCTTGCCGACGAGCAGGGTGCCGGCGGTAGCGGCGAAGGCGAAGGTGATGATGAGGACCCAGAAGCGCGGGGTCTTGACCATCTCGCCCGGGGTGAGGTCGCCGAAGGTGCCGGCGTGGGCGCCGCCCTTGGGGGCCTCGAAGCCCTCGGGCAGCCAGCCGGCCTCGGGGGCCTTCAGGAACAGGGCGGAAGCGGCGATCATCACAAAGAAGATGACGCCGAGCGCCTTCAACGCGCCGAAGATGCCAAGGCTCGGGATGAGCAGCGAGGCGAGCACCGGGGACAGCACAGCGGGGCCGGCGGTCGAAGCGGCCAGGGTGATGCCGGAGGCGAGGCCCTTCTTGTCGATGAACCACTTCTGACCCGTGGTGAGTGCCGGGTTGTAACCCAGGCCGTTGCCGACGGCGGCGACGAGCGAGAACCACAGGTAGAACTGCCACGGCTCGGTGACGGTGCCGGACATGAACCAACCCACGCCGTAGCACACGGCGGCGGCGATCACGACGTTGCGGGGACCGATCTTATCGGAGATGCGGCCGGCGAAGATGCCCGTCACGGCCATGATGGTCTGAAAGACCGGGAAGGCCCAGGTAAGGGCGTTGGACCACTCGGGGTAGACGGCGAGCAAATTCTTGCTCACGACGGAATACAGCGCGATGGAGCTGATGAAGAACATGGTGACGCACGCGGCGGAAAGCACGACGGCGCGGCCCTTGTTGGAGTTGGTGGAAGCCATTGGACTCTTTCTAATCGATGCGGGGAGGGGAGGGGTTTGCCCCATGTCCCTCTCTACCGGGTGGGTTTACTGGTCGGTCGGCTTAGCGACGCCGGACTCATCGGACCAGAGCTCGACACCCTTGTTTTTAAGGTAGTTGTCGGCGTATGCGCGACGGCCGCCGGGCTTGGCGGTGAGGTCGCCCATCATGTTGGAGAAGCCGCCGTCGACCTTGATGGCGTCGCCGGTGGTAAAGTCCGAGCGCTTGGACGCCAAGAACATGACGGCGTTGGCGATATCGCTGACCTCGCCGATGCGGCGCGTGGCGATCAGGCGGCTGCGGCTTTTCTCGACCTCGGGATCGGCGTAGAAGTTGGCCGACATGGGGGTCTTGACGAAGCAGGGCTCGACGCAGTTGGAGCGCACGCCGTAGGGACCCCACTCGGCGGCGAGCATCTTGGACATCATGTTGACGCCGGCCTTGGTGGAGCTGTACACGCCCGAGAACGTCTCGGGGGAGTGGCTGGCGACGGTGGAGATGTGCACCAGACGACCCTGGCCGGCCTTGATCATCTCGCGACCAAAGCGCTGCGAGGTGATGAAATAGCCGGTGAGGTTGACGTTGAGCACCTGCTCCCAGTCGCTCAGCGGCAGGTCCTCCATAGCGGCGAAGCGCAGGATGCCGGCGGTGTTGACGAGGACGTCGACGCGGCCGAAGTTGGCGATGGTGGCGTCGACGGCGGCCTGAACCTCGGCCTCATCGGTGGCGTTCATCTTGTAACCTTCAGCGTGGATGCCAAACTCGGCGGCGAGGTCGGCGGCAGCGGCCTTGACCTTCTCCTCGTCCAGGTCGAGCATGACGACGTTGGCGCCATTGCGGGCGAACTCGCGGCAGATCTCGGCGCCCATACCGCCGAGTGCGCCAGTCACGGCGCAGACATCGCCCTCGAGCTTAAGCCAATTGCTCATAGGAACTTCCCTTCTTGTGCCTCCCAGTGGGTCGCTCCCATTAACCGACCCACGTGGTTTTCGCTGGTTATCGTATGCTTTGCGTTTGCGCAGGTGAATTGCATATTTGTTAGAATGGCGTTAACCGTAGGTTCATACCGCTTGATGTGATTTGTATCCGATTGAGCGCGTGACCTGCGAAAACGACCCCCTGCGGCACTGTGTGGCCGTACGTGTGAAAACGGAGAGACGACGTGTACGATCGACGACTTGAGGCTATATCTGCCGCCGCGGAGCTGGGAAGTTTCTCGCGTGCCGCGACAAAGCTGCGCGTGTCGACGCCGGCGCTCGTCAAACAGGTATCGGGGTTCGAGGCCGAGTTCGGCATCACGCTGTTCGAGCGCTCACATTCGGGCGTCAAGGTGACGCCGGCGGGCGCTTTGCTGGTGGACGACGCGCGCTCAATCATGCGGCAGTCCGAGGATGCCCTGCGCCGCGCCCGGCGTGCGGCGGGTGATGGCGGTGCGGTGCGCTTAGGCGTATCGATGATGTGTCCGGGGCGTCAGACGCTTTCGATGTGGACGGGCGTGCACGAGCTGGAGCCGTCGCTGCGTTTTGAGATCGTGCCGGTGAGCGACCTGTACGACGAGCGCGAGACCGTCATGCGCAGCTTGGGCCGCGAGGTCGATGTGGTGCAGTCGAGTTTTTCGACCCCGCGCTGGGGCGACGCCTGCCAAAAGCTCCTTATCGTCAACGTGCCGTTTTATATCGATGTGCCGCGCACGAGCCCGCTTGCGCGTAAGAGCCGCATCACAGTTGCCGACCTGGAGGGCATGCGCCTGCGCGTACTGCGCCACGGCAACGACGCCATGGACAGTCTGCGCATCGACCTTTTGGCCGACGGTGGCGTGGACGTGATCGACGTGGATAGCTTCGACTTCGCGCTCTTTAACGAGGCCGAGGAAAAGGGCGACGCGGTACTCACCTGCGGCGCATGGTCGGGCGTGCATCCAGCCTTTGTGGGCGTGCCGTTCCTATGCGGCCGCGAGGTGCCGGTCTATCTGCACTACCCGCTCGAGCCCACCTTACAAGTGCAAAAATTCGTCAACGCCATGGCGCAGCTTCTCAAGTAGCGACCTTGGCGATGATTTTTCTGGGACGGGGACTAAAAAATCATTTTGAGCAACGCGAGGTGGAAGCCCCGTCCCAAAAAG
Organism: uncultured Collinsella sp.; assembly: GCA_934654835.1. Lineage (GTDB taxonomy): Bacteria > Actinomycetota > Coriobacteriia > Coriobacteriales > Coriobacteriaceae > Collinsella. The sequence continues at coordinate 37,921 of CAKUGY010000009.1, forward strand.
ATTGGTCCCCGCCGCATATCCAAAATGATTTTTTAATCCCCGTCCCAGAAAAATCATCGGCACCAAAAAGCCCCCGCAGCTCGTGTGAACTGCGGGGGCTTTGTTCGTCATGGCGTTTCGTGTCTGGGTCGCTGAGATGGGTCGATTTGCCCCGAAAGAGGAGGGCATTGACCTTAGGGTCATGCCCGACGAATGAGCGGCAAATCGGCCATCTCAGTGAGCCAGACTACTCCAGCTCAAACGCTCCAGTGTAGAGCTGATAGTAGTACCCGCGCTTGGCGATGAGCTCGTCGTGGTTGCCGCGCTCGATGATGCGGCCGTGATCCAGGCAGATGATCGCGTCGGAGTTACGCACGGTGCTCAGGCGGTGTGCGATGACAAACGTCGTGCGGCCCTCCATGAGCTTGTCCATGCCCTCCTGCACGATGGCCTCGGTGCGGGTGTCGATGGAGCTCGTGGCCTCGTCCAGAATCATCGCCGGCGGATCGGCGACAGCAGCGCGCGCAATCGAGATCAGCTGGCGCTGGCCCTGCGACAGCTGCGCACCGTTGCCGGTGAGCATGGTGTCGTAGCCGTCGGGCAGGCGGGTGATAAAGTCGTCGGCGCCCGCGAGCTTGGCAGCCGCGATGCACTCCTCGTCGGTGGCGTCCAGGTTGCCGTAGCGGATGTTGTCCATCACGGTGCCGGTGAACAGGTTCACGTCCTGCAGCACCACGCCCAGCGAGCGACGCAGGTCAGACTTGCGAATTTTGTTGACGTTGATACCGTCGTAGCGGATCTTGCCGTCGGCAATATCGTAGAAACGGTTGATGAGGTTGGTGATGGTCGTCTTACCGGCACCGGTGGCACCGACAAATGCGACCTTCTGGCCCGGCTTGGCGTACACGGACACGCCGTGCAGCACCTCGTGGTCGGGCGTGTAACCAAAGTCCACGTTGTCCATGACCAGGTCGCCGCGCAGCGGCACGTACTCGATCTCGCCGGTCGCGCGGTGCGGGTGCTTCCAGGCCCACATGCCGGTGTGGTGGTCGGCCTCCTCGAGCTGCCAGGTGTCGGGATTCACCTGTGCGTTGACGAGCGTCACGTAGCCCTCGTCGGCCTCGGGCTCCTCGTCGAGTAGCTCAAAGATACGCTCGGCGCCGGCAAGGCCCATGACCACGGCGTTGATCTGCTGCGAGATCTGGCCGATCTGGCCGCAGAACTGCTTGGTCATGTTGAGGAACGGCACCACGACGGCGATGGAGAGCGCCATGCCCGAGAGGCTCAGGTTGGGCACGCCCAGCGCCAGGAAGATGCCGCCGGTCAGCGCGACCAGCACGTAGAGCAAGTCGCCCAGGTTCCCGAGGATCGGCATGAGGATGTTGGCGTACATGTTGGCCTTCTGCGAGACCTCGAAGAGCTTCTCGTTGCGCTCGTCAAAATCGGCCTCGGCGGCGGACTCGTGACAGAACGCCTTGACGACTTTCTGGCCGTTCATGACTTCCTCGATATGGCCCTCGACCACGCCGAGCTCGGTCTGCTGCGCGATAAAGAAGCGCGCGGAGTTGGAGCCGAGCAGCTTGGTCATAAAGGCCATAAAGGCGACGCCGGCAATGATGACTAGGCACATCCACGCGCTGTAGTACAGCATGATGAAGAACACGGTGACGATGACGATGATCGTCATGAGCAGGTTGGGCAGCGACTGGCTGATCATCTGGCGCAGCGTGTCGATGTCGTTGGTGTAGTGGCTCATGATGTCGCCGCGCTGGTGCGTGTCGAAGTAGCGGATCGGCAGGTCCTGCATGCGGTTGAACATCTTCTCGCGCAGCTTCTCGAGCGAGCCCTGCGTGATGACGGCCATGGCGCGGTTCCAGAAGAGCGATGACGCGACGCCCACGGCATAGATGCAGCCGAGGGTGGTCACAAGCTTCAAGATCTTGGGCTGCGCGGCCGTCCAGTCGCCCGACTGCCACGATTCGCTAATGACCTGCAGCGCGCTCTGGAGAAACGTCGCGCCGATGGAATTGATGATGGCGCAGAGCACCACGCCGGCGACGACGAGGGGCAAAAGCACTGGGTAGAAGCCAAAGAGCATCTTGATGAGGCGCGTCATGGTGCCGCCCTTGCGGTTGCGCGCGCGCTCGGCGGTAGCTGCCTTACTCATGTGCCTCGCCTCCTTCCTGGGTCTGAGCTTGCGGTGCGGATGCCTCGGTGTCGGCTGCGACGGTCTCGGCCGCCTCCTCACCTTCGGCACTCATCTTGTTTTGCGAGGTAAAGGTCTCGCGGTAGATCTCGCTCGTCTTCAGCAGCTCGTCGTGGTTGCCGATGTCCTTGATGCGGCCGCCCTCCATGACGATGATGCGGTCGGCGTCCTGCACGGAGCTGATGCGCTGGGCGATGATGAGCTTTGTCGTGTTGGGCAGGTAGCTCGCCAGGCCCTCGCGGATCTTGGCGTCGGTCTTGGTGTCGACGGCGCTCGTGGAGTCGTCCAGGATCAGAATCTTGGGGCGACGCAGCAGAGCACGTGCGATGCACAGGCGCTGCTTCTGGCCGCCGGAGACGTTGGAGCCGCCCTGCTCGATCCAGGTGTCATAGCCCTTGGGGAAGCCGTCGACAAACTCGTCGGCGCAGGCCAGGTGCGCGGCCTCGCGGACTTCCTCATCGGTGGCGTTGGGGTCGCCCCAGCGCAGGTTCTCGGCGATGGTGCCGCTAAACAGCACGTTTTTCTGCAGCACCATGGCTACCTGGTGGCGCAGCGCGTCCAAATCGTAATTGCGTACGTCCACGCCGCCGACGCGCACGGTGCCCTCGGTGACATCGTACAGGCGGGCGATCAGGTTCACGAGCGTCGACTTGGCCGAGCCGGTGCCGCCGATAATACCGATGGTCTCGCCGCTCTTAATGTGCAGGTCGATATCGTCGAGCGCCTGGCGTTTTGCATGCTCGGAATACTTAAAGCTCACGTGATCGAAGTCGATGGAGCCGTCGGCAACCTCGTGCACGGGCTCGGCGGGGTCGGCGATCGTGGGCTCGGCGGCCAGCACCTCGGTAATGCGGTGCGCCGACTCGTCGGCCATGGTCACCATGACAAAGATCATCGACAGCTGCATCAGGCTCATCAGAATCTGGAAGCCGTAGGTAAAGATGGAGGAGAGCTGGCCCACGTCGAACAGGGTGCCCTGGCTCGTGATGATGAGCTCGGAACCCAGGTAGATGATGACGACGAACGCGCCGTTGACGCAGATGTTCATCATAGGGTTGTTGAAGGCGAGCAGCTTCTCGGCGCGGGTAAAGTCCATCTGGACGTCGCGCGCGGCGGTGGCGAACTTCTCCTTCTCGTAGTCCTGGCGCACGTAGCTCTTGACTACGCGCATGCCGGTGACGTTTTCCTCCACAGACTCGTTGAGCGCGTCGTACTTATGGAAGACGCGGGCAAAGATCGGGCGCACCTTATAGATGATGAAGAACAGGCCAAAGCCCAGCAGCGGAATGATGACCAAGTAGACCATGGCGACGCTGCCGCCCATGGCGTATGCCATGGTAAAGGCAAAGACCAGCACCAGCGGCGAGCGCACAGCGATGCGGATGAGCATCATAAAGGCCTGCTGCACGTTGTTGATGTCGGTGGTCAGGCGCGTGACGAGCGAGGAGCTCGAGAACTCGTCGATGTTGGCGAAGCTGAACGTCTGGATCTTGTAGAACAGGTCGCGACGCAGGTTCTTGGCAAAGCCGCAGCTGGCATGGCTGCAGGTGATGCCCGCGGCGGCGCCAAAGGCGAGTGACGTCAGCGCGATGAGTATGAGAAGGCCGGCGGTGGGCAGCATCTCGGTAACGGCGGTGCCGTCCTTGATGGCGTCGATCATGTCGGCGGTGATAAACGGGATCATCATCTGGCAGATTACCTCGCCAAGCACCAGCAGCGGCGTGGCGATCGTGACCTTCATGTAATCGCGGATGCTGCCCATGAGAGTTTTAATCATCCAGTTCCTCCCAGGTTACGCGGATTTTCTCGAGCATCTCGGCAAGCTGTTCGCACTCGTCGTGAGTGAGGGCACTAAAGGCCTGCTCCCTAAAGCGGATGCGGGCGGCCTGGTCGATGCGGGCCTTCTCCCAGCCGATCTCGGTCAAGCGAATGGTGAGCTGCCGGCGATCTTTTGGATTGCGGCTGCGCTCGATGATGCCGGCGCACTCGAGCTTGGACAAGATTTCGGAAAGCGACCCCGGCTTGAGGTCGAAGTGTATGCCGAGTTCCTGCTGCGACATCTCGCCGTTTTCCTGCTTGGCAAGCAGGCAGACGATGGGCGCCTTGCCGGACACGCCGCCGCCGTGAAAGTGCATGTAGTGGCCGCAAAAGCCTAGGCCGCTCAGGATGCGCTTGGCGAGCTTGTCTTCGCCGTTAACTGCTTCGGGCACGTCTGCCGGCTGCGACGGGTCGCCGCCGGGTTCGTGCGGGCGAAGGTTAAGGGGTTCATCGCACATGAATTCGTATCGCTCCTTTCTTTAGTTAGGTAGTGGGATTGTTTTGTGCCTAACTAATCTAGGAGCGTAAGAAATAATTGTCAAGGTACCAAACTGATTGTTATGCGGTTTTACCAAACCGCGCAACGGCTCGACGCTGCGCGGGTCGCATTTGAGACAAGGTGACCCGCTCGCTGGCATTGCCAAAACATCGACGTTGCCAAACCTGCCAAAAAGGGACAGGTTTATTTTGGTCGGTTTTATCTGGGGAAACGGCGGTTTGGTGCTAGGGGCAGCTAATTTGGGACGGGGCTCTTTTAGCTGCCCCGGCCGCAGGCCGGCCAAACCGTTCACGTTGTCTGCCGGGGTAGCTAAAAGAGCCCCGTCCCAAATTAGCTGCCCGTGCAAGCAAGACGACCAATACTGATAATCCGCCCGCGATGGTGGAAAACGGATCATTTTGGGCTGCGATGGCGCCTTTCAAAGTTGCTTCGCACAAAACTATGACGGATTACTACGATGAATTTGGAATCTCTGACCATGGCGGTGTTTTTCGAAAAATCGCAAGCTATCTACCTGCGGTTTTGTTGGAGTGCAATTCGTTGTGGTTGGAGACCGGCGGTTTATCGTAGTAATCCGGCATAGTTTTGAAATGGCAGCAAATAAGTGGCAGCAATTAGGCCGCTGCCGACCGGGATTTGCCCTTCAATTTCCGTAACCTTTCCGCAACAAACTGCCCTTCGAGGCGCTGGCTCCCACCCTCGTCGTTCCCTGCGCTACACTTAGTCGCACTGTGGCGACTTTGCGCCGCTCCCGACCCAAGGGGGATATTCATGAAGAACACTCAGCTGCTGCTGATCAACGACATGTGCGGCTATGGCAAGGTCGCGCTCTCCGCCATGCTGCCGGTGCTGTCGCACATGGGCTACCGTATCCACAACCTGCCGACGGCGCTTGTGTCCGATACGCTCAACTATCCCAAGTTCTACATCCACGACACTACGGAGTACGTGCGCCAGAGCCTCGCCATCTGGGAGGAGCTCGGCTTTGAGTTCGATGCCATCTCCACCGGCTTTATCGTGACCGAGGAAGAGACGCGTATCATCTCGGACTTTTGCCACCGCCGCGCGCAAAAGGGCACCAAGGTGTTCGTCGACCCCATCATGGGCGACAACGGCAAGCTCTATGCGGGCGTGCCCGAGTCCACGATTGGCCTTATGCGGCATCTTCTGGAGTGCGCCGATTACGCGGTTCCCAACTACACCGAGGCCTGTCTGCTCACCGATACGCCTATTGCAGAGCAGATTACGCCCGATGAGGCCCGCGCCCTTGTGGACGCCGTGCGCGAGCTGGGTGCCAAGTCGGCGGTCATTACGAGTGCCGTGGTCGACGGCACGAACGCCGTTATCGGTTACGACCACGTGGCGGGGGAGTACTTTACGATTCCCTTCGACCTGATTCCGGTCTATTTCCCGGGCACGGGCGACACGTTCTCGGCGGTGCTCGTCGGCCGCGTTATGGCAGGCTGGAGTCTGCAGCGCGCGACGTCCGATGCCATGCGCGTGGTGGCTGAGCTTATCGAGCGCAATGCCGACCAAGAGGACAAGTCGGCCGGCCTTCCCATCGAGGCCTGCCTGGATGTGATTGACCATGAGTAATGCTGGCGAGGGCGGCGTCAAGCCTGCGGGCGAGAGCAAGCCGCTCGGTGCCCCGCGAGGCAAACGGCCACACATTCGCATTAGCTGCGTGGACCAGCTGGGCACGTGCCGCTGCCACCATGGCCACAAGCCGGGCGATGTCTTCGACTTCGACCGCGATCGCGGTAAGATGTGTTCTATGGCCTGCCACGTGGGCTTTCCCTATATCGACATCCTGCGCTACGGCGGCACCGTGCCCGGCAACGAGCCCGGCACGGCAAAGTTCTGCTGCCCCGAGGTCGACACCCTCAACGTTTGGCTCGCCGAGATCGTCGACGAGTAATTGAGCGTGGATTTTCTCCCGCCAAGATAATGAGCGTGGATTTTCTCCCGTTTAGAGCGCGCTTGAACGCTCAAAGTGGGAGAAAATCCACGCTCGATTTGTATGCGGATGTGACAAAGGGGCAGCCCCCTTGTCACATCCGCCGGGGCTGCCCCTTCTTTTTAGCTTATAATCCTAAATCTCTGCATTTCATCCGATTTTGTGCTCTAAAAACTCTGCATTTCATCGATAATCAAGCATATAAACTCTGCATTTCATTTGATGACACTGAGGGGAGCGCCTATGCTGCGTAGGAAAATAGCGGCAGAGCTGGAGCGTTGGCTGAAGTCTGCCGGGCAAAAGGCCTTATTCATTACGGGTTCTCGCCAGATCGGCAAAAGCTATTCGATTCGCGCATTTGGCAAAGCCAGCCATGCAACCTACATCGAGCTCAACCTCATGGAAAATCGCCAGGCAAAAGATGCTCTTCTCGAGGCGCGAGATGCCGATGATTTCATCAGCAGGGTGACGCTTCTTTCGGGGAAGTCGATAGCGCCGGGCAAAACGCTCGTGTTTATCGATGAGGTCCAAGAGGCTCCCGACATCATGACAATGGCAAAGTTCCTTGTTGAGGACGGGCGGTGCCGCTGGGCGTTTTCGGGGTCAATGCTCGGGACCCAGTTCAAGGGCGTTAGGTCCTATCCCGTGGGATATGTTCACGAGCTTAGGATGTTCCCGCTCGATTTTGAGGAGTTTTGCTGGGCGATCGGGGTGAGCGAGGGCGCTCACCAAACGATACGCGACGCGTGCATCAGCGAGAAGCCCATTCCTGGCTACATTCATGACGCGATGATGGCAAACTTCAGGACCTATACCGTTGTCGGCGGAATGCCAGAGGTCGTGCAGCGTTTCCTTGACACGCAAGGCGACCTTGCCTCTGTTCGTCAGCTACAGTCAGAGCTCAACGAACAGTACCGGCGGGATATCTCAAAGTATGCAAGCGGGCGAGCCCTTCAGGTGCAGAGCATTTACGATCAGCTCCCTATTATGCTCGAGGGCGAAAACAAGCGCTTCGTGCTCAATTCCATTGACCCCAAGGCGCATTACGACAAGTACCAGCGAGATTTTGTCTGGCTTGTCGATGCCGGCGTTGCTCTCAAGGCCGATATCGTAACCGAGCCAAAATCGCCTCTGCTCAAGACGGCACGGCCATCGCAGTTCAAGCTATATCAATCGGATACGGGCATGTTGATGGCGCGCTACCCCGTTGGCGTCGCCCAAGCGGCGTATCTTGATAGCAAGGAACCCAATCTGGGCGGCATTTACGAAAACGTGGTGGCCCAGCAGCTGGCTGCCCAAAATCGCCAGCTTTACTACTATCAGACAAAAAAGCGCGGCGAAGTGGACTTTGTGGTCGACGGACCGGATGGGACGGCTGTTCCGATCGAGGTTAAATCGGGCTCCTATTACCACGCGCACGCTGCGCTCGGTCATGTGCTTGATACGGCCGAATATGGCGTAAGGCTCGGGATTGTTTTTTCGAGAGGCAACGTTGAGCGCAACGGAGCTGTTCTCTATCTGCCGCTATATGCGACTTGGGCCCTTTCGGATGTTTTGGGTGACGCCCGTTCCGAAGGGATAAAGCTGGAGGTCAAGCCGGTCTAGGGTCAGTCCCGAATGTGACAAAGGGGCAGCCCCTTGGTCGTATCGAGTTCCACTGCCCGAGAAAATGAGCGTGGATTTTCTCCCGTTTAGAGCGCACTTGAATGCTCAAAGTGAGAGATTTTCCACGCTCATTTTTCATGCGGGAGATTATCCACGCTTGTTTCGCGCCGAAGGCGTGGCCCGTGTGTCCGCGCGTCCGTGCGCTTACAGCTGCTCGAGCATAGCCGTGCAGCCGGCGAGCACATCGCGGTACGTGGTATCAAAGTTGCCGGTGTACCACGGGTCGGCCACGTCGCCGGGGCGATCGGTCCAATCGAGCAGGCGCGAGATCTTGCTGTCGGGGTCATCGCCACCGAAGATGCGGCGCAGGCCGCGCGCGTTCTCGGCATCCATATAGACAATGTGATCCCAGTCGCCATACTCCGCGCGACGCACCTGGCGGGCGCGATGGGCAACGACGGGAATCCCGACTTCGCGCAACTTGGCGACGGTACCATGGTGTGGCGGGTTGCCGATCTCTTCGGTCGAGGTGGCGGCAGAATCAATGACAAACTCGCCCTCGCGCCCGGCGCGGCGCACCAGCTCGGTAAACACGGACTCGGCCATCGTCGAGCGACAGATATTCCCGTGACAGATAAACAGTACGCGTTGCATGGGACGATACCTTTCATATAGAAGGCTGCTAAAGAGTCGAGGCCGGGCGCATGCCAAGTTCTATTTCTTGGCCAGTTTGAAGTAGCGCTCAAATATCAATTCGAAAACGTAGTAGAACATTAATCGACTGTCGAGATCCATGCTGCCCAGTCGGATTTCTTTTTGCACGGTGTAGATGGGGTAGTCGGCTAGTTTCGAGAGAGAATTTCGAGAAAAGCCGGTGAGTGTGACGACCTTGCATCCGCGTGTCTTGGCTATCGATGTGGCGTCAATAGACACCTGCGTCTCGCCGCTTACGGAAACGCTAAAGACAAGATCATTTTTGCCAAGCAATTCGGCGTAGTGCCTCATGACATGGCGTTCACTGAGCGTATCGGTGTTCTTGCCCATTATTTTGAGCTTTTCGGCCATCTCGAGGCACGGGTATTTCGAAAAGCCCGAGCAGAAGAACACGATATGCGAGGCGTCCTGGATAAGACTCACAACCGAATCGATGACCCGGTCGTTAAGTAAGTCTTTGGTCTGTACGAGCTGGGTGTCGAGCGGAAGTGCCTCGATAGTGAATCGATTGCGGTCAAGTGAGGCAGAATACGATCGCTTGAGCTCTGTGAACCCCGAGAAGCCAAGTTTATGAGCAAGCCTGACAATTGTATTGGGAGCGACGAAGAACCGCTCGGCAACGCTCTTAAGCGTAGCGTCGTCAACATCATCACGCAGCTCGATGATGTAGCGCATGATCTCGCTTTCGAGATCGTTGAGCTTGCTCTCGCCAGCTCGCACATGATCATAAAAAGATTCTTGATCTTTCATAAGATGTTTCAGCCCCTCACACCTCGCCGTATATATGGTACCGCTTTGTGTAGCCAGGTGAGAAATCGGCAACCGGCCAAGATTGCCTATTGCTCCTGAACTGGGCAAACGTGCGTGTCTGTCTACACATATCTGTGTTGTGAGCGAAATCATGTGTCCCCGTTTCGCATTGGCCAACACGGGGGTTCGCAAATGACCTCATGTCGCAAAATAGCAATCGAAACGAAGCAAGCCGAGGACAACCGCGGAGCCCAAGGCCTTCGGGAACACCGAACAGCCAACCCTGGAGGGACGGAACATGAAGGATAAGCTCAATATCGTGATCGTTGGCGGCGGCTCCACGTGGTGCCCCGGCATTCTTAAAGCCCTGACCAAGCATATGGACATTCTGCCGCTGAACCGCGTGATGCTCTATGACATCGACGCCGAGCGTCAGCGTCCGATCGGCGAGTTTGGCAAGATCCTCTTCGCCGAGGAGGAGCCCGGTGTGGAGTTTGGGTACACCACCGATAAGGACGAGGCATACACTGACGTTGACTTTGTGCTCTGCCAGATTCGTACCGGCGGCTACGAGATGCGCAGCAAGGACGAGAAGATTCCGCTGCATATGGGGATCATCGGTCAAGAAACGGTGGGCCCTGGCGGCATGGCCTACGGCATGCGCTCTATGAATGACATGGTTGAGATCGTCAACGACGTTCGTGCCCATAGCCCGGAGGCGTGGATTATCAACTACACCAACCCTGCGGCTATCGTGGCGTACGGTCTGGAGCGTGTCCTGCCCGACGAGCATCGCGTTCTCAACATCTGCGATCAGCCCGTCAACCTCATGCGCTCTTACGGTCGCCTGCTCGGTCGCGATATGAGCAAGACGGAGCCCGTGTACTTTGGCCTCAATCACTTCGGTTGGTTCAAGCACATCTACGATGAAGAGGGCCATGACCTCGTGCCGCAGATTAAGGAGTACACGGAGAAGAACGGCTTCCTTCCTGCCGATGCCGAGCAGCGTGACCAGTCCTGGCTCGACACCTACGCCATGGTCAAGGACATGCTCGAGGACTTCCCCGACTATCTGCCCAACACGTATCTTCAGTACTATCTGTATCCCGAGTACAAGGTGGCGCACCTCGATCCCGACTACACCCGTTCCGACGAGGTTATCAACGGTCGCGAGAAGCGTGTGTTCGCCGAGTGTGAGCGCGTGGCGCAAGTCGGTACTGCCAAGGGGTCCTCGGTTGTGCAGAACGATGCTCACGGCGATATGATTGTCGAAATCACTTCCGCCATCTACCGCAACACCAACAAGACCTTCATTGTCATCGTGCCCAACAACGGCATTATCGAGGGTATGCCCGATGACGCCATGGTCGAGGTCGCGGCAAGCGTGGGCGCCAATGGCCCGCAGCCCTATGCTGTTGGCAAGATTGGCACCTTCTATCGCGGTCTTATGGAGAACCAGTACGCCTATGAGCGCCTGACTGTTGAGGCTTGGATGGAGGGTTCCTACGAGAAGGCTCTGCAGGCACTCACGCTTAATCGCCTGGTCGGTGACGCAAAGAAGGCTCGCAAAGTGCTCGACAAGCTCATCGAGGCCAATAAGGATTACTGGCCGGAGCTTAAGTAGCTAGTTCCATAGCGCTTGATAACTGTTATGGGGCGTGTGGGCTGTAGAGCTGCACGCCCCGTTTCTTTAAGAGGGGTATCCCATGAACAAAGATGAGCTGCTGGCAAAGTTCCAGCGCCTGGGCAAAGTCCTCATGACGCCTGTCTTGATCCTGCCAATCGCCGGCATTCTTCAGGGCTTTGGCAATGCCTTTACCAGCCCCACCCTTACGGCAGCTGTTCCCTGGCTTGCTGCTCCGGGCTTTGCGATTTTCTTTTCGATTCTCAAGGCCGCTGCCGGCATCGTTATGAACAACATCCCGGTTATCTTCTCGATTTGTCTCGCCTATGGCTTTGCCAAGTCCGAGAAGGCTACCGCGGCGCTTTGTGGCTTTTTGGGCTACATGTGCATGAACTCCGTGATGGGCACGTTCCTCACGGCGACTGGCGTTATCGATCCCGCGAATCTTACGACGGGTCAGAGCACCATCCTCGGTATCACCACGCTCGACACTGGCGTTATCGGCGGTCTTCTGGTGGGTGCAATCGTCGCATGGTTGCATAATCGTTACTACAAGATTGAGCTGCCTGCCGTGTTCTCCATCTTCAACGGCACGCGCTTTATTCCGGCGGTAACGCTGCTCTCGTGCAGCGTCCTCGCATTGGTCATGTCCTTTGTCTTCCCGTTTATTCAGAACGCCCTCGGCGCGCTGTCCGAGTTCATCAAGACTACGGGTGCCTTTGGTGCATTTGTCTACGGCGCCGGCGAGCGCATGCTTCTGCCTTTTGGCCTGCATCACTTTGTCTATTTGCCGTTCTTCTTCACGTCGCTCGGTGGCGTCGAGACTATCGACGGCCAGACTGTTCAGGGCGCTATCAATATCTACAACGCGATCCTGGGCTCTCCCAGCACGCCGTTTAACATCGAGGTCAGCCGTTTTGTCATGAACGGCAAGGTTATCTTCGCCATGTTTGGCCTGCCCGGCGCCGCGCTCGCCTTCTACAAGACGGCGCTTCCCAAGAACAAGAAGAAGACCGCGGCGCTCATGATCGCCATTGTGGTGCCCTGCATCCTTTCCGGCATCACCGAGCCGCTCGAGTATTCCTTCCTGTTTATCGCGCCCATCCTCTATGTGTTCCACGCTCTCATGGCTGGTCTTGCCTATGCGCTGACCTATATCCTGCAGTTCAACGTGGCCGGCTCCGCGTCCTTCGGCGGCCCTCTCCTGTCGCTTATCTTTAATGGCATCATGGGTGCCGCCAAGGGCTCTAACTGGCAGGTCATTCTGTTCCTTGGCCCCATCTATTTCGTGGTCTATTACTTTGTCTTCAAGTTCATCATTCTCAAGAAGGACTTGAAGACCCCCGGTCGCGAGGAAGAATCGGATGACGAAGCCGAGAAGGCTCCTCGTACGGTGATTAGCGACCTGATTCCTGCCATCGTTGAGGCAGTGGGCGGCGACGACAACATCAAGTCCGTTGAGGCTTGTTTCACTCGCCTGCGCATCCAGCTCAACGACTGCGATAAGGTTGCTGATGATGCGGAGTTTACCGAGAAGCTTGAAGCGCGCGGCATCGTGCATGTTAACGGCGGCGTGCAGATTGTCTACGGTAATATGGCTTCTAACTACGCAACCCAGATGCGTGAGCTGCTGGGCATGGAGTAGACACCCCGCATACCTATAGAATCCGGTATAAAAGGCGGTGGCAGACAATGCGTCTGCCACCGCCTTTGAGTACAAGACTTTAGTCTGCTGGGCGCGCAGCGGCCAGCTTCAACCCACCCGCTATGCGGGTGGAGACAAACGGCTTTACAAAGCCACCCCTCCGACCGATATTGACGATTGTTCAGGCCGTCAAGAATTCGAGTCGAAGGGGTGGTCGCTATGGCCCAGAAGGCCTACAGCCTTTCCCACACGAAGTGGATGTGCAAGTACCACATCGTGTTCACGCCGAAGTATAGGCGCAAAGTCATCTACAACCAAATCAGGAGCGACATAGGGGAGATCCTCAGGAAGCTGTGCGAGTACAAGGGGATCGAGATAATCGAGGGGCACCTGATGCCCGACCACGTGCACGTGCTGCTGGCGATCCCGCCGAAGTACAGCGTCGCGAGCGTCATGGGCTACCTGAAGGGGAAGAGCTCGCTGATGATATTCGACAGGCACGCCAACCTGAAGTACAAGTTCGGCAACAGGAAGTTCTGGGCGGAGGGCTACTACGTGTCCACCGTCGGCCTGAACGAGGCGACGATCGCCAGGTACATCAGGGAGCAGGAGTCCCACGACATCGCGCTGGACAAGCTGAGCGTGAGGGAGTACGAGGACCCCTTCAGGAGGAGGTGAGCCCGCCGGTTTGACCGGCGCGCCACGGGTCAAGATGCACCAGGCCTGGACGAAGTCCGGGCCCGCGCCTTTAGACGCGAGCCCGGGGCCCGTGGGTTATACCCTAAGAGCAAACCACCCTTTTTAAGGGTGGTTCTGATTTTTTGCAAAGCTCCCTATGGCGTAAATACTGGCAGATGGAATCTCTTGAATTGCCTGTATGTCCACATTTTTGAGGTGCTTTAGCCCTAGCGACAAATGTTCCCGTGGCAGATAAAAAGAATGCGTTGCACAGGGTCTCCTTTCTATGCGGTCGCGCAGGGCTTACAGACTGCTCTTGAGGCAGTTTGCTCCGATAAAACCCGCTGCGTACAAGGGGAGGTGGCGCAGCTCGCGCCCGTCATCGGTTTCGCTGCGGGCAAAATCGTTCTCGGACAGAATGTAGGCATATGGCGATCGGGCTTTGTCCATAAACGACCCGAGGGTTCTCGCGCGCACGTTGCGTGCGGACTTTACCTCGACGGGAACGATTTCCATACGGTCGGTCTGAAGTAGGAAATCGAGCTCGCCGCTCGTCTTCCAAGAAGACGGCGGCATCCAATAGTACGTTTGCAAACCATTGCTCGAAAATGCCTGCATGACCGAGTTTTCCGCCAGGGCACCTCGAAAGTCGGAAGACAGCGCAACGGTGGAATCCTCTTTGAGGTCGAGCCAGAGCCGCGGGTTGATACCGAGTTTGTAGAACATGAGGCCCGTATCGAGAAGATAGACCTTAAAGAAGCTTCCGTCTTCGTCGTCGAAGGGGACGAGGGGAGGTTCGATGCCTTCGGTCAGGTTGTTGACCGATATGATGCCGGCGCCTTCGAGCCAGTCGAGTGGCTCGATGAGCTTGGCGCGGCGGCCTCCGCGTTCGACCTCGGAATACTTGAATTTCTTGGTTGAGGATCGTAGCAGCTGGGATGGAATGGAGCGCCAGACCTTGCGCGCCGCCACGCCGCTGATCCCGTTTTCGGGGTCGGTCATATCGGCGGTGTAGGTCTCGTCGATTTCGCGCTGCTCGACGCGCGCGTCTTCGATGGACAACGTCTTGCGATATGCGTTGACAGCGGCGGGCATGCCGCCCACGATCTGGTATCGATGAAACAGGCTGAGCGCGGCTTGGTGCGCAGCGTAGGTCTCGAGTGTGCCGGCGTGGGTGCGAATGGCATCCGCCATCTGCTCCTCATCGAGTGCCCAGAGAAACTCCTCGAACGACATAGGATACATGGTCTCTTGGCGGACGCCGCTGGGAAAAGGCAACTTGCGCTTGCGCGTGGCGACGCCGAGCTGACTGCCGGTCGCGCATATGCGCCAGCCCGAACCCGAGAAAAAGCGAAGCGAGTTGAGCGCGCGTTCGCAGAGCTGCACCTCGTCAAACAGGATGAATGCGGTTTCCTTGCGAATGGGGGTGCGTTTATAGTCTGAGATTCGCGCCACGATGGTGTCTACGTCGTCGGTGGGGCAGTCGAACAGCGGGGCGATCAGCTCAAGATCGGTCTGGAAGTCGAGTTTGACAAACGCATCGCCGGCGATTCGTCTGCCGATTTCCTCAGCGGCGTACGTTTTGCCTACGCGTCGCGCACCACGGATGAGGAGGGGGCGCGAGGCGTCCTTTGTCGCCCATGATTCGATGACGGATTCGATTGATCTGCGCATGGGGCCGCCTTTCCGATTTCGTGTACTTCAGATACATAGTTTAGTACGATTTCGTGTACTTGAAATACACGAAATCGTAGAAAAGCGTGTATCTGAAATACACGAAATTAAACTGCTGGAGCTTCAAGTGGATGAGCGCTGCTCATGTCGGGCGGGTTCCACCGACCGTTCGCCACTCTGAGCTGTGCCTGCGCCCGTTCCCGGTTCCGCCCCTATGCCTGCGTCGAGGGCTGTGCTGCGTGGCGGCGGCGCTCCCATCGGGCGAGCTTGATCGCCACCAGGGTGAGCACCCAGGCCACGAGCGAGAACACGGCTCCGACGGCTCCCACGTAGGAGATGCCGATGCCGGTCACCATGGCGCCGCCCACGGCCGTGCCAAACGAGATGCCGACGTTATCGTGTATTCGGACGCCTTGCGACGGTGAGGTGCATCCTTTTCAGTCCTAGCGTGTTTGCTGCTAGCGCTGCGCCCGAAGTCGATTTGCACAGCTGATATACAGAGCGTTAACCGCGCTTTGTAGGCTCATGCCCTCAACCAAGGCGGTCGAGTACTCGCTGAGTGACTCTGCGCTCACGGGTAGCAAGAGCTCACGCGCCCCGTTGTTATCGAATGCCATGTTGCTCGATATCCAGATAACGCGGCAGCCTCGCCGCTTGGCCTCAACGTAAAGATTGAAGATATGGCTCGTTTTTCCTGAGAACGATACAAAGATGGCTAGATCGTCGGGTTGGAGCAGACAGAGCGACGTCTCCTGTCCCTTGACGGAGCCAAATGAGAAGCACAGTCGGTTTACGCGGCTCAGCTTTTCGCAGAGTGAGCGGGCGGCGAGATTGGAGAATGAGCTTCCGTATACGTAGACATTTTGCGCATCGAGAAGCCAGTCAACGGCCCGCTCGAGTCGATCCTCAGTGAGCAGGCGTTTTGTTTCAAGCAAAGAGGTCTCTACGATATCGAAATACCAGGGTATATCGATTTGCTTATGAGCCCTTGCCTCGGTTGTCTCACGCTGGAGCCAAGCGTTGAAGTCGTCAACTTGCTCTTTGAACGATCGAAAGCTCGAGCCGTTTACGCGCCTGCAGAAGCGCGAGATGGTCGCGGGCGATGTATTGCACGCGCGGGCAAGTTCTTCTATTGAGAGCTCTGGGATCTCGTCGTGATGGGAAAGGGCGTAGAGTGCGATGTGGGCGTCAAGGCTGCCGCCCTTCTCGACGTCTTCGATACAAGACCTGAGGTTCGAATAGACCTCGTACATCGACATTCAAATCACTCCAAACAATAATGCCCCGGAGCGGATATGCCATCTCCGGAGCATTGTGGTGAAGCTATGGGACGGATTTATTCCATGCCCAAGTATTCTCTCATTTCGACTTTGTAGACAGAAGCTTTATTGCCGTAAACGATCTGAACACCGCCGCCAACGTGCACGATGGCGCTGGCGCCGAGGTCTTTGGTGAAGACGCTATCGTCCTTGACCAGGGCGGTGTCTTTGAGGCTGAGCCTCAGGCGAGTGAAGCAGGCGTTGACACCCGAGATGTTATCGGCGCCGCCCACGGCTTCCACGATCTGCGGGATGAGCTCGCTTACCTGAACAGATGCTTTGGAGTCGATGGCCGACGTGTCATCCGCTGCCTGCGTGTCATCATCCTCGCGGCCTGGGGTTTTGAGGTCAAATTTCTTGATAAAGGTGCGGAACAGCACGTAATAGATCCCGAAGTAAGCGATGCCGAGCGGAATAAGCCAGAACCAGTTGGAGCCCTTATCGGCATTCATGATGCCGTTGAAGATCCACGAGAGGAGCGGTCCGCCGAAGGCGGAAGGCCCGGGCACATTGAACTGCACCAAGTAGGTGAGTATATACGCGATGCCGCACAGCAGGGCGTGGACCACATAGAGTATGGGCGCTACAAAGAGGAAGGAGTACTCGAGCGGTTCGGTTATGCCCATGATGGCGGCCGGGATAACGGCGGCGATCATGAGGGAGCCGACCTTCTTTTTATTCTCGGGACGGGCACAGTGGTAGATGGCGAGCGCCGCCGCAGGCAGGCCGCACATGGCGAACAACACCTTGCCGTTCATGACGTATTTTGAGATGTCAATGTCGTACATCATGCCGGGCGTGTTGAGCATGGCGTTGTAGATGTTGACAGCACCCTCGACGGTCTGGCCGTCAACCTGGATACTACCGCCCAGAGAAGTGAAGAAAAACGGCAGGTAGATGAAATGATGCAGGCCGAAGGGCAGAAGCATGCGCTCGGAGAAGCCATAGATGAACGCGCCAAACACCCCGGTGGAATCGATGAGTGTCGAGGCGGCCTTTAGGCCGGTTTGCACAAACGGAAACACGAAGGCGAGCGCAACGCCCACCAGGCTTGCGAAAACGACGGTGAGGGCGGGGACGCAGCGTGTGCCGTTGAAGATGCCGAGCACCGGCGGAAGCTGCACCTTATAGAATCGGTTGTGGATCCATGCGACTACCAAGCCGATGATGATGCCGCCGAAGACGCCGGTATCGAGTGTGGTTACACCCAGGATGGCGTTCTGACCGGTCTGCAGGTTGGCGGGATCGATGGTGCCCAGCAGGATAAGCAGCTGACCCATGATCGTGTTCATGGTCATGTAGCCGATGAAGCCTGAGAGTGCGGCGGTCGCCTTCTCGGCCTTGGCGTAACCGTAGGCGATGCAGATCGCAAAGAGAACCGAGATGTTACCATTGATAACGTTGCCGGCTGCTTTGATGAGCGTGCTAAAGATCACCATCGGCTCGGTGCCCAAAAACGGGCAGAGCGAGATGAGGTTAGCATTGGAAAGGGCGGAGCCCAGACCGACCAAAATGCCGGAAACGGGCAGGAGGAGGACCGGCGCCATGAGCACCTTGCCGAGTCTCTGGAACTCGCTGTAGAGCTTGCTTTCTTTCATGATGTTCCTTCGATGCGCGGGGAGTTAGGACAGGGTCGGCCAATAATCGCCGTTCGCTTCGATCAGGTCGTCGAGGATTTGGCGCGCGACGGTAGTCGAAGGGACGGTCTTGTTGATTGCGATGGCTTCGAGCGCCTTCTGGTAGGAATGCTCGTAATATGCGTCGACAGCGAGCTTCTCACTGGCATTCTGCTCTTCGATAAGCCCCTTGTAGAAGGTGGGGATAGCAGGCTGGCTGATGGGTTCGGGGCCCCAAGAGCGCAGGTAAGCGGGGACCTCGACCATGGCGTCGTCGGGCAGATTGGGGATGGCGCCGTTATTCTCGACGATTACGAGATAACGTTCGCACTTGTTGTAGGCGATAGAGGCGGCTGCGTCGACGATAAAGTCGCCAAAGACCGTGAAGCTCTGTACGGGGCTCTTGTAATTGGCGGGATCTGCCAGGTACTTGTCGTGCTCGGCAAACATCTCCTTCTCGCGTCCGTTGATGACGTTGTCGGCGCGCGTCCAGTTGGGGTCCATGTCATCTGCCATGTCTTTGGAGTACAGGTAGTACTGCAGGTAGCTGTTGGGCAGATACTCGGGATAGTCCTTCACAATCTTGACGTATTGACCCCAGGTGTGCATCCAGTCCTTGTCCTTGTGATGCTTGTCGCTCACGGCCATGCCGTGCTCGAGAATCATCTGACGGAGCTCCGGCAGACGATCGCGCCCCTGCTTGTCGTAAATTTTGGTAAACCAGCCAAAGTGATTGAGTCCAAAATACATGGGGTCGATATCGCGCCAGCTGGGAAGTCCGAGCATCTTAGAGTACGAGAGCAAGATAGCCGTGGGCATATCGCAGATGTTAAGGATATGGTCGTTGCCAAACTCGCGGCGCGTGGCCTCGGCGACAACTGCGGCGGGGTTGGAATAGTTGAGGATCCAGGCGTCTGGACTGTATTTCTTGGTGTAGCGTACGAGGTCGAAGACGCCGGGGATGGACCTGATGCCATAGGAGATCGAACCGCCGGCGCCGCAGGTTTCCTGTCCCACGCAACCGTACTTGAGAGGGATGCGCTCGTCTTGGCGACGCATCTGAAGGCCACCCTGGCGGATTTGCGCGAAGACGAAGTCGACATCGGTGAATGCCTTTTCGGGATCGGTCGTCACGACAACTTCGATGTCAGGAGCTTCCTGCTCGATGAACTGCTTCATGATGTCGTAGACGAGATGCATGCGCTTCTCGTCGATGTCGTACAGGGCGAGTTTGCGCAGCGGCAATTCGTTTTTCTTTTGCAACAGGCTCTGGATGATGCCGGGAGTGTGGGTGCTGCCGGCTCCGGCGATTACAACTGCTTTCTTGTCCATGTGGTAAACCCCTTTCGTGTGGATTGACCATTTCAGACTACGAAAGCTTTACCTGCGATTCTATCGATTTTCAGATTGCGAAAAACGATAGCGATAATCTTAACAGGATGCGTTTTGCGTGGTTAAATAGCGCCGGGAAAGATGCTGACTTGGGCGGCATGCGCGGCTTTTGGCTGCAATTGCGCTACCCGCGGCGACGTTCCCAGCGAGCCAACTTAATCGTCACCAGCGTGAGCACCCAGGCCACGAGCGAGAACGCGGCGCCAACTGCGCCCACGTAGGCAATGCCAATTCCGCTTACCACGGCGCCGCCCACCGCGGTGCCAAACGAAATGCCGACATTAAACGCCATGGGCTCCACCGAACTCGCGAGCACCATCGATTTGGGATGGCGGCTGCGGGCCACGTCCATAAAGTGCGTGATACACGAGACCGAAAACAGGTACATGAGCAGCGCCAAGCTAAAGACAAAGACAAGCGCGAGAGGCATGGTGCCGCCCACGGCAAACAGCCCAAACAGGGCCGCGGCCTGCAGCACAAACGTAACCAGCAGCGCCTTCATGCCAAAGCGCGCGTCAATCCATCCGCCCAGGATGTTCGAGACCAGGCAGAACACGCCGTAGGCCATAAGGGTGGTGCTTGCCTGAACGGTGCCCATGCCCAGCACCTGTTCCAGATAAGGCGTCACGTAGCCGTAGAACACGTAGACCGAACCCACGCCAAACAAAAAGATGAGCATGCCGGTGATGATGCTCGGCTCGCGCAGCAGCCCCGCCTGCTCGCGGAAGGTGGCGGGCTCGTCGGTCTGCCCGGCGCGCGGCATAAACGCCACGAGCGCGCCGCAGATCAAAACGGCAAAGGCCAGCGTGCCGTACATGGCAACGTGCCAGTCGAGCGTGTCGGCCACAAACTTGCCGATCGAGGTCACAAAGACCATCGCCACGGAAAACGCGCCATACACCACCGAGATGGCAAGCGACGTCTGCTGCGGAGACAGGAGCTCGGGGATATACGTCACGCCCACGGCAAGCAGCGCGCCCGAGACGGATCCCAAGACAATGCGCGAGATAAAGAGCACTTGGAAGTTGGGCGCCAACGCCATAACCAAGTTGCCGAGCACAAAGATAATGCTGTAGCACACGAGCAGCTGGTAACGACGGAACCGCCCCGTGCTGAGCGCAAGCACCGGCGTCGCGATGGCGTAGACGAGCGCGAACACACTAATAAGTTGGCCTGCGGTGGCGAGCGATACGCCGAGTTCCGTCGCCAGGTCGCTCTCGATACCGATAACCACGAACTCCGAGCAGCCGAGCGAAAAGCCCAGCAGCACGAGCAGCGCTAAGCAGAGCTTAGTTCTCATGGGGGAGAGAGCGGAAGCGGTTGATGCTGTTGCGGACGAGGTTGCGGCGGTCAAGGCGATGGCTCCAATGTCACGTTTATTTGCCAGATTTATCCCTGCAACTCTAGCAGAATGTGACGAAGGGACTGTTCCTTTGTCACATTCTGCGCTTGCCTGTATAGTCGCAATACAGGCGAAGATGGTCTCAGGTACATCGCGGGCGACAGGAGATCCCATGGGTATGCACACGACAAAGGTTGCAGTGGGCGAGGGCAAGTTTACTCTCGAGGCCCAGTTGACGGTGACGCCGCGAGGCATGGTGGTGTACGCCTGCTCACCGGAGTTCGCGCACCTGGGCGCCACGGCGCAGGCCATTCCGCGTCCCGAGCCCGGACGTACGGCGACCGTGAGCATCCTGGCCGTCCCGTGCCATCGCGACGAGATCCCGGCACACGACATCGCGGCGGCGCTCGCCACGCGCTTTGGCGTACCGGTAACCGCAAGTACGGGTTTTCATGTTGAGCAGGCGAGCAAGGACGACCTGCAGCGCGTGCTCGATACCACAAAGGAGCTCATCGTCGCGCTCGAGGAAACCGCAGCCCGCATCTTGCGTGCCGGCTGGGACGAGGGCGGTGCGGGCGCCGGGGTCGTGGCGGTCGATGCTGCGACCGGCAAAGCGCTCGCTCCCGTCGATCGCATCAAAGCTCATACCGGCGAGGGCATTCTGCACCAAGCATTCCTGACGCTTCTGGTCGAGGGCCAGGGCGAGGACGCGCGCCTGCTGCTCTGCCGCCGCAGTCCGCTCAAGCGCCTGTGGGGCGGGGTGCTGGCCGATAGCTGCGCCGGCCACCCGCTCCCGGGCGAGGACGTTGCGGCCGCGACGGCGCGCCGCATCGGCGAAGAGCTCGGCATCAGGCGCGGTCGCGGTGAGCTCAAGCACCTCGGCCATGTGGTATACCGCGAGGACCACGGTGACGGCCGCTGCGAGTGCGAGTGGTGCGAGGTGTTCGCGGCCCATGTTGAGCCGGGCGAGCTGCGCATCAACCAGGAGGAGATTTCGGAAGTACGCCGCGTGGCACCCTCCGAGCTCGATAGCTACCTGCAAGGTCACCCCGAACAGCTGGCCCCCTGGCTCCGCGAAGCCCTCAGCGACCAAACCATCCGCGCGGCCCTCGCGATGTGATCACTGCCAAACCGTCTCAACATTCGATGAAAAACTCGAAATCGAGGAAAACCATCGAATGTTGGGACGGTTTTCCTGTCTGCGCCGGCGAGCCCCCGTACTGTCTGGGGGTATAAGGCTAGCAAGTGTTTACTTGCGAGGCTTAAGGGGCGCCCCGCATGGATAGGTACGAGGGGAGTCTTGCAATGGTCGTTGACAAGGCAAACAGGAAAAAGATGTCCAGGGTGGTGGCAACCGCGGCACTCGCCGGCGTCCTTGCCATCGGCGCGGGTGGCTGCGCGGCTGCAAAGCCTGCGGGGTCGAGTTCTGGTAGCGCACCGGTGCACAAAGAGCAGGTCAAGAAGACTCCTGCACAGCTGGCGGCCGTGGCATACCGCGAGGTCCTCGAAGACCCACAGGGCTACTTTGGACGTAATGACGGGCTCGAGGAGCAGTTTGTTGCCGATGCGGAGTACACCTACGCTCTGGTAAACATGTCGACAGACGAGCTGCCACAGCTGCTCGTCCGCGCATCGGGATCGAATGACGCGTGGAATGGCATGGAATCCGTGCAGGTATTTTCCTTTGACGCGAAGAGCGGCTCGCTTGTCACGCCGACGGGGGATCTCGCGACGGGCATTGCCGGTGCCGGCGGGTTCCGTGGCAGTCTGTCGTATTCGGCGGCCGGAAACGGGCTGCTATATTCTACGCTTTCGTCTGGAACGGGCATGGGCTCTATTGTGCGCATCACGCTCGACGGTGGCCAGCTTTCCCAGACGTTTGCCGCGCCCGTCGACCTCTCGTCCGATTCGGAGCTTTCTTCTGTCGTGAGTTCTGAGGGCAGGGAGATTACGTGGACGGATGTTGCCGACGACTCGGCTCTGAAGGATCTTGAAAGCGGAAGCTGGAAGAGCACTGTCGAGAAGGGCTCGGGTGCGGCCGATGCCGCGCGGGCTGCCGGTTTGGCGACGTTCACGGGCACGGTGCGCATTCTTGATGACGCCGGGGTGTGCGACCTGCAGGGAGTGGCGAACCCCAACCCGGATTACCCGAGCGGCCACAGCTATGTCGTGCTCGATTTGGGAAGCGAACAGCAGGTGACGTGTCTCAGCGGTGATGGCTCCAGCCTGCGCGACGGAAACACCTCGCTGCTTTTGCTCGACACCGCCGATTCCGGAAACTCGTGGAGCCCCCTCGATGGCAAGACCGTCACGGTCGCCGTCGATACGCCCCAGTGCTCTTGGCCGTCGGATACCGGCTTGCCGCTGGGCTCGCCGCGGTGCGCCGGCCATGTTGCTGTCATCGGCTAGATTGCATAATGCGGAAAAGGACTAATTTCTTTTCCGCATTTTTATGCTCCGTACCTGCGGCGATGGGTATACATATACCAATTATGAGTAGGGTGGAGGTGCAATATGGCCGTCGGCGAGCACGGGTTTGATCCCGATTTTGAATGGTGGTATAGCGAAGGCGAGGCTCCGGACGAGGAGTGGGACGAGCCCGCGCCGCGTGACGTGTCGAGCGCCGATGCTGAAACCGGCAACGACGTCGCCGCCGAGCCCCTGACCTTTGAACAGGCATGGGCCCAGGCCGAGGCCGACGAGGCAAAGGCCGATGCCACAGCAACACTGGGCGAGCCGGCCGACATGTCGATCTCGCCGGCAAAGACCCCACAGCCGCGCCATACCATCGACCCTGACAGCACGGCATCTTTCAGCATCCTCGACGTTCCCGCGCAGGGTGCCCAGGCGCCCGCCCCCACGCATCGTCCCAACCTGGCTCGTGAGGAAGACGCGGGCCGCCGCTCGCCGCTCGGGCCCATCCTCATCGCCTTTATGGCCGGCGTCATTGCCTGCTCGGCGATCGGCAATGTCTGGAGCCATGTCGAACAGCAGCGAGAAGACGCCGCCAAGGTCGAGATGTCTGTCGAGCAATCGCTCAGCCGCACGCGCTCGGTGCATGTGTCGGTCGAGGTCAAGGACGGCGCGACGTGGGACACCGCACGCGGTGACAGCCAGATGCTCGTCCATATCGTGGGCCGCACGCTCAAGGGGCAGACGATTGACGAGTACCAATACGTCAATTCCGCAGGTGACGGCATCGAGCTCAAGCCCGGCGACTACGAGCTCACGGTCGACGAGCCGCCCGTCGCCACCGACGGTACGCGCTTCCGCGCCTCACGGCGCATGGTCCCCGTGAGTTTTAACTCGCAAGCGCCCGATACGGTCGACAGCACACCGCAAGGCGGGTTCGACCTCTACGTGGACACTCAATAATTGCCCGCCGCCCCGTCCCGCTGCCAAGAGTGGGACAATAGCCCTCGACACCGTTGTTTACTTTTGGAGGAAGTAGCATGTCCACCGTCACCACCATCAAGCGCGGCGGCCTCACCGCCGCCATCGATTCCATGGGTGCCCAGCTCACGAGCCTTGCCCTTAACGGCAACGAGTATCTGTGGCAGGGCGATCCCGCCTTTTGGGGCAAGCACGCGCCCATCCTGTTCCCGATCGTGGGCTCGCTGCGCAACAACACGGCGACGTCTGCCGCCGGTACCTGCGAGATGGCACGCCACGGTATCGCGCGTATCGTCGAGCATAAGCTGGTCGAGGTCTCCGAGGACGGCTCCTCGGTAACCTACGAGATCACCGATACGCCCGAGTCGCTCAAGGCCTTCCCCTTCCACTTTAAGCTCAACATGACCTATGCCCTGACCGGCGATGCCACGCTCACCCAGACCTTTGCCGTCACCAACACCGGCGACGTGGACCTGCCGTTCTCGGTGGGCGGCCACCCCGCATTTAACGTGCCCGCCCCTGGTGCCGATGGCGAGGCGTTCGAGGATTACGAGCTGGCATTCACCGAGGCTTGGACCAACGAGGCTCCCATCATTACGCCCGATGGCCTTATGACGTTCGAGGGCTCCTACAAGGCTCCCGACAACTCGGACGTTGTGCCCATCACGCACCGCAGCTTCGACAACGATGCCATTATGTTCACCGACGTTCCCGGCTCCACGCTCACCTTGCGCGGCCGTAAGTCGGGCCATGGCGTCAAGATCGACTTTGAGGGCTTTAAGTACATCGGCGTGTGGTCTGCCGCCAACGATGCCCCGTTTGTGGCGCTCGAGCCTTGGACCGGTCACACCACCATGGACACCGAGGACGACGTCTTCGAGCACAAGGCCAACACCATCACCCTGGCCCCGGGTGCTACCGACATTCGTTCCTTTAGCGTCACTCTGCTCTAGATGTGACAAAGGGACAGTCCCTTTGTCACATTCCGCAACGGCAAGCCTCCCTGCCATCCCCGGCAGGGAGGCTTTTTGCTCCGTTAAATCTTCTGCGTGTGCTGCATCGCTGCTGCAACCGTACTATCCTGTCTTGTTGTCAGCAAAACGAAATAGGGAAGGCACCAGATGCAACCTCGACAACAAGGCGGCATGCAGACCCAGCCGGTATGCAGCCGTCGCATCTTCTTGGGTAGCGCTCTCGCTGCGAGCGCTACCGTCGTCGCCGGCGCGCTTGCCGGCTGCCAGCGTCCGTCCACGCTGGAAGTAGTTCAGCCTACGACGGGCGGCGGCCGCGACGACCTGTCCGATTCCGTGATCGGCAAGGATAAAATCCGCATCGGCATGGAGGCGGCTTACGCCCCGTACAACTGGCAGGTTTCCGAGGCCAGCGAGTTCACCATCCCCATCGATAACGTGCAGGGCGCCTATGCCGACGGCTACGACGTGCAGATCGCCAAGATCGTCTGCAAAGCCCTCGGTGGCGAGCCCGTTGCCGTCAAGCAGAGCTTCTCGGGTCTCATCGATTCGCTCAACAACGGCCAGATCGACCTCATCATCGCCGGCATGAGCGCCACGCCCGAGCGCGAGGAGTCCGTCGGCTTTTCCGACCCGTACTTTATCGGCTACTTTGGTCTGTTCGTAAAAGAGGGCTCTCCCTATCAAAACGCCACTAAGCTCAGCGACTTCAGCGGTGCCACGGTGCTCGGCCAAAAGGACACCATGCTCGATACCGTCATCGACGAGATTCCGGGCGTCGTCCACAAGAATCCGGTCGATTCGGTTCCCACGGTGTTTTCGAACCTGCTGCAGGGCACGTGCGACGCCGTGACCTACAACACCGAGAACGAGAAGGGCTATATGGCCCAAAACCCGGGTATCGTGCCGATTCAATTTGCCGAGGGCGAGGGCTTCAAACAGGAGGTCGCGGCAAACGTCGGCTGCCGCAAGGGCTCGGACAAGCTGCTTAAGCTCATCGACAAGACGCTCAAGGGCGTCAGCCAGGAGGAGCGCGACCAAATGTGGGACGCGTGCCTCGACCGTCAGCCGGCATAGGGAGGCAGCATGAAAACCATCAATCGTCTGGCCTCCTTTATCAAGGCCGACCACCGTTACGTGTACCTGGGTACGAGCGTCATCGCGGCACTTGGTCTGGCGTTTAGCCAGCGCAACCCCACGCCGCTGAGCTTTTTGGCACCCACCGGCATCTTCCAGGATTGCCTCTGGGCGATCCTTTGGGCCTGGCTCGTCGTGTCGGCGGCAGCGCTCGTCACCAAGCTCATGCACTGGAGCGACTATCGCGAGAAATCTCCGTTTGCTTCCGAGCGTTTCCGTCGCGGCGCGCGCCTGGGCAGCTATGTCGTCGTTGCCATCGCGGCGATCTTCTTTATCGACCGCTGCGTCATGTCGTTTATCGACCTGGTGCAGGTGAGCATTGTCTCGGACTCCAACCCCAGCGACTTTTTGTCGAGCCTGGTCTATATGACCTATAAGAGCGGCGACTTCTTTATCCGCGGCATCGAGATCACCATCGCGCTTGCTACCTTTGGCACGATCATCGCCTTTTTCCTGGCGCTGGTCTTTGTGTTCCTGCGCATCCAGACGTTCGATCGCGTGGACAACGACCTCACGCGTTTCTTCAAGAGCATCGGCCGCGGCTTTGCAACGGTCTACTCCACCGTCGTGCGCGGCACGCCCATGATGGTCCAGGGTCTGCTCATCTATTACGCGGGCTTTACCGTTCTGCGTAGCATGGGCTTCGAGACCGCCCAGGCCAACCAGATTTGGAGCACTTTCACCGCCGGCCTCGTCACCATCTCGCTCAACTCCACCGCTTACATGATGGAAGTCCTGCGCGGCGGCATCGAGTCCATCGACGCCGGCCAGGCCGAGGCGGCGCGCTCGCTGGGTCTATCGCAGTGGCAGGCCATGCGCAAGGTCGTGTTCCCCCAGGGCATTAAAAACGCGATTCCCGCGCTCACCAACGAACTCATCATCAACATCAAGGACTCGTCGGTGCTTTCGGTCATCGGCGTGTTCGACCTCATGTACGCCACCACCACCGTCGCCGGCGTGTACTACCGCCAGATGGAAGTCTACTGCGTGGCGCTCGTGGTCTACCTGATCCTGACGCTCGTGGCGAGCCGCCTACTCGAGGCCTTTGGCAAAAAGCTCGGCGCCGAGGCCCCGGCAACGCTGCCCAGCTCCAACTAGGCTCAAGACGAGGAGAATCATCATGGCAGATACCGCTACTACCGGCGCTGCGGCCGCCGCACAGACCAAAGAGCCGCTCATCCGCGTCGAGGGCTTGCGCAAGAGCTTCGGCTCGCTCGAGGTGCTCAAGGGTATCGACCTGGCCGTCAATCCCGGCGAGGTCGTCACCATCATCGGCGCCTCGGGCTCGGGTAAGTCGACCTTCCTGCGCTGCCTCAACCTGCTCGAGACTCCGGACGCGGGCCACATCTGGTTCCACGGCCAGGATCTTACGGCCGAGCGCTGCAACATCAATAAACTCCGCGAGGACATCGGCATGGTGTTCCAGGGCTTCAACCTGTTCAACAACATGGACGTGCTCGACAACTGCACGCTCGCGCCCGTCACGCTCAAAAAGATGAGCAAGGCCGAGGCCGAGAAGGTCGCGATGGAGCACCTGACGAGCGTGGGGCTTGAAAAGTTCGCACACGCCGCCGTGGGTCGCCTGTCCGGCGGCCAAAAGCAGCGCGTGGCCATCGCCCGCGCCCTGTGCATGAATCCGCAGATCATGCTGTTCGACGAGCCGACCTCTGCGCTCGACCCCGAGATCGTGGGCGAGGTGCTCGAGGTCATGCGCAAGCTCGCCGCCGACGGCATGACCATGGTCGTCGTTACGCACGAGATGGCCTTTGCCCGCACCGTGTCCGACCGCGTGGTCTTTATGGACAAGGGCGTGGTGCTCGAGGACGCCGCGCCGGCCGAACTCTTCGGCAACCCCAAACACCAGCGCACCCGCGAGTTCCTCTCGCGCTACCTTAACGACGGAAAATAGCAACATGTGATAAACGTGGTGGGGGAGACGAGGATCCCCCACCACGTTTTTGGAGGAAGGCATGGCCGAGGTTTGGCGCTTCTTTGCGCATGAGGATGATTTTGCCGATTTGGACGAGGCTGGCGCGTGCGAGCGCCTGGGCCGCGTGCTGTCGTTTCCGACGATTTCGAGCATGGATGCCGAGGCGGTGGACTGGCAGCCGTTTGCCGATCTGCGCGCCTATATGCAGCAGGCTTGGCCGAGCGTGTTCGCGGCGGGCGAGGTTGAGCTCATCGACCATTCGCTGTTGGTGACGCTTGCCGGCTCCGATCCTGCGCTCAACCCCGTCATGCTCATGGGCCACATGGACGTGGTCCCCGTGGTGCCGGGTACCGAGGAAGATTGGGCTCACGCACCCTTTAGCGGACACGTGGACGACACCTACATTTGGGGTCGTGGAGCAATCGACATGAAAGACCAGGTCGCAGGCATTCTCGAGGCGGTTGAGTATGCACTTACACACGGTTGGCAGCACGAGCGCACGCTGCTGCTCGCCTTTGGTCAGGACGAGGAGACCACGCAGTACGGCGCGGGTGCCATCGGCCGCGCGCTCGAGGAGCGCGGCGTTGAGCTTGAGTACCTAATCGACGAGGGCGACTACCGCATCGTTTCGGCCGCTGAGTATGCCGCGGGCGAGGGCTGGCTCATGCACGCCGATCTGGCCGAGAAGGGCTATGCCGATATTGTGCTCAAGACGAAGAGCGAGGGTGGGCATTCTTCCAACCCCTACGGCGGCACGTCGCTCGAGGTGCTCAGCCGTGCTATTACCACGATCTGCGATATCGAGTGGCCGACGCGCGTGACCGACCTGCTTGCCGCGCAGCTTGTCGAGCTGGGGCTTTACACGGCCGATGAGATTGCCGCCAACAAGGACGCCATCGTGCGCGATTGCCTTGCCAGCAAAAAGCTCTACCCGCTGGTGACCACCACCTGCGCGCCCACCCAGATCGAGGGCGGCAGCACCGGCGCCAACGTGATGCCGCAGGACATGTGGGCCAACATCAACTTTCGCATGCTCGAAGGCACGAGCGTGGCCGACGTCGTGACGCGCTGCCGCGAGGCGGTTGCTGCGGCAGGTCTTGCCGGGCGCGTGGAGGTCGAACTTGGCCCCGGCAGCTCCGAACCTTCGCCGTCCCCGCGCATTGGCGGCCCTGGCCTCGAAGCTGTCCGCTCCGTTGCCGCCCGCTATTTCCGTGATCCAAAGGGGGCGGAGGAAAACGGATTATCCGAGCCGTTGGCGATTGTTCCCTCGACCGTGATCGGTGCCACCGACGCCGCCAACTATCAGCGCATTTGTCCTGAGTGCATTCGCTTCTCTGCCTTTGTAGTGGACGATGACGAATGCGATCGCGGCGTCCACGGCACCAACGAGCGCATCACCCGCCGAGCCTACCTCCAGGGCATCCGCTTCCTCATCGCCCTGCTCCAGACGCTCTAGAATGTGACAAAGGGACTGCCCCTTTGTCACATTCCGTGCGGGTTATATGCAGGTTTGCCTGCGCACGCTATCATGTATGGGTTAGACCGCAACTATGTACCCCATACGCGAAGGGATGCGCATGTATCTGAAGATCGACATGTTCTAGCCGGGCTTACCCCCGCAGTGGCGCCGCGCGCCCCATCAATTCTGCCGATTTTCACCTTCACGCATATAAAGGAGTCCCGCCATGCGCGACAAGCTCGAAAAGATCATCAAGGCCTATGAGGAGCTCGAGAAGAAGCTCTCCGACCCCGCCGTCGCCTCCGACATCAAGGAGTTCACGCGTCTCAACAAGGAGTACGCGCACCAGTCCGACCTCATCGCCGCCTCGCGCGAGTACATCGGCGCGCTCGATGACATCGAGGCAGCCAAGGAGATGCTCCGCGACACGACCGACGCGGACGAGAAGGAGATGCTCCAGATGGACATCTCCGAGAACGAGGAGAAACTTCCCCAGCTCGAGGAAGACATCAAGTACATGCTCATCCCGAGCGACCCCAACGACGACAAGAACACCATCGTCGAGATCCGCTCCGCCGCCGGTGGTGACGAGGCCGCCATCTTTGCCGGTGACCTGTACAAGATGTATCAGCGCTTCTGCGAGTCGCGCGGCTGGAAGACCACCGTGCTCGACTCCAGCCCCAGCGAGGCCGGCGGCTTTAAGTCCATTGAGTTCAAGGTCGAGGGCGACCGCGTCTACTCCGTCATGAAGTTCGAGTCCGGCGTCCACCGCGTCCAGCGCGTCCCCAAGACCGAGTCCCAGGGCCGCATCCAGACCTCTACGGCCACCGTCGCCGTGCTTCCCGAGGCCGAGGAGATCGACGTCCAGATCAACCAGTCCGACCTGCGCATCGACACCTACTGCGCCTCCGGCCCTGGCGGTCAGTGCGTTAACACCACCTACTCCGCCGTGCGTATCACCCACCTGCCCACCAACACCGTGGTGCAGTCGCAGGAGCAGCGCTCCCAGATTCAGAACCGCGAGGTCTGCATGCAGATGCTGCGTGCCCGTCTGTACGAGATGGAGCTCGAGAAGCAGCAGGCTGAGCTTGGCGCCGAGCGCCAGAGTCAGATCGGCCACGGCAACCGTTCCGAGAAGATCCGCACCTACAACCAGCCCCAGGACCGCGTGACCGATCACCGCATCGGTTTCAACTCCACCTACAACGGCGTCCTTCTGGGCGACCAGCTCGGCACCGTCATCGAGGCACTCGCCGCCGCTGAGCGAGCCGAGAAGCTGGCACAGGCTGTGTAGTAGGTTACGCGGTTTTACAAACCGCGTAACCGGTCGACGCTGCGCGGGCCGCATTTGGACAATCTGACGTTCAACTTCAAGGGCGCGACCAGAAGGTCAGCGCCCTTTCGTTTCACGTCACCTTGTCTCAAATGCGACCCGCTCGCTGGCATTGCCAAAACATCGACGTTTCCTTGGTTGGCACTTAGGGACGCTCCTTTTCTGGGTAGTCATTGGGGACGTTCTTGTTTGACTAGTCGTTTAATAGTCATTGGGGACGCTCTTAAATGACTACTGTGGGTAAATTGCTTTTTGATTTTATTTGGTTTGATTTGGCAGCAAATGAACTGTTTACCTGCATAAACCTGCTTAAAGCAATGGCTAACTATCAAAAATAATGCTCAAATTATTGTCCGAGAAGTCGCAGTGCATTTTTCGGCGAGTTGCTCGTCAAGTGATTCGGCAAGTGTTTGGTTAGATATTGGTCAGTTTTGGGGCAACCTTGCCAAAAGCTTGACGGATGCAAATCATGACGTCGACAAATGAGCACTTTGAGCGAGCCCATCTCAAAAAACTGGGCTGATTCTCGATATTCGTTTCCAATCGTCCCTTGCCAAGCGGTGGCCTCGCGTACAATCTGCTCCGACATTCGCGCGCCGCCTGGCGCTCAAGAGGGGAGGACCCCATGGCAAACGAGATCTGGACCATCAAGCGTTGTCTCGAGTGGACCAAGGAGTACCTGGCCGAGCGCGGCGAGGAGCACCCCCGTCTTTCTGCCGAGTGGTTGCTGTGCGCGGCTACGGGTCTGGCGCGTATCGACTTATATATGCGCATGGACGAGACGCTCGACGCGGCCCAGCTCGAGACCATGCATGCAGCGGTCGTCCGCCGCGCCAAAGGCGAACCGCTGCAGTACATCACGGGCAGCACGCAGTTTCGTATGATCGACGTCGCGTGCGCCCCCGGCGTGCTCATCCCGCGTCCCGAGACCGAGATGCTCGTCGAGGAAGTCCTCAACTACCTGGATGCCGAGGTGCTGAGCCCCGAGGCCGCTGCCCGTCAGCGCGTGGAGCTGCCCTGGAACGACGAGGTCGAGCAGGCCCGCAAGGCCGAGGCGGCGCTGGCCGATGAGCGTGCGACCGCCGAGCGCCGTGCCGCCAACTTGACGGCTGCCGATGAGGCCGCGCTGGGCAGCGACGTACTTGGCAGCCGGGCCTATGCCGAGGAGCTGGCCGATCGCGAGGCGGAGGAAGCCGCCGCGCAGGCAGCAGAAGCCGAAGCGGCTGATCCCGAGGCCACGGAAACTCCCGAGCCCGAGCTCGACGAATACGGCATCGCCATCGAGAGCGCTGACCAGCAGGCGACTCCCGCGCAAGACGCCTTCGAGGCCGCCGAGCCTCGCGTCGCCCGCGTCCTCGAGGTCGGCTGCGGCACGGGCTGCATCTCGCTTTCGCTTGCCTGGGAACGCCGCGGGCACGTCACCTGCACCGCTACCGATATCGAGCCGCGCGCCATCGACCTGGCAACCAAAAACCGCGACGCCCTTGGCCTCACGGCAGACGAGGTCGCGTTCAGCCTCACCAACCTGGTAAGCTCCATTCCCCGCGAAGAGTGGGGCACCTTTGACGTGCTCGTCTCCAACCCGCCCTACATCCCTACCGATGTCATGCGTTCGCTGCCGCACGAGGTCAAGGACTTTGAGCCCGACCTGGCGCTCGAGGGCGGCGCCGACGGCTTGGACATCTTCCGCCGCCTGCTCAACGCGGCGCCCTACATGTTGCGCGCCGGCGGCCTCTTTGCCTGCGAGCTCTACGAGGGAGCCCTCGACGCCGCCGCCGAGCTCTGCCGCCAGGCTGGTCTGTCGGACGTGCGCATCGTCCGCGACCTCACCGATCGCCCCCGGATTGTCCGAGCCATCGTCACCGAGCCCAAACAACGTATTTAAGCTGAACAAATAGATATTTGGATAAGGTCGCCCTTGTAATATACCGTAAAACTTCTATTATAGAAGGAAAAAGGTATGTCAAATCAGCAGCATCGATACCGTATTGTGCTCGACTATATCGAGCCTTGGCTTGATGAGCAGGACGACGCTACGTTGCGGCAGATTTATGCAGACCTTTTGGTGCTTGAGAAGGAAGGCCCTAGCCTTGGTCGCCCGTTGGTTGATCGCGTGAAGGGATCGAAGCTCCATCACTTAAAAGAGCTAAGAGTCACGTCGTGCGGGCAGTCAGTGATTCGCATTCTGTTTGCCTTTGATCCCAAACGTCAGGCCGTTTTGCTGCTGGCGGGCGATAAGTCACGAGCGGGGTCGTCGAGGGCAAAATGGAACGGCTGGTATGCGGTCAACATTCCCAAGGCCGAGCAAATATACCGGCGTCATGTAAGGAGGCTCGATCGGGATGGAACTGCATGAGTATATGGAGTCTCGCGGGATAGTGCGTGAGGCTATTACTGCTGAGCAAGAGAAGACCCGCGAGCGTATCGAAGCCTATAAGCTCGCTCAGATTCGCAAACTAAAGGATTTGACGCAGGCCTCGGTAGCCCAGTCAATGGGCGTTTCTCAAAAACGCGTATCGGAGCTCGAACGCGGGGAGCTGGGCTCAATGAGGCTCGATACATTGAGCAGGTACGCCGAAAGTCTCGGCGGAAAACTTGTCGCAAGCATCGAATTCCCCGATCGCACCGTTACGCTTGCTCGCTAAAATTCTTCAATAACCCCCTCACTTTCACCGACTACTACAGCCGCTCACCAAACCAACATGCGCTCTGGGCAAATAGGTTGAACGTTTCGTGCGAGAATGCCCCACAGTAAACAAACTTGCACCAGAGCGTAAGGGGCTGGCATACACATGCAGACGGTCTATCGGGTATTCGAGGGAGCGCGCGAGCCACATCGGCTTGCCGTCGAGCGTACGGCCGAGGTGCTCGGCTGTGGCGGTTTGGCTCTGATCCCGACCGAGACGGTCTACGGTGTCGCCGTGGCGGTCAACGCCTTCTCGGATGCCGTTCCGCAAGATACAAGTGAATCTCTGCCGTGGCCGCGCGACCCGCAGGCCACCGTCAACGGCGCCGCGGTCCCCGCGCTCGGTACCGGTTATCGCCGTATCTTTACCCTCAAACAGCGCGAACTCACGCAAACCGTCGCCTGGCTGGTCGATGGGGCCGAGGCGCTCGACCGCTATGGCGTGGATATCCCTAATGAGGCCCGCGTGCTCGCCCGAAGATGTTGGCCGGGTGCCTTGACTATCGTGGTCAAGGCGGCTCCCTGCGTGCCGACCTTTATGCGCGCCGCCGACGGCACCGTCGCCCTGCGCGCGTCGGCGTCTCCCGTGGTACAGACGCTCATCCGCGCCTGCGGCAGCCCGCTTGCCTGCACCAGCGCCAACACGCACGGCGCCCCCGCGCCCGCAAGTTTCGCCACGGTGGAGGACCGCATTCTGGAGGGGGTCGATGTGGCCGTCGACGCCGGCGAGACCCCGTGCCGCGACGCCTCGACCATCGTGTCGTTCCAGCACGGCGAGCTCCAGATCCTGCGCCAAGGCGCACTTCCCGCATCAGAGATCGAACGGGTCCTGTCCGACCCGATGCAATAGAAAGGTGCAAGCGATGTCATTGAATCTAGGCAGCCTGAGCATGGAAGATGCCTCGTTTGGCTTTGGCGGTTCCTACATCATGGCGCTCGACTGCGGCACCACCTCGGTACTCGCGACCATTGTCGACGAATATGGCTGCATCGTCGCCCAAGCGCGCCGCAGCGTTAAAACCAGTTTTCCGCGCCCCGGTTGGGTAGAGCAGGACCCCATGGCGGTCCTCGCCAGCCAGATCGCGGTCATGATGGAGGTCCAGTTTAAGAGCGGTATCCATTCCGACCGCATCGCCGCCATTGGCATCTCCAACCAGCGCGAGACCACGGTGGTCTGGGACCGTGTGAGCGGCCAGCCCATCTACAACGCTATCGTATGGCAGTGTCGTCGCACCGCGCCCCTGATCGACAAGCTGGTCGAGCAGGGCACAGAAGAGCTGGTGCGCTCCCGCACGGGGCTCACGCTCGACCCGTATTTCTCGGCCTCCAAGGTGCAGTGGATTCTCGACAACGTCGACGGCGCGCGCGAGAGCGCGGCGGCGGGCGACCTCATGTTTGGCACCATCGACACCTGGCTCATCTACAACCTCACCGGCGGCCAGGCCTTTGCCACCGACTACACCAACGCCAGCCGCACCGCACTCTTTAATATCCATACGCTCGATTGGGATGACGACCTGCTGGCGCTCTTCGACGTTCCGCGTTCCATGATGCCCGAGGTTCGCTGGAGTTCGGGCGACTACGGCCGCGTCGCGAGCGACATCATGACCAACATGCCGCCCATCATGGGTGTGGCGGGCGACCAGCAGGCATCGCTGTTCGGCCACTGCTGCTTCCATCCCGGCCAGACCAAAAACACCTATGGCACGGGCTGCTTTATGCTCATGAACACCGGCGACGAGATTGTCGAATCCAAGAACGGCCTGGTCTCCACAATCGGTATCGCCGCGGACGGCAAGGTCAGCTATGCGCTCGAGGGCTCCATCTTTGCCGCCGGTTCAACCATGAACTGGCTGCGCAACAACATGGGCATTATCTCCAGCGTGAGCGAGTCGGCGCAGCTCGCCGCTTCGATCAACGACAACGAGGGCTGCTACTTCGTTCCCGCCTTTGCGGGCTTGGGTGCTCCCTGGTGGGACCCGCGCGCCCGCGGCATCGTGTGCGGCCTGACCGGCGCCTCGAGCCGCGCGACCATCGTGCGCGCGGCCTGCGAGTCCATGGCCTACCAGAGCTACGACGTATTGCGTGCCATGGAGCAAGACGTGGGGCTTTCGATTGAGCGCCTGTCCGTCGATGGCGGTGCCTCGCGCAACGAGTTCATCATGCAGTTCCAGGCCGACCTGCTGGATATCCCGGTTCTGCAATGTGAGACGGTGGAGACCACGGCAATCGGTGCCGCGTACTTGGCCGGCCTTGCCGTCGGCTATTGGGAGGATTTGGAGGAGCTGGAGCAAAACGCCCAGATCGTTAAGACCTTCCTTCCCCATATGCCCGCCGAGCGCCGCGAACAAAACCTGGCGGGCTGGCGTGATGCCGTCAAGCGCTCGCTCAGCACCGCGCAGTAGGGCTGCGACGAGCCGCTCGATACAACAAACCGCTAAACTTATGCACGGCGCGCGGCAACAACATCGCCATGCGCCGTGTCAGCAAGGCCGTCTTCCGGCCGCAACGAAAGGGGCAACCAACCCATGACCGTCACCTACGATACGTCCCGTGTGACGCTTGTCGACCATCCGCTCGTCCAGCACAAGCTATCGATTCTGCGCGACAAGAACACCGGCACCAACCAGTTCCGCCAGCTCGTGCGTGAGCTCGCGCTTTTTGACGGCTACGAGGCCATGCGCGATCTGCCCATGGAAGACGTCGAGGTCGAGACCCCCATCACTACCGCCACGTTCAAGCAGCTTGCTGGTAAAAAACTCGCCATCGTGCCCATCCTGCGCGCCGGCCTGGGCATGGTCGACGGCATCCTCGACCTGGTGCCCTCCGCTCGCGTGGGCCATATCGGCATGGAGCGCGACGAGGTTACCCACGAGCCGCACGAGTACTACTGCAAGATGCCCAAGGATATCGACCAGCGCATCTGCCTGGTCGTCGATCCCATGCTCGCCACGGGCGGCTCGGCCGAGATGGCCATCAGCTACCTGCGCGAGCGCGGTGTCAAGGATATCCGCATGCTGTGCATCGTTGCCGCGCCCGAGGGCCTCAAGTCGCTCACCGAGAAGGACCCCGACGTGCGCATTTATGCCTGTGCCATCGACGACCATCTCAACGAGGCCGCCTACATCGTTCCCGGCCTGGGCGACGCCGGCGACCGCATCTACGGCACGCTCTAGCTGTTGAGCAACAGCGGCTGCGACAATAGGCGCCAGCGCAATGCGCGCGTGGGTGAAAGAGTTCCCACGCGCGCATTGTTGTAGAGCGAGCGCAGCATACTCGGACGCTCATATATCGTGCTGCCGTAGGTGCGGTATAAAGAGTGTCTTAAGAAAATGTACAGATGTGTATTAACTTACAATTTGGCGGTTGTCATCAGGTTTCCAGCTCGTACAATAGTCACCAATATTTGTCGAGGTGCACTTGCGTAGGCAAAGCGCAGCTCGACGGGTACGCTCGTCGTTCATTGCGACCCATTCGTCCTCAGCGCACGGCCTTTTGTCCGTTTGAGGCCCTTGCAGGGCTAAAGACGCGATTAAGGTTGGGTGACAGCGCATTGCATTTAAAGTGATGCGCTCTAAAATACTAGGACGAATCAAGCGGGGTGTAGCCCTAGCGGGATATGCTTCGCGAGAAGGGAACGCAGATGCCGGTCGAGCTGGCAGGCCACGTGCCATTCATCGTGACGGGAGCCGTTATCGGCCTTGTTGCGTTTTTGCCGTTGTACCTCGCACTTGCTCCAGTGCTGGCGCACCGACGTGATGCCAGCATGACCGTGGGCATGTTGGGTATCATGGTGTCGTTTGCGATACTTATCATAGGTGTCGTAATCGTGCACTTGGTATTCCCCGCGGCGCTCATCGCCTTTTTGTGCGGCGAGCTCGCCGGGTTTTTGATTTGTTGGATCGTGATCGCCTGCATGGTGATCATGAGGGACTAAAGGCGTTGCCCCACCTCGGTGTGGGCAAACAGGGAAGGTGGAATCTTGGACGCATTTGCCAAGTTACCCAGCGCGATTGCCGAGCTCGTCGAAGAGTTCTCCTCGACTCCGGTCGTGGGTGACCTTAATGCGGGCCTGACGCAGTACTCGTTCTGGCTGCTTATCGCCGCTGTCGTCATGTTCGTGATCTTCTTCGTGTTCACCAAGAAGCAGAAGGTTGTTCCCGAGGGCTTCTTCGTCAACGGTGTCGAGTGGGTCATCGAGTACGTGCAGGACGATATCGCCAAGGGCGTCGTCGGCGACAACTGGAAGAAGCACTTCCCGTTTTTGGCCTCGTTATTCTTCTTTATCCTGATCAACAACTTCATCGGCCTGGTCCCCGGCATGAAGCCCGGTACCGGCGCCATCGGCTGCACGGCTGCCCTCGCGCTCGTGTCCTTTGTGTACTTCCTCTATTTCGGTATCAAAAAGCACGGCTTCTTTGGGTACTTCAAGAGCCTCGCCCCTGCAGGCGTGGCCTTCCCCATGAACGTCTTCGTGTGGGTTATCGAGCTCTTCTCGCTGTGCCTGCGTCTGATCACGCTCGCCGTCCGTCTGTTCTGCAACATGTTCGCCGGCCACGTCGTCATGGGCTCGTTCGCCATTATGGCCACGCTCTTTGCCCAGCCGATGCTCGAGCACTTCACGGCCATGAACGCCGTGGGTGCCCTGCCCAGCGTGGCGTGGGTCCTGATCCTTTTGGTGATCTACGTCGTCGAGCTGATCGTTGCCTTTGTTCAGGCATACGTCTTTACGGTCCTCGAGGCCGTGTACATCCAGATCGCAGAGGCTGACGCCCACTAGCGGTCGCATTCATTTGGTGTTCGGAGGCGCGGCGCCCGCGTGCGCCTCTACAACATAGGTATTTATCCTGCGCACACGCGCACGACAAAGGAGGAATCGTGGGAGTTATCGGATATGGTCTCGGCGTTATCGGTGCCGGTCTCGCAATTGGTCTTGCAGCACTCGGTGCTACGGGCGCTATGGCTCGTCAGCCTGAGGTCCAGGGCCGTGCCTTCACCGTCTTCATTCTTGCATCTGCATTCACCGAGGCTCTGGGCCTGATCGGCTTCGTCGTTACGCTGATTTCGTAATTGAGCACGAAGGTAGTCGCCATGAAGCATTTCAACCACGCGAAAGCCGCCGCTGCGCTGACGGGCGTCATGCTCGCCATGCCGGTGTCGGCATTCGCCGAGGAGTCTGAGAACAAGGCCGAGATCCTCGTCCCCAAGATGGCGGAATTCGTCCCTGCACTCATTGCCTTCCTCATCATCTTCATCGTTTTGGCCAAGTTTGCCTGGCCGCAGATTCTGCAGACGATGGAAGAGCGCGGCAAGCGCATCAAGGACAGCCTCGATGAGGCCGAGACCACCAAGCGCAAGGCCATCGAGGCCCGCAAGGAGTCCGACGCCCTCGTCACCGACGCCCGTCGTCAGGCTGCCGACATTGTGACCGCTGCCCGTCAGGACGCCGAGTCCGAGCGCGCCCGTATCATCGCCAAGGCTCACGAGGAGGCCGAGGACATCATCGCCAAGGCCCACGCCAACGCTGAGGACGAGCGCAACTCCATCTATGCCGCCGCTGCCGGCTCCATCGCCGATCTTTCCGTCTCCGTTGCGACCAAGATCGTCGGCGAGGCCCTCGAGAACGACGACGAGCAGCGTCGTCTGATCGAGCGCTACATCAAGGAAGCAGGTAGCCTGAATGCCTAACAGCCGCATGGAGAACAGGGTTCTCGAGACCTATGCACGCACCCTCCTCGAGGCCGCTAAGGCCGAGGGCCATGTGTTCCGCGACCTTCACGAGCTTGAGGTCATCGCGGACGCCAGCCCCGAGGTGCTTGCTGTCCTCGGTACCGTGTTCGAGCGCGGCCAGCTCGATCTTCTGCCGCAGATTGCATCGGCTTATCGGATGGTAACCGCGACCGACGAGGACGTCGTTGGCGTCACCGTCACCACGGCTATCCCGCTCGATGACGAGCTGCGCCGCACGATTACCGAGAAATGCGAGGCCGATCTAAAGCGCAAGGTGTTCCTGATCGAGAAGGTCGACCCGTCCATTATCGGCGGTCTGATTCTCGAGGCTCGTGGCCAGCGTCGTGACGTCACCGTCAAGACTCAGCTGCGTGCAGCGCGTGAGGCCCTCGGTTCCACGATTTTGAATAACGGAGGTGAAGCCTAGTTATGCCCGATACCCTCAATGCCGAAAGCATCGCCCGCGTCCTGCAGGCGAAGCTCGACGGCCTGACGGCTACCGTCGACACGCAAGAGGTTTCCCATGTTGACGAGGTTGGCGACGGCATCGCGCGCGTCTCGGGACTGCGCAACGCCATGGCCGGCGAGCTCTTGGAGTTCAAGAGCTCCGAGACTGGCGAGACCGTGTACGGCCTTGCCCAGAACCTCGACCGCACTGAGGTCGGTGCCGTTCTGTTTGGCGCCGTCAACGTCATCAAGGAAGGCGACGAGTGCCGCACCACCGGTCGCGTCATGGATATTCCCGTGAGCCGTGCCATGCTCGGCCGCGTCGTCAACCCGCTGGGCCAGCCCATCGACGGTCTGGGCGATATCGTCGCCACGCACCGTCGTCCCATCGAGTTCAAGGCTCCCGGCGTTATCGACCGTACCCCGGTATGCGAGCCGGTTCAGACCGGCCTGCTCGCCATCGACTCCATGGTGCCTATCGGCCGCGGCCAGCGTGAGCTCATCATCGGCGACCGTAAGACCGGCAAGACTGCCATCGCGATCGACGCCATCCTCAACCAGCGCGGTAAGGACATGGTCTGCATCTACGTCGCCATCGGCCAGAAGGCCTCCACGGTTGCCAACATCCGCGAGACCCTCGCTCAG
Source organism: uncultured Collinsella sp. (assembly GCA_934654835.1). GTDB lineage: Bacteria > Actinomycetota > Coriobacteriia > Coriobacteriales > Coriobacteriaceae > Collinsella. The sequence goes on from CAKUGY010000009.1 coordinate 78,470, forward strand.
CACGGTGCGCTCGACTACACCATCATCGTCTCGGCCACCGCTGCCGACTCTGCCCCTATGCAGTACATCGCCCCTATGGCCGGTGCCGCTATCGGCGAGTTCTTTATGTACAACGGCGAGAACGGCGAGCCCGCTTCCGAGACCAACCCCGGCGGCCACGTGCTCGTTATCTACGATGACCTGTCCAAGCAGGCTGTGGCCTATCGTCAGATGTCGCTGACGCTGCATCGTCCGCCCGGACGCGAGGCCTACCCTGGCGACATCTTCTACCTGCACTCTCGTCTGCTCGAGCGTGCCGTAAAGATGTCTAAGAAGAACGGCTACGGCTCCATGACGGCCCTGCCGGTCATCGAGACCCAGGACGGCGACGTCTCGGCCTACATTCCGACCAACGTCATTTCCATTACCGATGGTCAGATCTACCTGCAGTCCGAGCTCTTCTTCCAGGGCCAGCGCCCCGCTGTCGACGTCGGTATCTCGGTGTCGCGCGTCGGTGGCTCCGCTCAGACCAAGGCCATGAAGCAGGTCGCCGGCAACCTACGCCTCGACCTTGCCGCCTACCGTGAGCTCGCCGGCTTCACCCAGTTCGGTTCCGACCTGGATGCAGCCACCCAAAAGCAGCTCACCCACGGTGCACACATGACCGAGCTTCTTAAGCAGCCGCGCTTTAAGCCGTTCGATGTCGCCGAGCAGATCGTTACGCTGTTCGCCGGCAACGAGGGCTTCATCGACGACCTGCCCCTCTCCGAGGTGCTGCCGTTCCGCGCCGAGCTGCTCGAGTACATGAACGCTGGCTTTGGCGGCTTGCTGCAGAAGGTCCGTACCAACAAAATCGACGGCGAGACCAGGGAGCAGCTGCTCCAGGCCATCACCGATTTCAAGAACGAGTACGCCTCCAAGCATGCCTCCACCGCGAGTGCAGCTGAGGGCGCAGAGGAGAACTAAGCTCTATGGCTAACCTTCGCGACATTAAGAAGCGAATCTCCTCGGTCACGAGCACCAAGCAGATCACGCGCACGATGGAGATGGTCTCTACGGCCAAGATCCGTCGCGCGCTCGATCGCGCCACGCAGGCTGAGCCCTACAAGAAGGCGCTCACCGACGTCATGCACACCGTTGCGAGCGATTCCGAATCCGTAGGCGATAACCCCATGCTTCAAACGCATGAGGAGTTCAAGCGCGGTCTGATCATCGCCGTCACGTCCGATCGCGGCCTCGCGGGCGGCTTCAACGTCAACGTTGAGCGTACCTGCGAGAAGATCGCACGCGAGTGGGAGCATGATGGCGCCGAGTGCGAGATCATCGCATGCGGTCGCAAGGCGAGCGAGTATTTCCGCAGCCGTGCCAACACGGTCATGCACTTTGAGGGCTCCTCGGCCGATCCGAGCCTCAAGGATGCCCGCATGATCGCGAGCTACATCTGCGACGAGTACTCCAAGGGCCAGCTCGACCGCGTCGAGATCGTGTATCACCACGCTCGCAACCGCGTCGACCAGGTTCTCCGTACCGAGCATTTGCTTCCGCTCGACCCCGAGATGGTCGCTATGGCACATGGCCCGCGCAAGAACGCAGACGAAGGTCCCGAGCGCGTCTCGTCCTCGTTTAAGTTCGTGCCGAGCGCCCAGCACGTGTTGGGTGAGCTGGTTCCCAGCTACATCCTGACCGTCATCCACCAGGCGCTGATCGATTCGGCCGCCGCCGAGCAGGGTGCACGCCGCAAGGCCATGCATTCCGCCACGGAGAACGCGACTTCGATCATCTCGACTCTTACCCGTACGTATAACCGCGTGCGTCAGGCTTCCATTACCACGGAGATCAACGAGATCGTGGGCGGAGCCGCAGCATTGGAGGAACACTAATGGCAGATACCACCGTTAAAGCGGCGGTCGAGGAGGCCACGACGCGTCAGACGGCCGGTGAGGGACGTATCGTCCGCATCATCGGCGCTGTCGTCGACGTTAAGTTCGATGGCGCCGTCCCCTCGATCTACAACGCACTCACGGTCGAGGCCGATACGCCGATGGGCCACATCAGCACCATCCTGGAGGTTGAGTCCCAGCTTCCCGGCGGTGTCGTTCGTACCGTCGCCATGACGTCGACCGACGGCCTGCAGCGCGGCGTCGTCGCGGTTGACACCGGCGCACCCATGAAGATGCCCGTCGGCCCCGAGACCCTCGGCCGCATTTGGAACGTTATGGGCCAGCCCGTCGACGGCAAGCCCATGCCCCAGATCGATGAGTTCTATCCCATCCATCACCCGGCACCTCATTTCGACGAGCTCACCACTAAGACCGAGATCTTCGAGACCGGCATCAAGGCCGTCGACCTGCTCGAGCCCTACATCCGTGGCGGCAAGACGGGTCTGTTCGGCGGCGCCGGCGTCGGCAAGACCGTTCTGATCCAGGAGCTCATCAACAACCTCGCCCAGGAGCACGGCGGCACCTCGGTGTTCACCGGCGTCGGCGAGCGTACCCGCGAGGGTACCGACCTGTTCCTCGAGATGAGCGAGTCGGGCGTTATCGACAAGACCTGCTTGGTCTACGGTCAGATGAACGAGCCGCCCGGAGCGCGTCTGCGCATCGGTCTGGCCGGCCTTACCACTGCTGAGTACTTCCGCGATCGTGGTCAGGACGTTCTGCTGTTCATCGATAACATTTTCCGCTTCTCGCAGGCCGGTTCCGAGGTTTCCGCACTGCTGGGCCGTATGCCGTCCGCCGTTGGCTACCAGCCCACGCTGGCTACCGAGATGGGCGACCTCCAGGAGCGCATTACCTCGACCAAGACGGGTTCCATTACCTCCGTTCAGGCTGTCTACGTCCCCGCAGACGACCTGACCGACCCGGCACCCGCCACGACGTTTACGCACCTCGACGCCACGACCGTTCTTTCGCGTTCCATCGCCGAGCTCGGTCTGTACCCCGCCATCGACCCCTTGGCTTCCTCTTCGGACGCCCTGGATCCCTCGATTGTCGGCGAGGAGCACTATCGCGTGGCCGTCGCGGTCCAGGAGCTGCTCCAGGAGTACTCCGACCTGCAGGACATCATCGCCATTCTGGGTATGGACGAGCTTTCCGAGGAGCAGCGCCTTACGGTCAACCGTGCCCGTAAGCTGCAGCAGTTCCTGTCTCAGTCCTTCCACGTCGCCGAGCAGTTCACCGGCAACCCCGGTGTCTACATCCGCGTCGAGGATACGGTCCGTTCGTTTGCCGCCATTGTCGACGGCGAGTGCGACGACCTGCCCGAGCAGGCGTTCCGTTATGCGTCCACGATTGACGACGTGCGCGAGCGCGCCGCCAAGATGGAGGAGAAGTAGTGGCTATGCAAATCCGCATCGTGTGTCCGGAGAGCTGCGCCTATGAGGGCGAGGCGGCGTTTGTCGCCCTGCCTTCCACGGACGGCGAGTTCGGCATTCTTCCGCGTCACGCTAGCGAGATCTGCACGATCGAACGCGGCTACGTTCGCGTTTGCGATAAGCAAATGGGCACCGTCGACCATACGTTTGCTGTGGACGGCGGCTATGCCCAGGTTGCGGACGATGTCGTGATTGTCCTCGCCGAGCGCGCTTGCGATCTGGCGAGCGTCGATGCCGACAAGGTTAAAGCTGATATTCAAGGTTTTGAAGAGAAGCTGGGTAATTTGTCGGAGGATGATGCACGCCGCGCCTACCTCTATAATGAAATCGCATGGTGTAAGCTCAAGCTTGCCCAATAGTCAAACGATTTAGCGTTCGACCATTTGCGATACATCATGCCCGGGATGGCCCAGCCACCCCGGGCATGCTTTTTGAAAGGGTAGACCTTGGATATTATCCGCGTTGAGGGTGGCCACGCCATCGGAGGCTCCGTGCCCGTTTCGGGTGCAAAGAACTCCGCGCTCAAACTCATGGCGGCAACGCTTCTGGCGCCGGGCAAGACGACGCTGCAGAACGTGCCCGATATTTCCGATGTCCACGTGATGGGCAAGGTGCTCAAGGGTATGGGCGCCACGATCGATGTTCTCGATGAGCATACGCTCGAGATCGATACCTCTCAGGTCGATTCCTGGGAGGCTCCCTACGAGCTCGTCGCCAAGATGCGCGCCTCCACGGCCGTGATGGGTCCTCTGCTGGGCCGCTTCCATCGCGCCAAGATTGCCATGCCGGGTGGCTGCAACCTGGGTGCTCGCAAGATCGATATGCACATCCTGGGACTCGAGGCTTTGGGCGTCGAGTTCGACACCGCCCACGGCTATATCAACGCCAGTGCTCCCCAGGGTCTGCACGGCACCACCGTTACGCTCGAGTTCGCTAGCGTGGGCGCCACCGAGAACCTCATCATGGCTGCCGTGCGCGCGCAGGGCACCACGGTTATCGACAACGCTGCCCGCGAGCCCGAGATCGTCGACCTTGCCAACATGCTCAACGAGATGGGTGCCAAGATCGTCGGCGCCGGCACGCCCGTCGTGGCCATTGAGGGCGTGGAAGAGCTGCATCCTGTTACCCATCGCGTGGTGGGCGACCGCATCGAGGCCGGTACCTTTATCGTTGCCGGTGCGTTGATGGCCGACGACCGCGGTGTCGACGTCACGGGCTTTTGCCCCATCCACTTGGGCATGGTGCTCAAGAAGATGGAGCTCATGGGTATCGATTGCGAGCGCATCGAGGATGGCGTTCACGTGAACCGTGCCGAGCGCATCAAGCCGGTCGATATTCAGACACTCCCGTTCCCCGGTTTCCCAACGGACATGCAGGCGCAGATCATGGTGCTTTCCGCTCTTGCCGACGGCAGCTCCGTGATTACCGAGAACATCTTCGAGAACCGCTTCATGTTCGCCTCTGAGCTCGTGCGCATGGGTGCCGATATTCGCATCGAGAGCCATCACGCCATGATCCACGGCGTCAAGGGCTTCTCGGGCGCACAGGTTACCTCGCCCGACCTGCGTGGCGGTGCCGCACTTGTGGTTGCCGGCCTTATCGCCGACGGCATCACCGAGGTCTCGGCCATCCATCACATCAAACGCGGCTATGAGCAGTTTGTCGAAAAGCTGCAGGCGCTTGGCGCACATGTCGAGCATGCCACCGTTCCCGATCCCGTCATCTACTAATGCAGGTTGCCTATGTTTAACAAGAAGCCCCTAGCGGATAACACCCGAAGACCCTCGACCGGCGCGCAGGCCAAGATTTACAGCCGCGACAACGTCGCCCGCTATTCCGAGCGCGCCCGCCAGCGCCGTCGCGGCCGCACGGTTCGTCGCGTGGCCCTTATCGCTGTGCTCGGCGTGCTGCTAAGCGCCACGACCGCTGCCGGCCTGTGGTTTGCCACCATTATGGGCAAGCTCGGCGATTCCAACGTCATTACCGACAACCTGCGCCAGATCTTGGTCGATACCGATGAGGCAAAAGATCCGTTCTACGTGCTGCTTCTTGGTACCGATGGACGTCCGGGCGAGGATTCGTACCGTGCCGATTCGATCATTCTGGCTCGCATCGACCCTACGGAAAAGCAGGCAACGCTTATCTCCATCCCGCGCGATACCAAGGTCGTCTATAACGGTTCGACCATGAAGATCAACGCCTGTCATACGTATGGCGGCGCCGAGGCCATGGTCCAGGCGGTCAACGAGCTGTGCGGCGTTCAGATTTCTCACTATGCCGAGGTCAGCTTTGACGGCATGCAGTCGCTCATCGATTCGGTCGGCGGCATCGACATCAACGCTACCGACGACGTCGACGATCCTGAGCACCTGGATATTAAGATTGCTGCCGGTCAGCAGCACATGGATGGCGCCACCGCCCTAACCTACGCCCGTTGCCGATATACCTATGCCGATGGTGATTACACGCGTATGCGCCACCAGCGTCAGGTGCTCGGCGCCCTCGCCAACCAGATTCTCAACAACTTCGACCCCACTAAGGTATTCGATCTGGTCAATTCGCTGTCCGACATGCTCGTAACCGATATGAGCGTTCAGGATATCGTCTCTACGGTCAACGCCATGCGCGGCATGGACGTCGATGGCATCTACTCGGCCAACCTGCCTTCGTACGCAGACGACAGCACCATGATCGACGGCGTGAGCTACGTCTTTGTCTACGAAGATGAGCTGAAGGAAATGATGGCCCGTGTTGACGCCGGCAAGGATCCCAAGGGTCCCAACACCATGGGCCTTTCCGACGGCTCAAGCTCCACGATCGGCGACCTCAACAACAATACGTCCGAGGACTACGCATACGGCACCGCGACCTCGTCGGGCGGCTCGGATGATTCCGACGATTCGAGTGACGACTCGGATTACTACGAAGAGCCCACCGGCGAAGGCAACGGCTACGAAGCCAATTACTAGTTCCGCCGTTCTACCGAACGGCGGACCGGCCGACGCTGCGCGCCGCCCAAGGCGACAATTTGTCATTCAAAAGGCAAGGCATGACCAGAAGGTCTATGCCTTGCCTTTTTCATGCCAACTTGTTCGCCTTGGGCGGCGCTCGCTGACTTTGCCAAAACATTGGCTATCCCATGCAAGTCAAGGGGTTGGTGCAAGGGGGGTCAGGTTACTTTGCACCAAAAATCGCCCCGTTCTCGGTTTTGAGGACGGGGCGATTTTGTTGAGCTGAATTGTTCGAGTTGCTTACGCGAAGCGGGCGACGAGCTCCTGGAGGACGTCGGTCATCTTGACGAGCGAGCTGACCGGGACGAACTCGTTGACGCCGTGGTAGCAGTAGCCGCCCGTCGAGAGGTTGGGGCAGGGCAGGCCGCGGAACGACAGCTGCGCGCCGTCGGTACCGCCGCGAATCGGCAGTACCTGGGGCTCAACATCGCAAGCAAGATATGCTTCCTTGGCGACATCGATAAGCTCCGGGTAGTCGCGGACGATCTCGGCCATGTTGCGGTACTGGTGCTTAATCTCGACCGTCACGCGCTCCTCGCCCAGACGCTGGTTGAGCATTGCGGCGGCAGAATCAATCAGCTCGAGCTTCTGCTGGAACTTTGCCGCGTCGTGGTCGCGAACGATATAGCGTGCCGTGGCGTGGTCGACGGTTGCCGACACGCCCTCAAGATGATAGAAGCCCTCATAGCCCTCGGTGTATTCCGGACGCTGCACGTAGGGGAGCAGCGCGTTGAAGTCGCAGAACAGATTGCCCGCATTGACCATGCGGCCCTTGGCGTCGCCGGGATGGATGGACTGGCCCACAAAGCGAACGGTTGCCTCGGCGGCGTTGAAGCACTCCCACTCCAGCTCGCCAACGGGGCCTCCGTCGACCGTGTAGGCATACTTGCAGCCAAAGGACTTGATATCCAGCAGTTCAGCGCCGTGGCCAATCTCCTCGTCCGGGCAAAAACAAATGCCAAGCGCGGGATGGGGCAGGGAGGGGTCCTGCGCGATGCGTGCGACGAGCGCCATGATTTCGGCGACACCCGCCTTGTCGTCGGCGCCCAGCAGCGTGGTACCGTCGGTGCAGACAAGATCCTCGCCCACCAGGTTGTTCAGGGCTGGAAGCTTGGCGGTGCTCATGGACACGGGCTTGCCGTCGACGATGCCGCAGACCAGGTCGCCGCCCTCGTAGTGCACGATGTGCGGCTTCACGCCGGCGCCCGGGGCAACCTCGGTGGTATCGAGGTGCGCGATCAGGCCCAGAGCGGGCTTGGCCTCGGCTCCCGCGCTTGCAGGAATATGCGCGCAGACATAGGCGTTTTCGGTTACATGGGCATCGGTCGCACCCAGCTCTCGCAACTCCTCGGCAAGCACGTTGGCAAGGTCAAACTGGACGGCGCTCGACGGCACCTGGTCGCAGTTTGCATCCTCCGACTGCGTGTTGATCTGGACGTAGCGCAAAAAGCGCTCGAGAACGTCGGGGTTCGTGGTGGTGTTTTCCATAAAGACCGCTCCAATCTTGGTCGTCGTGTGCAACAAGAACTCTAGCACGGTATGCCACGGCATACCGCGACGCTTGGATGGGGTAGAATCAGCCATTGAATGAAGAAGGGACGGATGTTCATGGAAACGACAAATAGCTCGCGCGAGCTGCATCTGACGGTGGCGAACGAAGACTACTTGGAGTGCATGGTTCGCATCGAAAGCGAAGAGGGTGAAACCAACGGCGTGCGGTCGGTCGACATCGCACAGCGTCTTGGTGTCTCCAAGGCATCGGTCAACAAGGCGGTCTCGGCTCTTAAGGCATCCGAGCTTGTCGAACAGTCTCATTACGGCAAGGTTATCCTGACCGAGCGTGGTCGCGAGGTCGGTTCGGCTATCTGGTATCGCCATCGCCTGATCCGCACGTTTTTGATCCAGGAGCTCGGTGTCGATTTTGAGCGCGCCGATTCAGAGGCCTGCATGATGGAGCACGCGCTTTCCGAGGACACGATGAACCGCTGGCTCGCCTATCTCGAAAAGCAGGGAATCAGCGTCGAGGAATAGCGAAATACATATATGGATACGAGTTATTACAATCGCTTCGGCGGCGAAGAGCTTATGCGCCGACTTGCCAGTGAGACGTTGCTGGCACAGGGCCCCATGGGCAGCGTGTTGCTGAGCGAGTGCGGTGCCGCCGATATTCCGCCGGCATTTTGGAACCTCGCCGAGCCGCAGACGGTTTCCCGTATCCATCGACTGTACGCCGCCGCTGGTGCGCAGGTGCTCATCACCAACACGTTTCAGGCGTCGAGCCGCGCGCTCGATCAAGACGAGATCGCACCGTCCATGGCGGAGGTCAATCGCGCGGCAGTCGACGATGCCCGCCAGGCAAATCCTCAGCTTCTGCTGGGGTCGATGGGTCCTATCGCCATTGAGTGGTTTGTCGAGGACTCGCCCGAGTATCGAGAGATCCGCGCAAACGCCCGTGAGCAGGCGACTGCCTTGCTCAATGCCGGCGTCGACGGCCTCTTGATCGAGACAGTCGCGTCTATCCGTAATCTACAGCCCGTGCTTGCCGGTGCCCATGATGCCGCCGACGGCATGCCTATCCTGGTGAGTTTTGCTATTGACGACAAGGGCGACCTGTTAGGCGATGGCTTAAACATCGAAGGTGCCATCCTGTATGCCGAGAAACACGGCGCGAACTCGGTCGGCGTAAATTGCTGCTCTCTGGCAGCTGCCACTGCCGTGGTGCCAAGGATGGTCGCCATGGCCACTACGCCTGTCACGGTTCGGCCCAATGCGGGAAATCCGGTTCAGACGCAGGATGGGCTTGTGTGGCACGAGGACCCCGAAGCCTTCGCACGCGCATGTGTCGAGTGGAAACGGGCGGGTGCCGCAATGGTCGGCAGCTGCTGTGGGACCACGGCGATCACGACGGCCGTCATGGCAGACGTGCTCGATATATAGAGTGCGAACAAAACCAAAGTTGAACCACCGCCCCAACCGGGGCGGTTTTTTACGCGCGCATCCTCGACGGCTTTTGCCCAAACGGTGAATGCGCGCGCCGGCGGCTTGCTGGGCACTCGTTGCGGGTATACCTCATGCGTACCATGATCCAAACACTGCGAGGTGTCTGCGCGTGTGCGCGATAATTCACTTTGGAACTGACGGTTGGCGTGCTCGCGTCGACGACGACTTTACCGCCGACAACGTTGCTCGCATTGCCGATGCCGTCGGCGAGTTGTGGCAAAAGACCAATCCCGGCAAAACAGTATATATAGGATTCGACACCCGGCCCCAGGCGCACGAGTTCGCTGAGCTTGCGGCGGGTGTGCTTGCGGCTCACGGATTGGACGCCGTACTCGCGTCTCGGCCTGTCCCGACCCCTGCCCTTACGTGGGCGGCGGCATATGACGGCGATGCCTGCGGCGCACTCATGGTGACGGGGTCCCATCATCCACAGGGCTATCTGTGCCTTAAGCTGCGCATGGGAGACGGCTCGACGGCCAACCAGGATGTCATCGAAGAGCTCGAGGAAACGATGGCCGCGGAGCCCCAGGGGCTCGAGGAGCAGTATCGCACGGCGGATATCATTCCCGACTACATGCGAGCGGTGGCGTCGTTTGTCGATGCCGACGCCATTCGCGCCGCACGTCTATGCGTGGTGGTCGACCCCATGCGCGGAGCGGCTCAGGGCTATCTTGCCGACTTGCTCCGAGAGCTTGGCGTCGAAGTCCACGAGATTCACGCCGGCGAGGCAAGCGATAGGGGAGATATCTGCCCCGATCCGGTCGAGCCGTGGGTGGATGCCTGCGAACGAACTGTTGTCGAGGACGGAGCATGCGCCGGTCTGGTGACTGATGGCGACGCCGATCGCATTGGGGCGGTCGATGAGCGCGGTAGATATATACATCCACATCAGATCATGGCGCTCGTACTGGGCGATCTCGTACAGTTCCGCAATCTCGAGGGCCGTATCGTCGTCAATCTCTCGTGTTCGACGCTCGTACGCCGTATTGCCGAGGCGCTCGGTTGCCGCGTGACCGTCAAGCCGGTGGGTTTCAAATATATAGCGGCAGAAATGAAAAAGGGCGGTGTCCTCATGGGCGGTGAGGAGGCCGGTGGTATTGGCATCGCCGCTCATATGCCCGAGCGCGATGGAATCCTTGCCTGCCTGATTCTGTGTGAGCTTATGGCAAAAACGGGCGCGCCTTTGGGCGTTCTGGTCGATCAGCTCGAGGCCAGTTTTGGCAAGACGAGCTATGGGCGCCGCGATTTGCGCCTCGAAGCCGAGGACGCCGAGTCGCTACGGACGCTGCTTCCGGGTATAAATCCCAAGTCGATATGCGGCAAGGTCCCACAGAGCGTGAGCCATATGGATGGTTTGCGTTTGGCGTTTGAGGATGACACCTGGTTGCTGGTTCGTCCGAGTGGGACCGAGCCGGTTGTGCGCGTGTACGCCGAGGGCTTTTCGGTGGAGGAGCGCGATGAGCTACTCGATGCCGGTTGCGCTTTAGCTAGGGGAGCCTATTCGCTCTAGCCATGAGACCGCCCTCCATAAAGACGCGCTCGGTGAATGGTAGGGAACGGCCGGCAAACGTCAGCCGAATCCCAAAATGTGTAGGAAATGTGTGCGCCCAGATTCCCGCCCCGGACGCCCCTCCGGTCTGGCAATATATCTCCTTGCCGCGCGGCCCGGTCGAACCGGATCAGCCGC
>CAKUGY010000010.1 GCA_934654835.1 uncultured Collinsella sp.
TATACTCATGGAAAACCTCCCATTTCCCGATGTCCAAGAAATGGGAGGCAGTTCACTGTCCCCTTTGTGGTGGTTTTCCAAGGTGTTAGCTCAGCAGCATGCGGTCGTTGGCGAGTTCGCCGCCCGAGACCTCCTCGAATTTCTGCAGCAGGTCGGCGACGGTGAGCGACTTCTTCTCGTCGCCGGCCACGTCGTAGATCACGTGGCCCTCGTGCATCATGATCAGGCGGTTGCCCAGACGGATGGCGTCGTTCATGTTATGCGTGACCATGAGCGTGGTCAGGTGGTTCTCGTCGACGATCTCCTCGGTCAGGTTGAGCACCTTGGAGGCCGTCTTGGGGTCAAGTGCTGCGGTGTGCTCGTCGAGCAGCAGCAGGCGCGGCTTGGTGAGCGTGGCCATGAGCAGGGTGAGTGCCTGGCGCTGACCGCCCGAGAGCAGACCGACCTTGGCGTTGAGGCGCGTGTCCAGACCGAGGTCCAGGCGCTTGAGCAGCTCGACGTACTCGTCCTTTTCGGCCTTGGTGACGCCCCACGAAAGGCCGCGACGCTGGCCGCGGCGCTTGGCGAGGGCAAGGTTCTCGGCAATCTGCATATCGGCTGCGGTGCCGCGCATGGGGTCCTGGAACACGCGGCCCAGGTACTTGGCGCGCTGCGACTCGCTCAGACGCGAGATGTCGTTGCCGTCGAGCTCAATAACGCCCGAATCGAGCGGATACACGCCGGCGATCATGTTGAGCAGCGTGGACTTGCCGGCGCCGTTGCCGCCGATCACGGTCACAAAGTCGCCGTCGTTGAGGGTGAGATCGACGCCGGTGAGGGCGCGCTTCTCGGTGACGGTGCCCTTGTTAAAGGTCTTCTTGACGTGCGAGAGCTTAAGCATCTGCCTCATCTCCCTTCGTATAGGAGCTGCGGAGCTTGTAGCGCTCCCAAACCACGGGCACGCACAGGGCCACGGCGACGATCACGGCGGAGAGCAGCTTCATGTCGTTGGCATCCATGCCCAGCTGCAGTACGATGGCGCGGATGAGGAAGTAGACCACAGAGCCAAAGACGGCAGAGGCCAGGCGGACGCTAAACTGCGTCAGGCCGCCGGGCAGCAGACGGCCGAGCACCTCGCCGATAACGATGGCGGCAAGGCCGATGACGATGGCGCCGGTACCCATGCCGATATCGGCATACTTCTGGCTCTGGCAGATGAGCGCGCCGGCAAGGCCGATGAGGGCGTTGGAGAGCACGAGGGCGATCATCTTGGTGGTATTGGTGTTAACGCCCAGGGCGCGGATCATGTACTCGTTGTTGCCGGTGGCGCGCAGCGCGGAGCCAATCTCGGTGCCAAAGAACCAGTACAGGATGGCGACGATAGCCACTGCCAAAATGATGCCCAAGATGATGGCAACGGTGGACTGCGGCAGGCCCGTCATGTTGCTGACGGACGAGAAGATGGTGCCCTTGGCCAGGATGGGCGTGTTTGACTTGCCCATGATGCGCAGGTTGATGGACCACAGGCTGATCTGGGTAAGGATTCCGGCGAGGATTGCGGGGATCTCAAAGACGGTGGTCAGAATACCCGTGACGGCGCCTGCGATGGCACCGGCGCACATGCCGGCAAGCACGGCGAGCAGCGGGTCGACATTGTTATTGACGATGAGCACGGCGCAGACACAGCCGCCGAGGGCAAAGCTGCCGTCGCAGGTCATATCGGGGATGTCGAGCAGGCGGAACGTGATAAACACGCCAAGCACCATGATGCCCCAGAGGACGCCCTGCGAAACGGCGCCCTGCAATGCAATGAGCATGCTTCATACCTCCTAGGATAGGGTGGACACGTGATTCACCATAATAGCGGTAACGATGTATAAAAGAGTTGCGGACAGACGTTTTGTTTTACCTGAAACAAGCAGGGCGGACGCCGATCTTTGACGTCCGCCCCTGTGGCTCAGATATTGGATAACACGGCTGTAGCGCGAGCACAGGCTCCAGACGCATCGCCGCGCACGGCGTTACTCGTCCAGAGCGGAAAGGTCGATACCCAGAGCCTCGGCCATCTCGTCGTTCTTGACGACGACCAGGTCCTTGCTCGAGAGATGCTTGATCGCCATGTCCTCGGGCTTAGCCTCGCCCTTCAGAATCTTGACGGCCATCTCGCCTGCGGCATAGCCCAGATCCTCGTAGTTGATGGAGAGGGTGAACAGGCCACCGGCCATGCACATGCCCTCCTCGCCGGTCACGAAGGGAAGCTTGTTCTCCTTGCAGATCTGGCCGACCTGCGAGGCGCCCGCGGCGATGGTGTTGTCGGTGGGGGAGTACAGCGCGTCGACCTTGCCCACGGCAGACTCGACGACGGACTGGATCTCGTTGGAGCTCGAGACGGTGAAGTCGGTGTACTCCAGGCCCAGCTTGTCGAGCTCCTTCTTGGCGGCCTTGATCTGGACGTCGGAGTTGGACTCGGCGGTGCAGTAGAGCAGGCCGACCTTCTTAACGTCGGGCAGGACCTTCTGCATCATCTCGAGCTGCTCGGCGACCGGGGTGAGGTCGGAAGCGCCGGTGACGTTGGTGCCGGGCTTGTCGTTGTCCTGGACCAGGCCGGAGGCGGCATAGTCGGTGATGGCGCAGCCCACGATGGGGATATCGGCGGTGGCGCCGGCGGCAGCCTGCGCGGCGGGCGTAGCGATGGCATAGATCAGGTCGACGCCGTCGCCTACGAACTTATCGGCAATGGACTTACACGTGGACTGGTCGTTCTGGGCGTTTTTCTGGTCGATCTTGACCTTGAGACCGCTCTCCTTGATGGCCTTGACAAAGCCGTCGTTGGCGGCGTCGAGCGCGGAGTGCTCGGTGAGCTGCAGAACGCCGATGGTGTAGTCGGAACCGGCGGCAGCGGAGCCGGAACCGGAGTTGCCGCCGCATCCGGCGAGCGGAGCGAGCGCGAGCAGGCCAGCGGAGACCAGAAGGCTCCTGCGGCTGATGGTGATGTCCTTCATATCATTACCCCCAGTATAAAAATGGCTGGAAACACTGCACTAGGAAAAAGTGCAAGTGGGTCTATAGTAACGCGGATGTCCATTTTTACAACAGCCTTGCGAGTTTTTTTAATACGGAACCGGATGGGCGGCGCGAGTGGTCGATGGACGGCAGCGGGCCTTATGCGGCAGTGGCCGAGTCGTCGTCCCCGTCCAGGGCGGCAAAGAGCTTCTTGCCGTTGAGCAGGCGCGTGCTGACGTTTCTCATGCGGCCGATCTCGACGGTGCGCAGCGTGTCGTCGGCGCCGCGGGCATCATAGACCGTTCCCAGCAAATACGAAATACCGTCTCGCTGCTTGATGGCAAAGGGGCGGAGTGTCATCCGTGCTGCTTCGGTTTCGCCTCGTGCTGTGACGCTCGAGATATCAAAGCTCACCGTGGCTCCGTGGTCGATTGCTTGTTCGATGAGCTCGCAGGTGTCGATTCGCTTGATGGACGTGCGTGTTGCCTTGGCGGCCTTGCTGCCTGTGCTTGGAGCGGGTTCGGGCGTATCGAGGTAGCCGCGAACGTCGACACTCGCCATGGCGACCAAGTGTTGCGCCATGCTCTTTCGAATGGCGATGGGTGTGGAACGGTTGCGCATGACCATGCCGTGGAGCCGGATGATCTCTTCATCGGTGAGCGGGCGGGTCAGGAGCCGATACCCCACGCCGCGCTTGTATTCAATTTCGTATCCGGCATGGCGAAGTGCGGAGATTGCCGTGTAGATACTGCGCCGCGCCGCCGAGATGGGCATGCGCGCGGGGTCGTCGGGATGGGCGAGACGGCGGACCAGCTCATCGGAAAGCATGGCCTTGTCCTCGCCGGTGTTCTCGCTTAAAAGCTGCAGGATACGCACGGCGCGATAGGCCGCCATCGAGGCGGCGCCCCTGGTCGTGGTCTCATAGGTTTCAACAGCGGTTTCGGTCATGGCGCCCACGTCCTTTCCGTATTTGGGTGGCGACGGTACGGAGCCTAGGACGTGGGGCTTGTCTGGGGGCACAGGGCGCCCTGGACGGTCGGTAGTCGTCGGCAAGCGGCAGGTCGAGTTTTCAACAGCCCTGCCCAACTGACCAAAAGCTTGCCAAAAGCTTGACGGATACTGTTGAAAAAGCGCCCCTCGGCTGGGCCGAGAGGCGCTGGCGTGATGTGCTGCAGCGCGTTTCGTGGCGCTGTGGCGATTAGAAGTCGGCGTTGCCCACGGTACGGGGGTGCGGCACGACGTCGCGGATGTTGCCCACGCCCGTCAGGTACATGACCAGGCGCTCGAAGCCCAGGCCGTAGCCAGCATGCTTGCAGGAGCCATAGCGGCGCAGGTCCAGATAGTACTTGTACTGCTCGGGGGCCATGCCCAGGTCCTTAATACGACCCTCGAGCAGGTCCAGGCGCTCCTCGCGCTGGGAGCCACCGATGATCTCGCCAATGCCCGGCACCAGGCAGTCAGCGGCGGCGACGGTCTTGCCATCGTCGTTCATGCGCATGTAGAAGGCTTTGATCTCGGCCGGGTAGTCGGTCACGAAGGTCGGGCGCTTAAAGTGCTCCTCGGTCAGGAAGCGCTCGTGCTCGGTCTGCAGGTCGATACCCCAGCTGACGGGATAGTCAAACTTGTGGCCGGCGGCGACAGCTTGCTCCAAGATCTCGACGGCCTCGGTGTAGGTGATGCGGGCAAAGTCGGAGTTCGCCACGTGGTTCAGGCGCTCGATGAGACCCTTGTCCACAAACTTGTTGAGCATGTTGAGCTCGTCGGGACAGGTTGCCATGACGTCCTTGAGGACGTACTTGAGCATGGCCTCGGCGTTATCCATGTAGTCGTTGAGGTCGGCGAAGGCCATCTCGGGCTCGATCATCCAAAACTCGGCGGCGTGGCGCGTGGTGTTGGAGTTCTCGGCGCGGAAGGTGGGGCCAAAGGTGTACACATCGCCAAAGGCCATGGCGAAGTTCTCGGCGTTGAGCTGGCCGGATACGGTAAGGCTTGCGTGCTTGCCAAAGAAGTCCTGGCTCCAGTCGACCTCGCCGGACTCGGTGAGGGGCGGGTTTTTGGGGTCGAGTGTGGTTACGCGGAACATCTCGCCGGCGCCTTCGCAGTCACTCGTGGTGATGATGGGGGTGTTGACGTAGACAAAGCCCTGCTCCTGGAAGAAGCGGTGGATGGCGGCAGCCGCGACGGAGCGGATGCGGAATACAGCGCGGAACAGATTGGTGCGCGGGCGCAGGTGCTGCTGGGTGCGCAGGAACTCGACGGTGGCGCGCTTCTTCTGCAGCGGGTAGTCCGGGGCGCTGACGCCCTCGACCACGATTTCGGTCGCGGTGAGTTCGAAGGGCTGGGGAGCATCGGGGGTCAGTTTGACGGTGCCGGTGCAGATGAGGGCAGCCGAGACGTTTTGGTGGGCGATCTCGTCGTAGTTGTCGAGCGCCTCGCGGTTCATGACGACCTGCAGGTCGCGGAAGCAGCTGCCGTCGTTGAGCGTAACGAAGCCAAAGTTTTTCATGTCGCGGACGGACTTGACCCAGCCGGCAACGGTGACGGTCTGGCCACCGAGCGACTCGGCATCGGCATAGAGCTGCGCGATTTTGGTGCGGTTCACGTATCCTCCCATGATGGTTGAATGACAGTTATCCATACGGTTCGATATTCTAGCAGCTCGTCTCATTTGAGCTATACAGATAAGGCATTGGCGGGACGGTTTTCAAACGAAAAGCGCCCACGCCAGATGGGCGTGGGCGCTTGGGTACCTTGTTTGTTGGTTGCGCGGCGCAGGGCTCGGCTACTTGGTCTTAGCCACCAGCAGCGGGTCGCCGAGCTTGACGAGCGGGTTGCCGCCGATAAGCGTGCCAGACTCGCCCACGTGGTCGATGCTCTTGAGGCGATCGAGCTCGGAGATGATGACGGTCACGATGTCCTCGTGGCCAGCGGCCTTGATGGCGTCGCGGTCGAAGCTGATGAGCGGCTGACCGGCCTTGACCGTGTCACCCATCTCGACAAAGCGGGCAAAGCCCTTGCCGTTCATCTGCACGGTGCCCAGGCCAACGTGGATAAATACGCGTAGACCGTCCTCGGTGATCATGCCGATGGAGTGGTTGGTGACGGTGGTGGCGCCGATGCGACCGTTGGCGGGGGCGTAAATGGTGTCGGTAATGGGCTCGATGCCGTAGCCCTGGCCGAGCATGCCCGAGGCGATGGTCTCGTCGGGAACCTCATCCAGATTGACGAGCACGCCGTTGACGGGAGCGTAGATGACGCCGTCGCGGGTGGCGAAGCTTGCTGCGGGCGGAACGGACTCCTCGCCCGTCGAGGTGAACGTGGACTTGAGCGAATCGAGCAGACCCATAGATGCCTCCAACGTATCAAGTGCGCATATCGCGCGCGTGTAGTTTGCCGGAAACGTTTCGTACGTGTTTCCCGGCACGGTCAGCGCCTCTATTCTACGCTGCTCAACGATAGCTCTGAGCTGCGATTTTGTGATATATCAGTTGAAGGGCAACTTATTGCGGGGGTGTTTCTGCGCCGCGGGCTCAAGTGGGGTACGCTTGAGGGCGATAAAAAGTGCGCATGTTTTGCGCGAAGGGAGCACCAATGATTGTCGAGAACCATGCACTGTGGGGCGAGGAACCGACCGAGGAATATCCGGCGACATTTACGTTTTTGGGTGCCGAGCCGCTGCCCGATAAGCCCAATGGTCGCCGCCCGGCCGTGATCATCTGCGGCGGAGGCGCGTTTACGCATATCGCGCCGCATGAGCAAGATCCCGTGGCGTTTGCGTTTTTGGACCACGGCTACCAGGCCTTTGTACTTAATTATGTGACGAGCGCCACGGGTGATGTGAGCTTTCCGCACCCTCAGGCAGACCTCGCCAAGATGGTCGCCACGGTGCGTGCCAACGCCGACGAATGGCATGTCGATCCCAAGCGCGTGTGCGTCGTGGGCTTCTCGGCAGGCGGCATGATCTGCGCCTCGCTGGCAACGCAGTGGAAGACCGGTCCCTTTGCGGGCCTTGCCGGGGCTCGTCCGGAGGATATTCGTCCCGACGCCGTGGTGTTGGGCTATCCGTTGCTCGACCTTGCCTATGTGCGCGATATGCAGACGCGCGACCCGCGTATCGACCTGCGCGTGCCCAAGACCGGCGGCAAGACGGGGCGCGATCTGCTCAACGACTATCTGTCGATGGTGACGGGCGGCGAGGCGACCGATGAGCACCTGACCGACATTTGCCCCACCACGCACGTTTCACGCCAGATGCCCCCGACCTTTGTTTGGGGCGTTTCCGATGACAAGACGGCGCCGATCGCGCAGGTCTACCCGTTTGCGCAGCGCATGGCCGAGGAAGGCGTCGCATGCGAGATGCATGTCTTTGACCAGGGCGGCCACGGCCTTTCGCTCGGCAACGCCAACACCGCGGTCGACAACGAGGACAAGCAGGTGGCAGTCCGCCCCTGGATCCGCCTGGCCTTCCGCTTCCTGGAGCGCCACGGTTTTTAGGCTGCTCAGCACGAGGGTGGAAAATCTCCCGTTTTTGGTCTGCTTTTCGACTAAAAGTGGGAGATTATCCACTCTCGTGAGGCGAACGTCCGAAAATCCACTCTCGTTGCTTTGCTACCAAACGGTGAACTGGGCGTTTTCCGTGTTCCAGTGGACATCGCGAACGTAGTCTCGCGCGCCCGCGGCATCCCGCGCTTCGAACAGCTCAAGAATATGAGCATGTTCGTTGTTGGCCTTATGAAGCAGCTTGCAAGCCGTTTCCTGGTCGACGGTCTCGTAATCACGTTTGATGAAGCAGCGTTCGAGTTGGGAAATCATGTCGCGTAGACGGTCGTTGCCGCAGCGGTTGAAGTATGTAAGATGAAAGTCCCGCTGAATGTCGTCGTATTTACGGATGAGACCGCCTTGGATCGCAAGGTCCATAGAGCCGACGAGGAACTTAAGCTGCGTGATGTCATCATCGGTTAGTTGTGGACAAGCAAGATAGGCCGCCTGCCCGTCGAGCGGCCCCATGATTTCAAAGACCTCAACAGCGTTTTGCTGATCGAAGCCGCGGACACGGAATCCGCGGCGGGGAAGATTGTCCAGGTAGCCGTCGCTTGCCAGCTGGATGAGCGCTTCGCGGACCGGTGTGCGCGATACACCCATGGCATCGCAAATTGCCTGCTCGCTTACACGGTCGCCAGCCGAAAGCTCGCCGGCGTCTATGCGGCTCGAAATATAGTCGTATACGTGGTCCTTCAGGGGTCTTCTGAGCGTTTCCATAAACTTATAATCCTTAACTGTATATTTTCAAAAATAAATACGTTTCGCTTGAATAGGCTAGTTAAATTATAGAACGACCAGCTAAATCGTACTACGTAACCTGAATAAGCAATAATACGTTCACCGATGAATACCTACCGTTCAGGATTGTATACAATATACAAAAAAGCAAAGACACCCTAAGATAAAGCCATCGAAAGGAAGGCGGGCGCGAAGAAGTCCCGCTCTCTGCTAAGAGATCCAAGGAGGATCATCATGACCAAGTTCAGCCACGTCATCATCCGTCGTCCCGGCAAGTCCCTGAGCAATGGCATCACGAGCGCCCCCGAGCTTGGCCAGCCCATCTATGAGCGCGCGATCGAAGAGCACTACGATTACGAGCACGCGCTCGAGCAGTGCGGCGTGGACGTGTCGGTGCTGCCGGCGCTCGAGCAGTATCCCGACAGCTGCTTTGTCGAGGACCCCGCCGTCATCACTCGCTGCGGCGCCATCATTACCAACCCCGGTGCCGACAGCCGCAACGGCGAGAAGGACGAGATTGAGCCGGTTGTCCGCCGCTTCTTTGACGACGAGCATGTCAAGCACATCGTCTCCCCGGGTACGCTCGACGGCGGCGACGTCATGATGGTCGGCGATCATTTCTACGTCGGTCGCTCCGCTCGCACCAACGAAGAGGGCATCCGCCAGTTCTGCGAGATTCTGGAGGGCTGGGGCCTCGAGGGCTCCGAGGTACCGCTGGAGGAGGTCCTGCATCTCAAGACCGGCGTCAATTACATCGAGGACAACAACATGCTCGTCTCGGGTGAGTTCATCGATAAGCCCGACTTTGCCCAGTACAACAAGATCGTCGTGCCCGAGGACGAGGCCTATGGCGCCAACTGCATCTGGGTCAACGGTACGGTCATCGTTGCCGAGGGCTATCCGACCGTGCTCAAGGCCGTGCAGGATCTGGGCTACAAGACGCTCGTTGTCGACACCTCCGAGTATCGCAAGGTCGACGGTGGTCTCTCCTGCCTGTCGCTGCGCTTCTAACGCGGTAGCTGTAATAGCCTGCTGATCGCTTGACCGATGGCCCGGCACCCGATTCGGGACGTCCGGGCCATCTTTCGCTCGATCACATGATGAAGGGGGTGCACATACAATGGCCTCTAAAGCTCAAACCGACGAGATTATCGACCCCAATGGTCTGGATCTCTTTCGACTGACCATGATGGTCATTACCGCCAGTATTTGCGGCGGTATCTTCTCTCTTGCTGGCGATATGGCCTCGGGCGGAGCCAATACCGGCGCAGTTATCGTCTCGTGGGGAATTTGCTTTATCGGCGTCTTTGCGCTGATGATGGTGTTCAACGGATTGTCTCAGGCTCGTCCCGATCTGACCGGCGGCATCTATGCGTACGCTGCGGCTGGCTTTGGCGATTACATTGGTTTCAACTCCGCTTGGGGCTACTGGATCAGCGCATGCCTTTCCAACGTGAGCTTTGCACTCTTACTGTTTAGCGCGCTGGGCTATTTTTTCCCTGCGTTTGGTGCGGGCAACAATCTGCTTTCCATTATCTGCGCTAGCGTGTTTCTGTGGTTTCTTACCGCTCTGGTGCTTCGTGGCGTCAAGGAGGCCGCAGGCATTAACACGATCGTCACGTTGGCGAAACTGGTGCCGCTGGGACTCTTCGTGCTGAGCATTGTTCTCCTGGGTAAGTTCAACGTCGATATCTTTATGGACAACTTCTGGGGAGAGCCGGCTGGTCCTGGGTTTGGCGAGCAGGTTGTCTCGACCATGATCGCTCTAGTATGGGTTTTCACGGGTATCGAGGGCGCTGTCGTTATCTCGGGCCGTGCAAAGTACGTGCGCGACGTCGGGCGCTCGACGGCACTCGGATTTGCGGCGGTGTTCGTCCTGTATCTGATAATCTCGATGCTGTCGCTCGGCATTATGCCGCGCGAGGAGATGGCACAGCTCGCAACGCCATCCATGGCGGGAATTCTTGAGTGCGCAATCGGTCCGGTTGGTGCCGCCATCGTTAACCTGGGCGTTATCCTTTCGCTGGTCGGCGCACTGCTGGGCTATGTCATCATTGCGTCCGAGACGCCGTTCGAGGCGGCGCGCCAGGGATCCTTCCCTCTGGCGTTTGCCAAGACGAACAAGCACGACGCCCCGGTGGTGACGGTCCTCGTGAGCTCCGGCATCACGCAGCTCTTCTTGATTGTTTCGTATGTGGCGGCGAGCACCTACCAGTTCTTCTATAGCTGCGCAGTCAATACGATCCTAGTTCCGTACGTGTGCTCGGCAGCCTATTACATGGTGATTGGCTGGAAGAACGAGCATCTGGACGGGCCGCATGCGCCAAGCGTCGGCAAGGCGCGCTTCTTCGGCACGCTCGGCTTCATCTACACATTGTTCCTGGTGTGGTCGACGGGTCTCCAGGGCGTTATGATCACGACGATCCTTTTTGCTCCGGCCATTCCCGTTTATATGCTGGGCGAGCGAGGCCGCGGTAAGCCGGTGCTTCCGCACCTGCACGACAAGCTGATCGCAGCGGTGGTTATTGTCGTGGCAATCATTTCGCTGTATCTGCACTTTGCCGGCATCGCGCCGATTGTCTAAGGCTATGGCGAGTTTCATTGCTTGGTAAGCCGGCGGGCATCGCGTATCGGTGCTGTTCGGTAATCCATAACTGACGTGGGCCTCAATAACGTGCCTTTGGGAGTGCCCGCCAAGCCCGCGCAGGTGACTACGGTTACCTGCGCGGGCTTTTGCTGCTGCGGCGAATTGCTGCCGGCAGCTGGGGACGTTCCTATTGTGCCGGCAGCCTGGGGCACTCCTTAGTTGTTTTGCATGCGACGAAGGAAAACGAATCATTTTGTCGAGGGAGGCGGGCGGCTGTTTCGGTCCTCGGGGAAACCACGTCCCGTTTCGGGCGCAGATTCCGGGACGCAGTTTCCCCGAGAGACCCCATCGGAAAATCGGGGACCGGAATTCGCCTGAGTAGTGGGATGCGGTTTCCGCAGCAGGCCCGTCTGGGAAGCAATGGCCCGGAATCCCCATTGCAGCAATCTGTCAATTGAACATCGTTGCATGTTCGCGCTATCATGCATGGTTAAATTGGTTAGCCATGGCAAACGGTTAGCCATGGTGAACATAAATGCAACGCCCTGTGGGCGCCGGGGGAGGAACGCGGACGTGAGGCTCGATACGCTCGAGATCGGAAAAGACGCCGTTGTCGCATCGGTGACATCGGATGACCAGGCACTCCGACAACATATATTGGACATGGGCCTAACGCCGGGCACCGAAGTCACCATGATGAAGTACGCTCCCATGGGCGACCCGCTCGAGATTCGACTGCGCGGCTACGAGTTGACGTTGCGCAAGGACGATGCCGCCCGCATTGAGCTCGTGGATGTCCACGACACCGATACCGGCCCGCGCGTTAACGCCGCAATCGGCACGACGGAACACCCGGCACTGGGCGAGGGCACGTATTCGCCCCGCGCGGCCAAGACGGCTGTGCCCGAGGGCGCGCCGCTGCATTTCGCCCTCGCCGGCAACCAAAACTGCGGCAAGACCACGCTGTTCAACCAGCTGACGGGCTCCAACCAGCATGTCGGCAATTTTCCCGGTGTGACGGTTGACCGCAAGGACGGCGCCATTCGCAACCATCCCGAGGCGAGCGTCACCGACCTTCCCGGCATCTACTCGCTGTCGCCGTACACGGGTGAAGAGATCGTCAGCCGCCAATTCATCCTTGATGAGAACCCCGATGCGATTATCGACATCATCGATGCCACCAACATCGAGCGCAATTTGTATCTGACGCTGCAGCTCATGGAGCTCGATCGCCCCATGGTTATCGCGCTCAACATGATGGACGAGGTAACGGCCAACGGCGGCGCCGTGGACGTCAATCTGCTCGAGAGCCTTCTGGGCGTGCCGGTCGTTCCCATTAGCGCCGCCCGCAACGAGGGTATCGGCGAGCTCGTGGAGCATGCCCTGCACGTGGCACGATTCCGCGAGCGCCCCGGTCGCTTGGACTTTTGCGCGCCCGACGGCCCGGACGGCGGCGCGCTGCACCGCTGCATCCACGGCATCGCCAACCTGATCGAGGACCACGCCGCAGCGGCTCACATCCCGGTGCGTTTTGCAGCGACCAAGCTGGTCGAGGGCGATGAGCTGGTGACCGAGGCGCTTCACCTGGACGGCAACGAGCTCGATGCCATCGAGCACATCATCACCCAGATGGAGGGCGAGGCCGGCACCGACCGCCTGTCCGCGCTGGCTGACATGCGCTTTAGCTTTATCGGCGACGTATGCGGGCGCTGCGTCGTCAAGCCGCACGAGAGTCGCGAACACGTGCGCTCTGTCAAAATCGACCGCATCCTGACGGGTCGTTACACGGCAATTCCAGCGTTTCTGGTGATCATGGGCCTTGTTTTTTGGCTGACGTTTGGCGTGATCGGCGCGGCGCTGCAGGGCCTCATGGAGGAGGGCATCACCGCGATCATTGCTTCGGTCGACGCAGGCCTCAAGGCCTTTGGCACCAACGATGTGGTGCGTTCTCTCGCCGTCGACGGTGTGCTCACGGGCGTGGGCAGTGTGCTGACCTTTCTGCCGATCATCGTCGTGCTCTTCTTGTTCCTCTCCATTCTGGAAGACTCGGGCTACATGGCGCGCGTGGCCTTTGTTATGGATAAGGTGTTGCGTCGCTTTGGCCTGTCTGGCCGAAGCTTTGTGCCGATGCTCGTTGGCTTTGGCTGCACCGTGCCTGCCATCATGTCGACGCGCACCCTGCCGTCCGAGCACGACCGCAAGATGACCGTCATGCTCACGCCGTTTATGAGCTGTTCGGCCAAGCTGCCGGTCTATGGCCTGCTGTGCGGAGCATTCTTCCCCAAGGCGACGGTCCCCGCCATGGTCTCGCTCTATTTGATCGGTATCGTGGTCGGCTGCATTGCCGCCCTGGTGCTCAACCGCACGGCATTTAAGGGCGATCCCGTGCCGTTTATCATGGAGCTTCCCAACTATCGCCTGCCGAGTGTCAAAACGACGGTGATGCTGGCCTGGGATAAGGCCAAGGACTTCATCACCAAGGCCTTTACCATTATCTT
This sequence comes from uncultured Collinsella sp., assembly GCA_934654835.1. Taxonomy (GTDB): domain Bacteria; phylum Actinomycetota; class Coriobacteriia; order Coriobacteriales; family Coriobacteriaceae; genus Collinsella. The sequence continues at coordinate 13,348 of CAKUGY010000010.1, forward strand.
TGCTGCCACCGTGGTCATCTGGTTCCTCCAGACGTTCGACATTCGCTTTAACGTGGTCGCCGATCAGTCGCAAAGCCTACTGGCGGGCCTTGGCAGCATCATCGCACCGGTGTTGGCACCGCTCGGCTTTGGCGACTGGCGCGCCTCGACGGCCCTCGTCACGGGGCTTATCGCCAAGGAGAGCGTTATCTCGACGCTCACGGTGCTTTTGGGTGCTACCTCGCCGGCGGCGCTGTCGACCATGTTCTCGCCGTTTACTGCTTTCGTGTTCCTGGTCTTTACGCTGCTGTATCCGCCGTGCGTGGCGGCGATCGGTGCCGTTAAGAGTGAGCTGGGCGGACGCTACGCCGTGGCGGTGTTCGCGTTCCAGGTGGCGGTCGCCTGGATTGTGGCGTTTGTTGTGCATTCGGCGGGCATATTGCTGGGGTTGGCTTAGCTATTTATTGACGGCGCAACCCCTGTGTATTGAGTTGATTGCGGTCCCGCATCTGTTGCTGACGGATGCGGGACCGTTGCTATATAATCGCCTCCGCTCAAAATGATTGGAGACGTTATATATGAGTCAGGCAAGGCAAGACGGCATCACGCTTAAGCAGTGGCTCCCGCTTATCGGGCTCGCCTGTTGCGCGTTCGTATTCAACACGTCGGAGTTCATGCCCATCGGCCTTCTGACTGATATCGCCGTGTCGTTCTCGCTCACCGAGGCCCAGGCCGGCATCATGATCTCGGTCTACGCCTGGGGCGTCATGCTACTGTCGTTGCCGCTTATGGTGTTTGCCTCGCGCTTTGAGTTCAAGCGTATGCTGCTCGGCGTGCTCGCCGTGTTCTCGCTGGGCCAGTTCCTGTCCGCCGTGGCGCCCACCTATCCTATTTTGGTTTGCGCGCGTCTGGTGGTCGCCTGCGCGCATGCCGTGTTCTGGTCGGTCGCCTCGATTATGGCCTCGCGCCTGGTCGACAGTCGCCACGGGGCGTTCGCCATTAGCATGATCGCCACGGGCTCGTCCATCGCGCAGATCTTTGGCCTGCCGATCGGCCGAGCCATCGGGCTGGCCGTGGGCTGGCGCATGACATTCGCCGTGGTCGGGGCCCTCTCGGCTGTCGCGGTCGTCTACCAGGCCGCGGTGTTCCCGGCCATGCCGGTGGGCGAGCGCTTTACGCTCAAACAGCTTCCCGAGCTGCTCAAGAGCCCGTTCCTCATCGCGCTTTATGCGGTCACGGTGTTCATGGCAACCGGCTATTATGCGGGTTACAGCTATATCGAGCCGTTCCTGGCACAGGTCGCGCACGTCGATGCGGGCGCCATCACCATGACACTGACGGCGTTTGGCTGCTCTGGTCTGCTCGGAAGCTGGCTGTTTGGCCGCCTGTTCGATGGACATCGCTTTCCGTTCTTGGCTATCACGCTCTCCGGCGTGCCTGTGGCCCTGCTGCTCATGGGTCCGGTTGCACCGTCGCTCGTCGCCGTTCTCGCTGTTTGCGCGCTATGGGGCTGCTGCTCCACGGCCTTTAACGTGGCGTTTCAGGCCGAGCTCATCAAGTACACGCCGGCGGATTCGTCGGCGGTTGCCATGTCGATTTTCTCGGGCCTGTTCAATCTGGGTATCGGCACGGGCACCGCAATCGGTGGCGCCGTGGTTTCGGGTCCCGGTATCTCCTGGATTGGCTTCGTGGGCGGGGCGATTACCGTCGTGGGCGTCATCCTCGCCATCACCGTACTGTTCCCAGCCATACGCCGCGCCAAACCCGTCGCCTAATCACGTCCCCTCATCAGTTGCGGTGGAATAGTTCCTGTTTAAGGCCTCTGAAGGCCCAAGCAGGAATTATTTCACCGCAACTTATTTTGGGGGAGAGGATACAAGCCGGGCATGCGTATAACAAAACTGAGGCCGCCCCGACGTTGCATTGGGACGACCTCAGTTTTTGTTTTCCGGTTGCTTGTGGCTGGCCTAGAGCTCGTCTTGGGGGACGACGGCCGTAAGTTTTTCGTTTTCAAATACCGCAGCAAGCCCATGTTCGGGGTCAAAGCGGTAGTTGCACATGAGCGCCGCTTTGCGAGCATCGTCGCTTCGAAGTGCCACAATGCTGGTCGGAATAACGTATCTAAAAATGTTTGTAATGGGATTCTCGATCTGATCGCCGTCTCTTTCGAGGCAATAATCTTCGATCGCTTCCTTGCTGTCCTCAACGGTATCCCAGCTTGCAAGCAGGGCGTCCTTTGCTTCCTTTTGAATCTCGAGGACGTCTTGGTCCGAGTCGCACTCGTAATAGACGGGGAGCGAGAAATCCCTGCCCCACAGATTCATGCCGTTAGTCATCGAAGCCGCCAATCTGATTCAGAATGTTTTTGATTTCGCTTACGCCGCCGAGATGGCTGCACGCCTTGTGAACTTCGGTCGGAACAAGAGAGCACGTCTTCATATCATTGTGCTCATGCCAGGTGTACTCATTTGCCTCGCGCCATTTCTTGACATCCCGGTGCGTCCAATCATCTTTGCAATCGCGTTGCTCAAGGTTCCAAGCTTTTGCGCATTCAATGTCTGCCTTTTCATAGTTGCCGATAATGCGCTCGCCGTTCTCGCCCATCTGCGAAAGCCTATGCTGGCTCATGCCTTGTATGGTTACTTTCGCTTCAGAGATAGGGTTGAAGTCAGGAATTCCATCCTTGTAATTGATACCCTCAAGACCTTTGTTTCGAAGAATCTCGCGAACCCTATCGACTGTGGGAATAAACATCGATTCCCCTCGGTCACCCGACCATTTTCCGTTTGGATTCTCGATGCTCGGTGTACGGTCCAGCCTCTCCTTATAGCCCGAAGGATAATCGCACGATTCCACCGAGGGTCTAATCAATTTGTCGGGATCGATGGATTCGCTACGGCTGGCATTTTTAACCTCTGCCTTGGCTTCCTTTGATTCGGGGCCAATGAGTTTATCGGGATTGAACCCAAGTTTATCGCCTAGCTCGGCCACGCCGTCTTTTATTTGCTTGAACTCCATTAGCTCACCTCGCTATTCTCGTTCCAGCTGTGCCAATCGGAATATGCTTGGGTATCTTGCATTTGCAGATACAGGACATCGGTCATGATGCCCTGGATGATGGCCTGCCTGGTGCGGCTGTCGATATCGCGGTCGATGGAGGACCTGAGTGCCGCGTCCGCCGCCATTGTCCATTGTTCGGCTTCATCGCTGCACTCGCGTTCGTCCTCGACCGCTTTGACAACGTTGGGAAACAGTGTGCTCATTATGGGTCCCAGCTTGGTCATGCGCGGTTCGGCGGGTGGGTTTTGGACGGTGCGCAAGATCTTGACCTTTGTAGACGCGTCGATATGGAGGCGATCGATCCGCTCTCGAACGCTATGCAGCTCCGCCTTGGTTCCGATGCTGATTCCGTAGGCCAGCATGCGCGCTACGGCAAGGGCATCATCGCTCTGGTTGCTTGCGACATCGTCGATGGGGCGGCTGTATGTAAAGTGCTCGCCATCCTCTGCTTTGGCGATCTTGCAGAGCACCGGCTCAACCCAATCGTTTTGGTAAATGGCCGCAACGCCCTTGGGCAAGCGTGCCAGTTCGACGATCTGTTGGTCGTTGAGGTTGGCAGCGCGACCGGCGAGCTTGCGGTCCGAAAGATCGGGCAGGCGATGGATGATCTTGGTATTTGTGTTGCGAATGGCTGCCATATCGAGAAGTCCGGGCGCCTGGTCGGCGATGATGAAGCCTTCGCCGTATGTACGCATCTCGGCGATGGCATTTGAGATCATCTCGACGCTCTTGCCTGTCAGGTCGCCGCTCTCCGAGCCTTGGCTGCTCGACGATCGCTTAAGCAGGTTGTGCGCCTCTTCAAGCACGGTCAGATGGCGAAGCGGCTGGTTCATGCCCTTTTTCTCGGCCATGCGATGCTCTTGAAGTTTGAGTACAAGAAGACCCATGAGCAGGGATTTTGTCTCGGCGGAGCCAATGCGCGATAGATCGATGACTGTGCTGGCGTCAAAAAGCACGCTAGCATCGACTTCGTTCGACGAAAGCATCATACCGTTGAGCCCGTTGGTGAGCGAGTTGAGACGCGTGAGCAGCGACCCCTTGTAGGCGCCCTTATTTTCGGCATCGTACTCGCTGGAGTCGAGAATCTCGCGGACGTTGCGGGCAACATCTGCAAAGCAGGGAAAGAGATCGGCTCCATACGGGTTATCAGAAGCGGCAAGATCCCATCCGCAGTCTTCGTATGATCTGGCGACAGCGTCTTTAAGGACGGCGGGCATGGCGGCGTACATGGGCCAGCAAACATTAAAGATCTCAACGAGTCGGTCGAGGTGCTCCAGCACATGGATGCCGGACGGGAAGCTAAAAGGATTGATGCGCAGGAGCGGCGTGAATTCTGGATTGGTTCCAAAGACATTTACGTCTTCGCGGCCTCCGTACACGTCCTTGTATTCGCCCTTGGCAGGTTCAATGACAAGAAAGTTGACCTGCTGATCGAGCGCCTGATCGAGGATGCGGCAGACGGTATTGGTCTTTCCTGCGCCGGTGCTGCCCGTAACAAAGGTGTGCGAGGCGAGCGAGTCTTTTGACAGGAACGTCCCAATGCGTTCCTCGCGATGCATATGGAAAACCTTGCCTATGCAAAGGCCTTGTTGGGGCTGCGTGCCATCGAACGTTGAGACATTGCGTCCAAAAGACGCACACTCGATAACGGGCAGCCCTGGGACGGATTTCTTGGGAAAATTGAGCGAATAAGCCAGCTCCTTGCCCGATAGGGCGGCGGTTGCATCGACTGTTGCCGGATAGACCGAAAAGCTCGGATGTTGATCGAGCAGGGCGGGAGAGAGGGCAAAAACAGGATGGCGCAAATCGCGAAGGTAGGAGCAGATTGCCGCGGCGTCGGCGCTTTGCTCTCCAAGGTCTCCACGCCAGAGGTTTACCGCAGCCTGAGACATATAGGACTCTTTGCCCTGGGTGAGGGCGAGGTAGGTGTGGGCAACGTTGTTCGCGACGTTGTGGTCTTCTGATAGCACGTAGGCGCAAAAGTCCCACATGCCGAGTGCCGAGGCAAGGTCGTAGCGCTTCATTTGCAACTCGAGTATTTCGAGCGCGTGTTGGATGGAGTAATTCTTGAACGTCTGCGTGATGCCTTCGTCGGCGCCGATGGTAGCGGTGACCGTGCTTGAGCGTGCGAACGATCCGCCAAAGTTGGCGCCGAGATTTACGGCTTGCGAAACACCGGAAGTCACGGACGCCCCCTTTGAGACGGCCTTGCCAACACCGCTGGTAACGGCTTTGCCGAGCGAGTTGGATATGGCTTTGCCGGTAGATGAACTTGTGCCTTTTGCCGTAGATGTGGAGTGTGACGAGCCCTCGGTATGGCTTGCGGATACGCCGAGATTGCCGCCGCCGTATACGCCTGCGGATGCGCCTGGGCCTATTCCTGCGCCTACACCTAGGCTTACGCTCCCGCTCGAGGACTCATTCCTGCCGTCAGTGACCGTATCCGTGATGCTTTCGGTCGATGTGGACGAGTCGGTTACGCTCTCGTTGCTCGATTCCGAGGTCGACTCGTTTGTCGAGTCCGTTTCGTTGTAGTTTTGAGCAACAGCCTGATTGCTCCCCACCTGCCTGCCGGCACTCACGCCTGCATTGATGCCAATCGTCGCGGACGATCCGATGGAGTCGTTTTGGTGGTAGGTATAGTTGGTCGTCCATGAGGCATAGGGCGTCAGCAGTGAGTGGAGTTCGGCGAGACGGAGCTTGCGCGATTCAATATCATGGATTGGGGTTGCGAGCAGCACGATGGCGTAGTCTTCGCTCGGCCTGCCAGGCACAATGCCGTCAAGAACTTTCTCAATGGTTTGCGTGACGAACTTCTCGTTTTTTTCGGCCGGAATATTCGAAACGGCGGCAACCGAAGACGAGCGCCGATTGTCTAGACACGGAATGGGGCCGCGGTTGGCGGGTCCCACTTCGGAACCGGGGAAGTTGCCCCTCAGGGCATCCGACATGCGCCGAGAAAAATTATCGGCGTCGATGTTGTCACGGGCATTGTCGCTATTGGCGACTGCAAGGAATACCTCGGTGCTTGCGCTGGTTCGATTAAAAACCAGCGCAATGTTGCATTCTTCGTCAGAAAGAACGTCGTACACATTTACAAGCTTCTCGAGACTGTCTTCGTTGGGGTCGACGATCCACTTCGTGATATTCATGAAGCGGATGTTGTTGTCGGCGTTAAAGCCCGTGGGGTATTCGATAGAGGGGTCAATCGGCGCGTATACATTTCGCAGCTGCGGCAGATAGGCGTTGTGAAGCTCAACGGCGGCAGTTGCCAAGAGCCGATTGGTGAGCTCGACAGCTTGCTCGTCTGCCGGATTCGGCTTTTCTGACAAGTATGCTGTTCGCTTTTTGTCGACCTCATCGAGTTGGGAGCTGCTGAGTACCGAGACGGTTGCGACCGCGTTGCCGGCTTTATCGGCAGCGCGCATAATCGCGTTTTTGATGCCCATGCGATCAGCCTATTCCTTCCAATTAATGACGCGCGCAATGTACTCTTTTCGATTATTGAGCGTCTCGAGTTTTGCCTCGAGAGCGTTAATCTCCGCGGTTTGCCTGTTGATGTCTTCAACGTGGCCATGGAGCACCGGGTTGTAGTCGGTGATATTGCTCGTAATTTGGCCGAGCAGCTCGTTGAGCCATTCGGTAAAGCCGTAGGTATGCTCGCGCTCTGTTTCGGCGCGTGCTTCGCAGAAACACCGTGAGATTTCGCGGTTGAATTTGTCTTCGACTTTCCTAAGCAAAAGCTTGTCGGATTTAAAGATGACACGGTCCATGAGCTTCAGTTCGGTAAAGTCTGCCTTGCTGAAAATGGGGCCCTTTGTCTTATCGAGCGCGAGGCCACGATATTTAAGAATGATATCGCCGACCTCTTGGCGCTTCTCTTCGGAAAGAGGATTGTCGCTGCTGGTAGCGATGCGATAGAGGGCATCGCGGCTATGCTCCGCACAATCTTTCCAATAGCTTTGCGACAGCTCATCGATGGCCTGAGCTATTTGCTCGGTACATTCGTCATAGTGATTGATGACCTCGTTAAAGAGCTGGTCGGCGGCATCTTTGTCGGCTGTTCTTTCGGCAGCCTTTGCGTCGGATCTTTTTTGGAGCGCATCGGTGATGTCATCACAAAGGCCTTTGCCAACCTCCGCTAGCCCAAATGTTGGTTGGGAGTCGACGTCCTTTTGCGTGTTGGCCGGGCTTCCTTTTATCGATTCGCCGAGCCTATTGAAAAAGTTAGGGGCGATTGAGTCAAACGCTTGCGCAGCTGCGTTCGACCGTTTTGAGTATTCGAGGCGCTCTCGCTTGTCTTCGGTAATAGCGCCTTGACGCGCCTGAAGCGTGCCAAGGTTGGTTTTCCACTGCTCGGCGGAAACGTTCCTGTCGATGGCGCCGGCATAGCTGGCCGAGGAGTCCAGCCTTGCATGCTCTCTGCAGTCTTCGAGCTGGTTGATGAGGTTGCGCTTATCCTCTTCGAGCTCGGCTTCTCGCTGTGCTTTCTTTTGTTCGAGGTCGGTTTTCTTATCGGCAATCTCTTCTTCGGTTATGCTGACAATTTCTTGTAGGAGCGATTCCGACCTGCTGCATTTGTTGTAGGCGGAGTACCGCTCGGCAAACAGCCGTATCTCGTTTTCGATACAAAAGAGTCCGCTGTTGGCAAGAAGGAGGTCCCTGCAAGCCTCGGATTCGCGGTTGGTTCTACGCGAGATCTGTCCCGGAAGGATGTCGTAGCGGTAGAGCGTTTTGTAGAAGCGGCTTGTCGGATCGGTGTATTTACGCTGCTGGTCTTCGAATTTTTCGGCATAGTTGTCGCTTATAAACTCGCTGGAGTTCTTTGAGCCTAGGCCGAGGATGGAAGAAACAAAGTAGATACCTTGACCATAGAGGCTGGATGGAATGGACTGACGCATGATGTCCGAGACTCGTTCGTCGTCGAACCCGCCTTTGGGAAGGTCGGCGGAATCGGCCTTGTTAACCACAATCATGGTAAAACGCTCGTCAATTGCGGGAATCTGCTCTATTTCGTTAGAGAGGTTCTTGTTGTCCTTCGTGTCGAGCGAGCTGTACTCCGCAACGAAAATGGGAAGGCCATTCGAGAGGCCCTCCATTGCCTGTTTGAGCACTCGGGCGTGATCGGCGTTGGAGTCGGAGTTTGAGCCCGGGGTGTCAAAGATGACAAACTCCCTGTCATGGGGCCACGGGTCGGTATCGCTAAAGGGGACTTCGATTCTGATCAGATCGGAGATGGTCCGGTCGTCTTCATCGGCATGGTATGAGTTAAGAACCTTGAGGGCACTGTTCATGTGGGAGGCCATGCCGGGCATGGAGTCGGCGACTTTGGCCGCAATCTTGTCGTATAGGGGCTCCCCCACAAGCTCTTTGTTTTCCATGAGGCCATCAAGGTCAAAGCGCAGCAAGAATCGCCTGTTGCCACAGGAGAATTGAACCATCGCGCGATCTCGGTCTTTTGAACGTTTGATTTGAAATATGCGGGCCGTTACAGGCTCGTCGCCGCTGGGAAGGATCTCCATGCCAATGAAGGCGTTGATGAGCGTCGATTTGCCTGCACTATAGCTGCCGAGCACACACAGCGGGATGATGTCGCTCGAGACATCGGTGAACTTCCTAATTTGCTCAGAGACTTTTGTTCGCTCGGAGACTGCTTCGTCTACAAGCCCCTGGATTTCTCTGAAGACTTCGACAATTTCCGGCAAGACGTCACGGGCGTTTGATAGATAGCGCTCGTCTCGTATGACCTCGTATGTGTTGGCACGTGGCCCTTCGGTGCAGATGGCGAGCAACTCCTGCCATTCGTCGTCTGCTCCTTCAAAATGCAATTCAATTTTGTCGCCACCGCCAAACTCTTTGGCGAGGATGTCGATGATCTCTTCGGCCTTAAAGGGGAAGAAACCATTAACGATTTTCGTGCTATGGAGCGCGCTATTGGGATTTGTAGATGTCGTTATTTCTTGCCAGCCGTTATCCCATCGGAAGAACCGAACAATTTCTTGATATGGATTGCTGACGATCTTGATTTTAATGTCTGCCATCGTTCAACTACCTTTGTAGGTCAGGTGTGGGAATATGCTGCCTTCATCATAGGATGGCCACCCGTGCGGACGCCTCTCTATTCGCTCAGCGGCATCTCGGCAGTACCATTTATTTGGCAAGATCCTCGCCATCACTGTACTGTTCCCAGCCATACGCCGCGCCAGGCCCGTCGCCTAATCGCGTCCCCTTATCAGTTGCGGTGAAATAGTTCCTGTTTAAGGCCTCTGAAGGCCCAAGCAGGAACCATTCCACCGCAACTTATTTTGGGGGAGGGGATACAAGCTGGGCATACAATGGATGTCGTTGTGTTGAGCTTACCGGGAGGTTGCTATGTGGGCATACGAGACGACGTTTTATCAGATCTATCCGCTGGGCTTTTGCGGTGCCCCGCGCGAAAACGCCGCGCCCGTTGCCGAGGATGAGCTCGCCCAGACCGCCGATGCCACAGTCAACCCCGATGCCCCCATCACAAAGATTGCCCAATGGGCCGACTACCTGCAGGAACTCGGTATTGGCGCTGTGCTCATCAATCCGCCCCTTGAGTCCGACAGCCACGGCTACGACACGCGCAGCCTGCGTCATATCGACCGTCGCCTGGGTGGGGATGCCGACTTTGCCGCCGTGTGCGAGGCGCTGCACGCCCATGGCATCCGCGTGGTGCTCGATGCCGTCTTCAACCATGTCGGCCGCGGCTTTTGGGCCTTCCGCGACGTGCGGGAGCACAAATGGGACTCGCCCTACAAGGACTGGTTCCACATTAGCTTTGACGGTGACTCGTGCTACGGCGACGGCTTTTGGTACGAGGGCTGGGAGGGTCATTTTGAGCTCGTGAAGCTCAACCTGCAAAATCCCGCCGTAGTCGATTATCTGCTCGAGTCCGTGCGCCGCTGGGCCGAGGTCTTTGGCGTCGACGGCCTGCGCCTGGACGTCGCCTATATGCTCGACCGCGACTTTATGCGCCGTCTGCACGCTTTTTCCCGCGAGCTCAAGCCCGACTTTGTGCTAATCGGCGAGACGCTCCACGGCGACTATAACCAGATCGTCAACGACGAGATGCTCGACTCCTGCACCAACTACGAGTGTTACAAGGGCCTGTACTCCAGCTTTAACTCGGTCAACATGTTCGAGATCGCCCATTCGCTGCATCGCCAGTTTGGCGGCGATCCGTGGTGCATCTACCGCGGCAAGCACCTGCTGTCGTTTGTCGACAACCACGACGTGCCGCGCCTGGCGAGCATCCTGACGGACAAGTCCTGCCTGCGCCCCGCCTACGGCATGCTCTTTGGTATGCCGGGCATTCCGTGCGTCTACTACGGCAGCGAGTGGGGGATTGCCGGCGAAAAGGGTGGCCCCGATGGCGACTGGGCGCTGCGCCCTGCGCTTGACGAGCCGGCGCCCAACGAGCTGACGGCATTCGTCACGCAGCTGACGCACCTGCGTTCGGCAAACGACGCGGCGGCCCACGCCCTCAACTACGGCGCCTATCGCAACGTGGTGATCCAGAACAAGCAGTTGCTGTTCGAGCGCGCCTGCGACGACGCGACGGTGTTCGTGGCGGTCAATGCCGTGGACGAGCCCTATACCTTTGGAGCCGGCGAACTCAACGGCTCCTTCGTGGACCTGCTTGCTGACGATGCGCCCACGGTCGAGCTGTCGGGCTCCCTTGAGCTTGCGCCCTACGAGGTGCGCTATCTGCTGAGGGTCTAATCCATGGCTGTGCCGGACGAGGGATATCAGCATATTGAGCATGGGTTTGAGCCCGTGTTTGACGAGCGCTCGCGCGTTTTGGTGCTGGGGTCGTTTCCTTCGGTGCTTTCGCGTGCCAACGTCTTCTATTACGGCAACCCACAGAACCGGTTTTGGCGCGTGATGGCTGCGTGCCTTGGTGTGCCCGTGCCGCCCAACGAGGGGGACCCTTTGGCGAGCGGTGAGCCCGCGACACTCGACGCCTCGATTGCCGTCAAGCGGGCTATGCTGCTAAACGGCGGCGTGGCCCTGTGGGACGTGATCGAGAGTTGCGACATCAAGGGCTCGAGCGACGCCAGCATCAAAAATGTCGTGCCGGCGCATATTGAGCGCATTGCCGATGCGGCTCCTATCGAGGCTGTTGTTTGCAACGGTGGTACAGCCGGGCGGCTCTACAAACGCTATCTGCAAGAGCGGACGGGGTTGCCGGCTATCGTCTTGCCGTCGACGAGTCCCGCCAACGCGGCATGGCGCCTGGATCGGCTTGTCGAGCGCTGGCGTGATGCCGTTGACTGGGGAGCTTCTTAATTTAGATGTATGAGCGGCTGCCGAGATATTTCATAGCGATACGCCAAATTGGTGCGGGCAGCGCGGGTTCGGCATAAACCATGCCATCGGTGTCGACGTCATCGGCATTGCCGCCGCCAAGTCGCTGCGCATGCTCCACCGAGCAGCCCATGCGCACGGCACCTACCAGCATGTCAATGGCTTCGGAAAACGGCCGTCGCAGGAGCCCCATGCGTGGGGAATGACGAAGCGTCGCGATGCCGGAACCGGCGCAGACGATGACGCCGCCACACCACGACAGCCCTCGATGCTCGCATGCTTCGCGCAGGCGGCCAACTGCAACGTGCGCCTGTTCAATGCTTCCGTAGGCAGCTTGAACGATGGCATAGATGCGAGTTTCCACGCCCTCAAGGCAATCAAGCGCCTGTTCAACGACGGCCATCTCCTCGTTATCGAGCGCATCCTCAACGGCGAACACGATGCCATCCGCAACGCTGCCGGCATCATTCACCCCCAGATTGACCGGGCGGGGGAGCGAAGTACCGGAAAGCCGGGCATAGGCAGCAATGGCATCCTGCAGATCCCAAAGCAAAAATTCAAGATCGGCGCTATCGGGGATGCTGATATATGCAATGTTTTGCAGCGCTTTGGGCTTATCGCCTTGCGCAGCCGCCTCCATACAGCCTCCTTTCCGGTTGGTTTCCGTTTAGGTTACACCGTCTGCCAACCCTTCGCCGCGCTATCCTAGTGCAACCCTTACGAAAGGAACGCCATGCGCCTGCCCATGAATAGCTCGCTTGCCATGCTCAAGCCCTCCGGCATCCGCCGGATCAACGCGCTCGCCGCCCAGCACCCGGGATGCATCGCGCTCGCGCTTGGCGAGCCCGATTTTCCCACGCCCGATGTGATTAGCGCCGAGGTGGCCGCCTCGCTGAGCCGCGGCGACACGCACTACCCGCCCAACAACGGTCGTCCCGCCCTGCGCGAGGCGTTATCTGTCTATATGGGGGACGCGAGCCTTACGTTTTCGGCTGACGAGGTCATCCTGACCGACGGTGCGACCGAGGCCCTGTCGGCAACATTCATGGCCATGCTCAACCCCGGCGACGAGGTCATTATCCCCACGCCGGCTTTTGGCCTGTACGAGAGTATCGTCGTGGCCAACCACGCCAAGGCGGTCTTTTTGGATACGGAGCCCGCGCAATTCCAGATTGACGAGGAAGCGCTCCGCGCCTGTGTGACCCCGGCGACCAAGGCTATCGTCATCTGCTCGCCCAATAACCCCACGGGCTGTATCCTCAGCGCGGCGTCGCTCGACGCCGTAGCGCGTGTGGCCGAGCAGGCGGGCATTTACGTGATTTGCGACGACGTCTACAACCGCCTGGTCTACGTTGACGGTTACGAGCGTTTTGCCCAGCGTCACCCGGAGCTTCGCGAGCAGACAGTGATCATCGAGAGCTTCTCCAAGCCCTGGGCAATGACGGGCTGGCGCTTAGGCTGGCTCGCAGCCGCAGCTCCCGCCATCGCCGAGATCGCAAAGGCCCACCAATATTTGGTGTCGAGCGCTGTCTCCTTCGAGATGGACGCCGCAGCCCGAGCCCTCACCGTCGACCCTACCCCCATGCTCAACGTCTACCGAGCCCGCCGTGAACGAGTTCTGACCGCCCTAGACGCCATGGGCCTCGACGTCGTAGAACCAGCAGGCGCCTTCTACGCCTTCCCGAGCATCAAACAATTCGGCCTAACAAGCGAGGATTTCTGCATCAAAGCCATCAAAGAAGCCAACGTAGCCCTAGTCCCAGGCGACTGCTTCAGCACCGAAGGCCACATCCGCCTAAGCTACTGCGTTTCCGACAAAGACCTAAACGAAGGCCTCCGCCGCCTGTCCACCTTCGTCTCAACCCTGTAGCCATCAGGGACGCAACACATCAGCCTACCGACATAAGGGTTATGCGTGGGGCGCGTCGGTCAACGTAAAACCGGTCTGCCCCATAGTTGACGCAGGCACGCGCCGCCGAAGGCCAGGCGCAAGGTTTCCGTAGATTCCGCACGAGCCGGAAAGCACTTAATGTGCTTTCCGAGCGAGCCCAGGACCTGACCGAGCGGAAACCTTGCGCCTGGCCTTCGGCGGAGCGTGCCGGATGGTGGAATTGTGTGCAGCCCGGTTTTCCGTTGACTGACGCCGAGGTCCCCGCCATAATACTTTCGGTTCACGCACGAATCCGCTGCCAGAGACAGCCGGCGCAAACGGGTCTTACCCGCGAGCTTAATGGGATATCCCGCCAGCCGAGGTGGTCGAGTAGATATGTCTTCTCGCCCCCGTCGCTCATGCAGCGCGGGGGCTTTCTTTTTGGACATGCCCCCGTCACGTCCTTGTGGCGGACCGTGCCCGGAAAGAATTCGAGGAGGTGTAATTCATGCCCCAGCAGTACAAAATCGACAAGGTTGCAGAGATCGAGTCCCGTATCGCCGAGAACGCCGGTCTGTTCGTCGTCAACTACAACGGTCTGACGGTTAAGCAGGCTCAGGAGCTGCGTCATACGCTCCGTGAGTGCGGCGCCGAGATGAAGGTCTACAAGAACAACCTGGTCAAGATCGCTCTCAAGAACCAGGAGCAGCCCGAGCTCGACGAGATCCTCGCCGGCCCCGTCGCTTATGTGTTCTACGAGACCGAGCCGGTCGAGGCCGCTAAGGCCCTTAAGGACTTCTCTGCTAAGTCCAAGGGCGTCCTTGAGATCAAGGGCGGTATCTCCGACGGCAAGGCCGTTTCCGCTGATGATGTTAAGGCTATCGCCGAGCTGCCCACCAAGGATCAGCTTCTCGGCCAGATCGCCGGTCTCATCTCCGGTTTCGCTCGCGACATCGCTGTCTGCGTCAACGGCGTTTCCTCTGGTCTCGCTCGTTCGATCCAGCAGGTCTCCGAGCAGAAGGCAGCCTAGTCGCTGTTTTCACCTGCGGCGGCAACGCCGCACCCCTGGCGCATTCGCGCCGTGTTTTAACTGATCTCCGTGCATTCGCACGGAAACCGAAAGGACTTAGAAATGGCTAAGCTTACCACCGATGAGATCATCGATGCTCTTAAGGAAATGACCCTTCTCGAGGCTTCCGAGCTCGTCAAGGCTATCGAGGACACCTTCGGCGTTTCCGCCGCTGCTCCTGCCGCTGTTGTCGCCGCTCCTGCTGCTGGCGCTGCTGAGGCCGAGGAGAAGACCGAGTTTGACGTCGTGCTCGAGGGCTTCGGCGACAACAAGATCCAGGTCATCAAGGCCGTCCGTGAGCTCACCAACCTTGGCCTGAAGGAGGCCAAGGAGGTCGTCGAGGGCGCTCCCAAGGCTGTTCTCGAGGGTGCCAAGAAGGAGGACGCCGAGGCTGCCAAGGAGAAGCTCGAGGCTGCTGGCGCTGCTGTCACCCTCAAGTAATCAGGCTTTCTCGCCAGATTTCTTTGCAGACGGGGTTCGCATTGCGAGCCCCGTCTTTTTCGTTTTGCCCCGCTACATTTAGATGGATATAGTCCGCTATCCGCCTCCGCCGTAAGGTATGCGTCTGACAATTGGGGCCAAAAATTGCACTATTGGTGCATTAATTTGCGTTGACCTGCTGAAGAATTACGCACGCCTTATGGTTGCGCATCTCTTCAGCGTTAAGATAATTCGGTATCGCAATTTCGTTTGCGGCCGGTGAGCCGCACGCACGGGCGCTCTTCGCGCCTGCGAAAGGATCCTTGAATAACATGAAGGCAATCATCCCCGCCGCCGGTCTTGGCACGCGTTTTCTGCCCGGCACCAAGTGCACGCCCAAAGAGATGCTTCCGGTGCTCGACAAGCCGGTCATCCAGTACGTCGTTGAGGAGGCACTCGATCCCGAGGAGGTCGACGATGCCATTATCGTCACCTCTCCTGGTAAGCCCGAGCTGCTGAGCTACTTCCAGCCCGATCGCTCGCTCGAGAATCTGCTACGCGAGCGCGGCAAGGACGCTTATGCCGACGCCGTCGCCCATGCGGGCGGCATGCCGGTCGACTTCCGTTATCAGTACGAGCCCAAGGGCCTCGGCCACGCCATTCGCTCTGCCGCAGACGCTGTGGCAGGTGAGAACTTCCTGGTTCTTCTGGGCGACTACGTTGTGCCCAACCGCGACATCTGCGACAAGATGCTTGCCGTCTCCAAGGAGCATGGCGGCGCCTCTGTTATCGCCGTCGCCGCGTGCGCTCCCGAGGAGGTCAGCCGCTACGGCGTGATTGCCGGCGAGCGTGTGGGTTCGCTCGAGGGCGCCGAGGACGTTGCCGATGGCGAGCCGGGTGCCGTGTGGCGCATCGGCGGCCTGGTGGAGAAGCCTGCCCCCGAGGCGGCTCCGTCCAACCTGTACATCGTCGGCCGTTATCTGCTGAGCCCGTTGGTCATGGACCTGCTTGCCGACCAGCAGGCCGGTAAGGGCGGCGAGATTCAGCTGACCGACGCCATGGCCCGTTCGCTCGATCGCGAGGCCATGTACGCCGTCGTCATCGACCCGCTTTCGGGCTACGACACCGGTACCCCCTCTGGCTGGATGGCCACCAACGCCCTCATGGCTGCAAGCGATCCTCGCTTTGCCGATGCCTTCTGGGATGCCATCGACGAGCGCGGCGGCTTGATGCGCAAGTAAGCCTTCGGGCATCGATATTTACGGGTGCGGACTTCGGTCTGCACCCGTTTTTATGCGGGCCGCGATCATGGGCCCTCTGTTCACAGAAAATATATGAACAGATGTTCGATACACCTATATCTACCTGCATCTTTTCTGTCGAAAAACTTTACTACTCCAAAAACTCAATCGCGTCAAGGCTTTTCTTGCTCAACGGTCGGTACCTGATAAACTATTAGGTTGCGATAACTGGCGAAGCTATGCCTCGCCAACCCACCGAGCATTTCCGTGAAGGAGGAAAAACCTGGTGACCTACGCATACACTGCCACTGAGCGCAAGCGCGTCAGCTTCGGGAAAATCCCGGAGGCCATGGAGCTCCCCAACCTTATCTCTGTTCAAAGGGAATCCTTTGAGCGTTTTAAGGACGAGGGTCTTCGTGAGGCGTTCAAGGAATCCAGCCCCATCCAGAGCCAGAACCATGTTCTCGAGGTTACCTTCGGCGAGCATCAGTTCGGCGACCCCGCGCACACCGTCGAGGAGTGCCGCGAGAAGGATATGACCTATCAGGCTCCGCTTCTGACCGACGTCCGTCTCACCAACAAGGAGACCGGCGAGATCAAGGAGCAGCTCGTCTTCATGGGCGACTTCCCCATGATGACCGATCAGGGCACCTTCATCATCAACGGTACCGAGCGTATCGTCGTCTCGCAGCTCGTCCGCTCCCCGGGCGTGTACTACAGCTCCGAGATGGATTCGGGCAAGCAGATCTACAAGGCCCAGATCATCCCGTCCCGCGGTGCCTGGCTTGAGTTCGAGGTCGACAAGCGCGACCAGCTCATGGTCTCCATCGACCGTAAGCGCAAGCAGAGCGCCACGATGTTCCTGCGCGCCCTTGGCATCGCCGTCACCAACGACGACATCATCGAGCTGCTCGGCAACTCCGATGTGATCAAGCGCACCCTGGAGCGCGACACCGCCCTCACCCGCGAGGACGCCCTCATCGAGATCTACCGTCGCCTGCGCCCGGGCGAGCCTCCCACCGTGGACGCTTCCCGCAGCCTGCTCGAGGGCCTGCTCTTCAACCCGCAGCGCTACGATCTGGCCCGCGTCGGTCGTTACAAGGTCAACAAGAAGCTCAACCTCACCACCGAGGAAGAGGTCACGGTGCTCACCGACGAGGATATCGTCGCCACCCTCCGTTACCTGCTGTCCCTCGCTGCCGGCGAGCAGGGCTTCAAGGTCGACGATATCGACCACTTCGGCAACCGCCGCATCCGTACCGTCGGCGAGCTCGTCGCCAACCAGTTCCGTATCGGCATGAGCCGTATGGAGCGCGTCGTCCGCGAGCGCATGAGCTCCCAGGACATCGACGAGATCACCCCGCAGTCGCTCATCAACATCCGCCCGATCGTGGCCTCCATCAAGGAGTTCTTCGGTTCCTCGCAGCTTTCGCAGTTCATGGACCAGGCGAACCCCCTGACCGGTCTGACCCACAAGCGCCGTCTGTCCGCACTCGGCCCTGGCGGTCTTGCCGGCCACAAGTCCGGCTCCAGCCGCCGCACCAACGTGCCGACGGCCGTCCGCGACGTTCACAACTCGCACTACAGCCGCATGTGCCCGATCGAGACCCCCGAAGGCCCCAACATCGGCCTGATCGGCTCGCTCGCCCTCTACGCCCGCGTCAACGAGTACGGCTTCATCGAGGCCCCGTTCCGTCGCGTCGAGAACGGCGTTGCCACCGACCAGATCGACTGGATGACCGCTGACGAGGAAGAAAAGCACGTCATCGCGCCGGCCAACACGCCGCTCGATCCCAAGACCAACGAGTTCATCACGACCGATGCCGAGGGCAAGCTTGTCCGCCCGCACACCGTGATCGCCCGTACCCGCGACTTCGACGGCTCCTTCGGCGCTCCCGCCGACGTGCCTGTCGAGGACGTCGACTACATGGACGTCTCGCCGCGTCAGATGCTCTCTGTCGCAGCCACGCTGATCCCGTTCCTCGAGCACGACGACGCCAAGCGTACGCTCATGGGCGCTAACATGCAGCGTCAGGCCGTGCCGCTGGTTCACCCCGCCGCTCCCTATGTCGGTACCGGCATGGAGCGCCGCGCCGCCCTGGACTCCGGCGAGGTCACCCTGGCCAAGAACGCCGGCGAGGTCATCTTTGCCGACGCCGCCAAGATCATCGTCAAGCATGCCGGCGGCATGGACGAGTATCACCTGGCCAAGTACCAGCGCTCCAACCAGTCCACCTGCATCAACCACCGTCCGCTCGTGCGCGTCGGTGACACCGTTGAGCAGGGCGAGCCCCTGGCCGACGGTCCCTCGACCGATCATGGCGAGCTCGCACTGGGTCAGAACCTCACCGTGGCATACATGCCGTGGGAAGGCTTTAACTACGAGGACGGTATCGTCGTGTCCGAGCGCCTGGTGGCCGAGGACCTGCTGACGACCATCAACATCACCCGTCACGAGATCGACGCCCGCGACACCAAGCTCGGCCCCGAGGAGATCACCCGCGAGATCCCGAACCTCTCCGAGGACATGCTTGCCAACCTCGATGAGGACGGCATCATCCGCATCGGCGCCGAGGTCGGCCCTGGCGACATCCTGGTCGGCAAGGTCACGCCTAAGGGCGAGAGCGCTCTGACCGCCGAGGAGCGCCTGCTGCGCGCCATCTTCGGTGCCAAGGCCCACGACGTCCGCGACACCTCCCTTAAGATGCCCCACGGCGCTTACGGCCGCGTCATCGACGTCGTCCGCTTTAGCCGCGAGAACGGCGACGACCTGGCCCCCGGCGTCAACGAGCAGGTGCGCGTCTACGTCGCCCAGCGTCGTAAGATCCAGCAGGGCGATAAGATCGCCGGCCGCCACGGCAACAAGGGTGTTATCTGTAACGTTCTGCCGGTCGAGGACATGCCCTACATGGCTGACGGTACCCCGATCGACGTTATCCTCAACCCGCTGGGCGTTCCTTCGCGTATGAACGTCGGCCAGCTGCTCGAGTGCCACCTTGGCTGGGCCGCTGCGTGCGGTTGGGATACCGAGCAGGCCGACTCCGACAAGTACGTCCCCGGTCCGTTCTTCACCGCGACGCCCGTCTTCGACGGCGCCAAGGAGGACGAGATCGCCGAGGTCATCCGTCGTGCCAACAAGAACATGCTCAACAAGGCCACCGCTGCCTTTGGCGATCACATGCGCCCCGAGTTCGTCACCCAGCTTGACGAGCGCGGCAAGACCCGTCTGTTCGACGGCCGTACCGGCGAGGAGTTCCGCGAGCCCATTACCGTGGGTACGTCCTACATCCTCAAGCTCGGCCACATGGTCGACGACAAGATCCATGCTCGTTCGACCGGCCCTTACAGCCTGGTTACCCAGCAGCCTCTGGGCGGCAAGGCCCAGTTCGGCGGCCAGCGCTTCGGCGAGATGGAAGTTTGGGCACTGTACGCTTACGGTGCTTCCAACGTCCTGCAGGAGATCCTGACCGTCAAGTCCGACGATACCGTGGGCCGCGTCAAGACCTACGAGTCCATCGTCAAGGGCGAGAACGTTCCTGTCCCGGGTATCCCCGAGTCCTTCAAGGTTCTCGTCAAGGAGATTCGCTCCCTCGCACTGGACATCGAGCCCATGCACGATGCCGACGAGGACGCCTCCGCCCCTGTGACCGCCGAGGAGACCTCTGCTCTCGACGACCTGGCTGCGCTCGCTGGCGTTGACGCCGACGTCGAGGCCGAGGATGCCGAGACCGCCGAGGCACCCGAGGCTGTCGCCGCCACGACCACTGATAAGGAGTAGTTGACTGTGGCAGATTTCGAAGCTACTGATTTTGACTCGGTAAAGATCTCCCTTGCCTCCGCCGACCAGATCCGTTCCTGGTCGCACGGTGAGGTCAAGAAGCCGGAGACCATCAATTACCGTACCCTCAAGCCCGAGAAGGACGGCCTGTTCTGCGAGAAGATCTTCGGTCCCGCCAAGGACTGGGAGTGCTCCTGCGGCAAGTACAAGGGCATCCGCTTTAAGGGCATCGTCTGCGAGCGCTGCGGCGTCGAGGTCACCTCGGCCAAGGTGCGTCGCGACCGCATGGGTCACATCGAGCTCGCCGCTCCCGTGTCCCACATCTGGTACTTTAAGAGCCCCACGAGCTTCCCGATGAGCCGTATGCTCGACATCAAGTCCAAGGACCTCGAGAAGGTTCTGTACTTTGCCAGCTACATCATCACCGAGGTTGACTACGAGGCTCGCGAGGCTGACGCCGACGACCTGCGCGAGGAGCTCGCCGCCGATCTGGAAGAGATCGATGCCGAGTGCGCCCGCCAGATCGAGTCCCTCAAGGAGCAGGGCGACCCCGAGAACTTTGACGAGTTCTCCGACGAGGAGCCGCTGACCCCCGAGGAGATCGCCTCCGGCATCGTCGACATTGAGGAAGAGTGCAAGGACGAGAAGCAGCTCCGCACGGACGCCTTCAACGCCTTCATGAAGCTCACTGAGCGCGACCTCATCTCCGATGAGCCGCTGTTCCGCGAGATGACTCGCTACTACTCCATGTACTTCAAGGGTGGCATGGGTGCCGAGGCCGTCCGCGACCTGCTCGCTGCCATCGACCTTCCTTCCGAGGCCGAGAAGCTCAAGGCCATCATTGCCGACGAGGACTCCCAGAAGCAGAAGCGCGAGAAGGCCGTTAAGCGCCTCGAGGTCGTTGACGCCTTCCTGAAGGGCGGCAACAGCCCCGCGAACATGATCCTGGACGTCATCCCGGTCATTCCGCCCGATCTGCGCCCGATGGTCCAGCTCGACGGCGGCCGCTTCGCTGCGTCCGACCTCAACGACCTGTATCGTCGCGTGATCAACCGTAACAACCGACTCAAGCGCCTGCTCGACCTGGACGCCCCCGCGATCATCGTGAACAACGAGAAGCGCATGCTCCAGGAGTCCGTGGACGCCCTGTTCGACAACGGCCGTCGTGGTCGCCCGGTCTCTGGCCGTGGCGGTCGCCCGCTCAAGTCGCTCGCCGAGGCCCTCAAGGGCAAGCAGGGTCGCTTCCGTCAGAACCTGCTGGGTAAGCGTGTCGACTACTCCGGCCGTTCGGTAATCGTTACCGACCCCAAGCTGCTGCTGCACCAGTGCGGTCTGCCCAAGACCATGGCGCTGGAGCTCTTCAAGCCCTTCGTCATGAAGCGCCTGGTCGAGCTTGGCAAGGTCGAGAACATCAAGGGCGCCAAGCGCGCTATCGACCGCGGTGCCACCTTTGTGTGGGACATCCTCGAAGAGGTCATCGACGGCCGCGTCGTGCTGCTCAACCGTGCACCGACCCTGCACCGTCTGTCCATTCAGGCCTTTGAGCCGGTGCTGGTCGAGGGCAAGGCTATCCACCTGCACCCGCTGGTCTGCTCGCCCTTCAACGCCGACTTCGACGGCGACCAGATGTCTGTCCACGTGCCGCTGTCCAGCCAGGCTCAGGCCGAGGCCCGCGTGCTCATGCTCTCTGCGAACAACCTGCGCTCGCCGGCATCCGGCAAGCCGGTCAACATCCCCTCGCAGGACATGATCATCGGTGTGTACTACCTCACCCAGGTCCGCGACGGTCTGCCGGGCGAGAACCACGTGTTCTCGAGCTTCGACGACGCGCTGCACGCCTATGACTGCCGCTCCGAGGTCGACATGCAGGCCAAGATCCAGGTCCGCGTGTCCGCTGCCGATGCCAACGTCATCAACGAGGACGGCACCCGTATCTTCCGCGTCAAGAACGGCAAGAACGAGTTCATCGACTACGACGTCACCGGCAACAAGACCGCGCGCTTCGAGACCTCTATCGGCCGCATCATCTTCAACCGCCAGTGCCTGCCCGAAGACTATGAGTTCATGAACTACAAGATGGTCAAGGGCGACGTGGCCAAGCTGGTTGCGGACTGCTGCGATCGTTACCCCGAGGCCAAGGTCGGCCCGATCCTCGACGCCATCAAGTACTCCGGCTTCCACTACGCTACCCGCGCCGGCCTTACCATCTCGGTGTGGGACGCTCTCATCCCTGATGAGAAGCAGGAGCTGCTCGATCGCGCCCAGGCCAACGTCGACCAGATCAACGAGTACTTCGAAGAGGGCTTCATCAACGAGACGGAGCGCCACATCGAAGTCGTTAACGAGTGGACCGCTTGTACCGACAAGGTCGCAGCGCTCATGCTCGACATGTTCGACGAGGAGAACCCGCTGTACATGATGGCCGACTCCGGCGCCCGTGGTTCTAAGACCCAGCTGCGTCAGCTCGGCGGCATGCGTGGCCTGATGGCAGACATGTCCGGCGAGACGATCGACCTTCCCATTAAGGCGAACTTCCGCGAGGGCCTGCTGCCGCTCGAGTACTTCATTTCGACCTACGGCGCCCGTAAGGGCCTGGTCGATACCGCATCCCACACCTCGGACTCTGGTTACCTGACCCGTCGTCTGGTCGACGTGGCCCAGGACGTCATCGTCCGCGAAGAGGACTGCGGTACGCACGAGGGCGTCACCTACAACCTCATCATCCCCGGCACTACCGACCTCAACACCGACCTCGTCGGCCGTTGCTTCATCCAGGACGTCGTGGCTCCCGATGGCACCGTGCTCTTTGAGCAGGACGGCTACATCGAGAAGGTCGCCGACATCCAGAAGATGGTCGATGCCGGTCTTAAGAAGGTCACCCTTCGCGCACTGCTCACCTGCCGTTCCAAGTACGGCGTGTGCCAGAAGTGCTACGGCTGGGATCTTTCCACCCGTCGCCCGGTCGCTATCGGTACTGCCGTCGGCATTATTGCCGCCCAGTCCATCGGCGAGCCCGGTACGCAGCTTACGATGCGTACCATTCACTCCGGCGGCGTCGCTGGCGTCGACGATATTACGCAGGGTCTGCCTACGGTCAGCCGTATGTTCGATATCGTCGGCAACGTCAACGAGAAGATCCTGGGCCGCGAGGCCGAGCTGGCTCCGTACTCCGGTCACCTCTCGATCAAGCCCGAGAAGTCCGAGTACGTGCTGACGCTCACCGACTCCGAGGATCACACCCGCGTCCTCGACGAGCGTCGCGTCCCCGCTTCGGTGCGCTTCATGCCCGAGATTGAGGACGGCTGCGAGGTTCGCGCCGGCGACCAGATCACCAAGGGCTTCGTCAACTTCCGCAACCTGCGCAAGCTGACCGACATCGAGTCGACGATGCACACCTTCGTCGAGAGCGTCAAGGACGTCTACACCAGCCAGGGCGTTGACCTGAACGACAAGCACATCGAGGTGCTCGCACGTCAGATGCTGCGTCGCGTTCAGATCACCAACCCCGGCGACTCCAAGTACCTGCTTGGTCAGTACGTCGACCGCTACGAGTTCGCCGACGAGGTCGAGCGCGTTGCCCGTCTGGGCGGTCAGGCTCCCGTGGCCGAGCCCGTCATCCTGGGTACGCTCAAGGTTGCGTCCAACATCGACTCCTGGCTGTCGAGCGCTTCGTTCATCCGTACCGCCGGCGTCCTTACCGAGGCTGCCATCGAGGGCAAGGTCGACCACCTGCTCGACCTTAAGTCCAACGTCATCGTCGGTAAGAAGATCCCGGCTGGTACCGGCCTCAAGCCGTACGCCAACGCCAAGCTGACGTATCGCACGGCCGACGGCTATGTCGACATCGACGGCCCGGCTTCGCCCAACGCCAAGTCGCTGCCCGAGTGGGCTCCTGTGGAGCTCAAGGACCTGGACGAGCAGCTCCCGCAACAGCTCGACTGGGCTGGCTACGACGAGTTCGGTGGTGCTGACGGTTCGTTCACCCGTAACGGCCACACCATCTCCGCCGAGAAGGCTCGCCTGTACCTGTTCGACGACCTCGGCGTGTCGCAGCGCTGGACCAACAAGTTCAGCGAGGTCGGCATCGAGACGGTCGGCGACCTGGTCGGCAAGTCCGAGGAGGATCTGCTGCGCATCGATGGTATCGGTGCCAAGGCGATCGAGGAGCTCCGTGACGGTCTCGAGGCCCACGACCTGCTCTACATCCTCGAGAACAACGACGACGTTGCCGACGAGGAAGACCTCTCGCAGCTGCTGCAGATGGTCTTTAGCCCCGACGGTCCGGACGACATCCTGCTGGGCACCTCCGCTGCTCCGACGCATCACGCCGACGAGGACGAGGAGCTCCTGGGCGCCCCGATCGACGACAAGAAGGCTCCCGCCAACGGTGCCATCAACGAGGACATGGCTTCCCTCGACGAGCTGCTCAACCAGCTCGTAGACACCGACGACGCCGAAGAGGCCAAGGACAACGACGAGGAGTAATTTCCTAGTACGTTAACCGCCGTTATAAAGGCTCGCTTCCCAACAGGGGAGCGGGCCTTTTTTGTAAACCTGCCAATAAGGGACAGGTTTATTTTGGTAGGTTTTTCCTGCTTGAATTTGAAACATTTCGTCTCGCCAAAGCGTATCTATGGTGAGGACCTCATCAAGAACCATCAACGTCACCGGGAGGTGATTATGGAAGAACAAGCTTTTAGACAGGCGGTTGAAGATCACCGGGATGTCGTATTTCGGATCGCATTGACGTATCTGCGCGATCGTGCCGACGCCGATGATGTCGCTCAAGATGTCTTTCTTAAGCTGCTCAAAAGTGATGGCCATTTTGAAAGCTGGGAACACCTTCGCCGTTGGCTCATTCGGGTCACAATCAACGAGTGCAAATCGCTCTTTCGAAAGCCATGGAGGCGCGTGGAGGATATTGAGAGCCTGACCGATTCGCTCTCGACGGCGCAGGATGAGACCAAGGATGTCCTGCTCGATGTCATGCGACTTCCGGAACGATTCCGAATTCCCATCGTGCTCTATTACTATCTAGACTTTTCGACCTCAGAGATTGCCGAGTTACTGCATGTGCCGGCCGCGACCGTCCGAACGCGTTTAGCGCGCGGCCGATCAAAGCTTAAGTTCATCCTGGAGGAGGGCGACCGTGAAATCCAATCAAATCAAGCAGGCCTTCGAGTCCGTCCAAGCCGATAGCGATCTTGCCGATCGCGTTCTTAATGCTGCCGCAGGCGAGCCCCTTCGTCGAAAGGGCCACGCGAAGCCTCTGTATGTTGCCGTAATCGGGTGTCTTGTCGGAGTGCTGGCGACCGGAGGGGTCGCCTACGCCGTTGTCAATTCCAGTTATTTTGCCTCGGCCTGGGGAAACCACGGCAACGGGGATTCCATTACCTGGACCAATGGCGGCTCGTCGGGGACTAAATATACCTACACCAGAGAATTTGGTGATGGCACCGCGCCCCAAAGCCTGGAGGGTGCGGTACAGGAGGTCAATCTGTCCGTCGAGGGCAACGGCTATGCACTCGACATTCATGATATGGCTATCGATAAAAACGGTTGCGGTGCCGTGACGTTTACGTTGTCCAATCCAAATGGTGTTAACTACTACAAGCCGGCAGCAGAGACTGGCGAACTTGTTCTCTATGGTGAAGAAGAACAAGGCATCGGCACGCCCAGCATGAACTTCGGCGAGGAATGGGCTGATACACGCTGCACAATTGATAAGGACACATCAAGCGACACGGTCATTAATGGCACGATGTACTTTGCCTCGTGGAATCGCGAGCGAGATTTGGGACATGCGGTCACCTGGAATATCTGCTGGACTGAGGGCGAAGGCGAGGACGCGAAGCTGTTCGAGGCATCGACGCCCGAGTTTAGCGTTGGAGCGTACGTCGATACAAAGGAACTCCGCTCCGATGACTCGCCTCTCGAGATCAGCCCGTTTTCCATCCAGACACACATCGACGATCTGGGCTATGAAGCAGTTGATCATAAACTGACCGTCAGCTACAAGGATGGATCGGAGCAGATTATCGAAGATGACGACGCAGGGGCGTACAACTTCTATGTTTCGATGGCACGCAATAGCGGAGAGAACATCTGGGTTCCGACGAAGCTGATCAATGTCGATCAGGTGGTCTCGGTAACCCTTGAGGGCACGAGATACACATCAGCAGGAGAGACCGAAACAGAAATACCCTTTACCATCGTCTATTCGTAAGGTCTGAGGCCGCTTCCTACTAGGGGAAGCGGCCTCTTTTGCGGTAAATGGGCGGTTAAAGCGAGCGATATTCGTCTGAATTTCGGAAGTATGCGGCAAAATCTTGATGGGTCGATCACACCGCATATGCTCAAGCGCTCTACCTGATGGTTTGTTATCGCAAAACCCCTGTGTGCTCGGTAGGTCCAGAATTTGCCGCATACTTCCGAAAACGCCGCCGATTTCCATGCGACAGATGAGAGCAGATCACCGCTGGAGCGCGACGTTTCCCCAGATAAAACCGACCAAAATAAACCTGTCCCTTTTGGCAGGTAACGTTGTCCCGACGAGCACGTCGGATTCCCGGCCCGGGCGGCGCGGGGGCTAAGTTTGTCGCGAGTTCCGCACGAGCCGGAGAGCACTTAATGTGCTCTCCGTGCGAGCCAGGACTGTAGAGCAGCAAACTTAACCCCCGCGCCGCCCGGGCCGGGAATCCGCCCCCGCGCACAGAAAGGGATTCCTATTGTGTAGGGTTTGCGGAAATGTGCCTATTTTAGGATACGCCCGGCGGCGTGGTCTGTTGACGGCACAGCTAACGCCACGTATCCTATCGAACTGCGTGTTTCGTAGGGGGATGCTGACCCCTCGATTCAAGCCGTTGCACTTTACAGAAAGCTGGAATCATTCGAGAAGGAGTACGCTTTGCCTACTATTAACCAGCTGGTTCGCCAGGGCCGCCATTCCGTGCCCAAGAAGTCCAAGAACGCTGCTCTGCAGCACAACGCACAGAAGCGCGGCGTGTGCACCCGCGTCTTCACCACGAGCCCCAAGAAGCCGAACTCGGCTCTTCGTAAGGTCGCCCGTGTTCGCCTCGTCAACGGCATCGAAGTTACCGCCTACATCCCGGGTGAGGGCCACAACCTGCAGGAGCACTCCATCGTGCTCGTCCGCGGCGGTCGTGTCCGTGACCTCCCTGGTGTCCGTTATCACGTCATCCGTGGCGCCTACGACGCTGCTCCGGTCCAGAACCGTATGCAGGCCCGTTCCAAGTACGGTGCTAAGCGCCCCAAGGCCAAATAAGCCAGATAACGTTTTGATACTTTCGCCGTGTGCCGCCTAAGCGCCGCACGGTAGACACTTAAGGAGATTTCACATGCCGCGTCGTGCAGCAGCTAATCGTCGTGAGGTTCAGCCTGACGCCGTTTACAACAACCGCCTGGTGACTCAGCTCATCAACAAGGTCCTTCTTGACGGCAAGAAGGCCACCGCTGAGCGCATCGTTTACACCGCTTTCGAGATCGTTGCCGAGAAGTCCGAGGGTGGCGACGCTCTCGCTACCTTCAAGAAGGCTATGGACAACGTCAAGCCCACGCTCGAGGTTAAGCCCAAGCGTGTCGGTGGCGCTACCTATCAGGTCCCGATGGAGGTCAACTCCCGTCGTTCCACCGCTCTGGGCATCCGCTGGATCGTCAACTTCTCCCGCGCTCGCAAGGAGAAGACCATGGCCGAGCGTCTCGCTAACGAGATCCTCGACGCTTCCAACGGCCTGGGCGCTTCCGTCAAGAAGCGTGAGGACGTCTTCAAGATGGCCGAGGCCAACCGCGCGTTCTCTCACTATCGTTGGTAAGTTAAGGTAAGGAACTAACATGGCTAAGCCTAAGTACAAGCTTTCCGATACCCGTAACATCGGCATCATGGCCCACATCGATGCTGGTAAGACCACCACGACCGAGCGTATTCTTTACTACACCGGTAAGACCCACAAGATCGGTGAGGTCCATGAGGGCGCTGCCACCATGGACTGGATGGTTCAGGAGCAGGAGCGCGGCGTAACCATTACCTCCGCTGCTACCACCTGCTTCTGGAACAAGGACGGTAAGGACTACCGCATCCAGATCATCGACACCCCGGGCCACGTTGACTTCACCGCCGAGGTCGAGCGCTGCCTGCGCGTCCTCGATGGCGCTGTCGCCGTCTTCGACGCCGTTGCCGGCGTTCAGCCCCAGTCTGAGACCGTTTGGCGTCAGGCTTCCACCTTCAACGTCCCCCGCATCGCCTTCATCAACAAGTATGACCGCGTGGGCGCTGACTTCTTCAACGCTATCGAGACCATGAAGGATCGTCTCGACGCTAACGCCGTGGCCGCTCAGGTCCCGATGGGCGCCGAGGATAACTTCTGGGGCGTCATCGACCTCGTTACCATGACCGCATGGGACTTCAAGGCCGATGAGAAGGGCATGACCTACCCTGAGCCGATGGACGAGATCCCGGCTGAGTTCGCCGACATCGTTGCCACCAAGCGCGAGGAGCTCCTTGACGCTGCTGCCAGCTTTGACGACGAGCTCATGGAGAAGATCCTCATGGAGGAGGACTTCACCGTCGAGGAGCTCAAGGCTGCCCTGCGCAAGGGCGTTCTGGCCAACGAGCTCAACCTCGTCTTCGTGGGCTCCGCCTACAAGAACAAGGGCGTCCAGGAGCTGCTCGACGCTGTCGTCGACTACCTGCCCAGCCCGATTGACGTCGAGGCCGTCACCGGTACCGATCCGGACACCGGCGAGGAGATCGAGCGTCATCCTTCCTTCGACGAGCCCTTCTCCGGCCTGGTCTTCAAGATCATGACCGACCCGTTCGTCGGTAAGCTCACCTACGTCCGCGTTTACTCCGGCCGTGCCGAGTCCGGCTCCTACGTTGTCAACGCTTCCAACGGTCAGCGCGAGCGCCTCGGCCGCATCCTCGAGATGAACGCCGCCGAGCGTATCGACCGTGACGACGCTGCCGCCGGCGACATCGTCGCTTGCGTCGGCTTCAAGAACTCCACCACCGGTGACACCCTGTGCGCCGAGGGCAAGGAGATCGTCCTCGAGAAGATCGAGTTCGCTAAGCCCGTTATTGACGTTGCCATTGAGCCCAAGACCAAGGCCGAGCAGGACAAGATGTCCCTGGCTCTGACCAAGCTCGCCGAGGAGGACCCGACCTTCCAGGTGTCCACCAACCACGAGACCGGCCAGACCATCATCGCCGGCATGGGCGAGCTGCACCTCGAGATCATCGTTGACCGTCTGCTCCGCGAGTTCAAGGTTGACGCTAACGTCGGTAAGCCCCAGGTTGCCTACCGCGAGACCGCTGGTCACGACGTCGAGAAGGCTGAGGGCAAGTTCGTCCGTCAGTCCGGCGGTCGCGGTCAGTACGGCCACGCCGTCATCAAGCTCGAGAAGATGGAGGAGGGCTTCGGCTACGAGTTCGTCAACGCTATCGTCGGCGGCGTCGTGCCCAAGGAGTACATCCCGTCCATCGACAAGGGCATCCAGGAGGCCCTGAACACCGGTGTTATCGCCGGCTTCCCGGTCCTCGACGTTAAGGTCACCCTGTTCGACGGTTCTTACCACGAGGTCGACTCCTCCGAGGCCGCCTTCAAGATCGCCGGTTCCATGGCTATCAAGGACGCTCTCAAGAAGTCCGACCCGCAGCTGCTCGAGCCGATCATGGCTGTCGAGGTCGAGACCCCCGAGCAGTACATGGGCGACGTTATGGGCAACCTCTCCGGTCGCCGCGGCAAGATCGAGGGCATGGAGGATCGCAAGAACAGCAAGCTCATCCGTGCCAAGGTGCCGCTGGGCGAGATGTTCGGTTACGCTACCGACCTTCGCTCCCAGACCCAGGGCCGTGCATCCTACACGATGCAGTTCGACTCTTATGAGCCCGCGCCCAAGTCCATCGTGGACGAGGTCATGAGCAAGAACGCCTAAGTTCGAGCTCCCTGTTACGTAATCCGCGAGAACATCTCTCGCACTCTTTGGAGGTTTAAGTTGGCTACCCAGAAGATCCGCATTCGCCTCAAGGGCTATGATCACGAGGTCGTCGATCAGTCCGCGAAGCTCATCGTCGAGACCGCTCAGAAGACCGGCGCTCGCGTTTCCGGTCCTGTCCCCCTGCCCACCGAGCGCAACCTGTACACGGTTATCCGCTCGCCGCACGTGAACAAGGACTCCCGTGAGCAGTTCGAGATGCGCACCCACAAGCGCCTCATCGACATCCTTGACCCCACCTCGGGCACCGTTGATTCGCTCATGCGTCTCGACCTCCCCGCTGGCGTCGACATCGACATCAAGCTCTAGGCGATATCGCTCATAGCTTACAGAGCCCCGCTGCCATTACGGTAGCGGGGTTCTTTTGTTTTGAATGATGGGTTTGGACCGCCGGGTAAGGCTGCCGAGCGGGTGGCCGTGGCGCCCTATTCGCTCACGGGGCGCAGCGATGCCTCTTCGAAGTGGAAGGATCGCAAGCCGTCTTTCGTTTCGATACACGCGCGACCAAAGGTATCGACGGTTTTAAAGATGCCTTGCGCCAGCTCGTCTCCGGCAGGGGAGCGGGCGATAACGTGCTCCCCAATCCAATTGAGGTGGCCGACATATTCGTCGTGGACGGGCGCGAGCGGTCCGGCGTTTTCTTCCATGGCGTTGAGGCACCCTGCCCACGCGTCTACAGCGTTTACGACGGTGTGATAGACATCCTCGACTAGCGCATCGACGGCGGGAACGTTCTCGTTGAGATCCGAGAGACCGATTGCCGCCAGGCCGCCATCGGGCACCTCTTGGGGCGTGTAGTTTACGTTGACGCCAATGCCACAGACGGCGAAGGGCTTGCCCTCGTTGTCGCGCGCCGCCTCGACCAGAATGCCGCCGAGCTTGCGTCCTCGCGCGACTAGATCGTTGGGCCATTTGAGGCCAATCTCGTTAGCGAGACCTTGCTTTTCGAGCGCTTCGAGCACCGCTAGGCCGCTGACGGCAGCAAGACCAGAGTACTTTGCAGGATCAACGCATGGACGCAGGACAATCGAAAGCAATAGGTTGCCGGCGGTTGAATCCCACTTGTGGCCGCGTCGACCACGCCCCGCTGTTTGGGCTCGGGCGGCAAGTCCTGTGCTGTGGGGTGCACCCTGTTTTCCTGCTTCGAGCAGGTCATCGTTGGTCGATCCGGTTACGTCGACGATCGTTAATTGGGCATCCATAACGGCTGCTACCTCCTCAATGAATAAGTGAATAACGCACTGGTGTCGAAAGATAGACACAATGTGAAGCCTTTGTCACATTTGGACAATTTAATGTTAACACGTCAACAAAGCGAAGAATGCGCTATCCTCTCTTGGTCGATGTAAACACGTCAACAACTCAAAGGAGGTTAGTGATGGGTTTTACGATACTGGGAACGGGCTCGGCACTTCCCGAGCGTAGCGTTTCCAATGACGAGCTGTCCGAGTTCCTCGACACCTCGGACGAGTGGATCTTTACCCGCACGGGTATTAAGAGCCGCCATGTCTGCACCAACGAGTCGCTCGACGACCTTGCCGTTGCAGCGAGCGAGCGAGCGCTCCAGACGTCCGGAATCGATGCGAGCCAGCTGGATCTTATCGTCTGCTCGACGACGACGGGCGATCATCTCGTTCCCGCCGAAGCGTGCGCCGTTGCCGAGCGCCTGGGCGCCGCATGTCCTGCCTTCGACGTCTCGGCGGCCTGTGCCGGCTTTGTATTTGCGCTCGATGTCGCCGAGGGCTATATCGCCCGCGGTCGCGCCAGGCACGTACTTGTCGTTGCCGCCGAGCAGATGACGCGTGCGCTCGACTGGACCGACCGCGCGACGTGCGTGCTCTTTGGTGATGGCGCGGGCGCTGCGGTCATAGAGGCTGGGGGAGAGAATCCCCTTGCCGTTGAGCTTTCGACCGCACCCGATGTCGAGACGCTGTGTGTTCCGGGGCTAGCCGGCACCTCGCCGTTCAAGGCTTCCGCGGACCGCGAGAGCGTGCTTTCCATGAATGGCCGTCGTGTGTTCAAGTTTGGCGTCAATGCGATCTGCGACACGGTCAACAAGCTCGCGAGCGACGCAAGTATCGCGGTTGAGGACATCGACCATTTTGTATTCCATCAGGCCAACGAACGAATTTTGAGCCAGGCGGTCAAGCGCTTAGGTGTGCCGGACGACCGTGTGGTCCGAACGTTGCGTGAAACCGGCAACATCTCGAGCGCCTGCATTCCGCTTGCACTCGACCGACTGGCAAATACCGGCGCGCTTCACGCGGGCGACATCATCGCCTTGGTTGGATTTGGCGCAGGCTTGGATGCAGGTGGCTATCTACTTCGCTGGAAGTAGTTGCACATAGGAAATAAAAACGCCCTAGTGGCAAACAACAAAGGAGAAACACCATGGCAGACCAGAAGACCTTCGAGCGCGTTTGCGACGTCATCCGCGAGACCGCCGGCCTTGACGATGTCGAGATGAAGCCCGAGTCTACGCTCGAGGAGATTGGCCTCGACAGCCTGGGTACCGTCGAGATCCTCGTTGCCGTCGAGGACGAGTTTGGCATTCAGCTCGATACCGAGGAGAACCCCAAGACGGTCGGCGAGTTCGTCGATACGGTCGAGGCGGCATTGGAGAAGTAGTAATGCTCAAGACTCCTCTCTGCGACCTGCTTGGCATCGAGAAGCCCGTGTTCCAGGGCGGCATGGCCTGGATTGCCGATGCCTCGCTGGCATCTGCCGTGTCCGAGGCAGGCGGCTTAGGGATTATCGCGGCCATGAATGCCGATGCCAACTGGCTGCGCGATCAGATTCACGAGCTGCGCGCCAAGACGGATAAGCCCTTTGGCGTCAACGTTATGCTCATGAGCCCGTTTGTTGACGAGGTCGCACAAGTGGTGATTGATGAGCGGGTGCCCGTTGTGGTGACCGGCGCCGGCAATCCCACCAAGTACATGAAGGCGTGGAACGAGGCGGGCATCAAGGTCATCCCGGTCGTTGCCTCGGTGGCGCTGGCGCGTCTCGTGGCGCGTCGTGGAGCCACCGCCGTGGTTGCCGAGGGTACCGAATCAGGCGGTCATATTGGCGAGACCTCGACGATGGCGCTCGTTCCGCAGGTGGTCGATGCGGTCGATATCCCCGTTGTGGCGGCAGGCGGCATCGCCGATGGTCGCGGCGTGGCAGCCTCCTTTATGCTGGGCGCCGCCGGCGTCCAGGTGGGCACGCGCTTTTTGGTTGCAAACGAGTGCACCGTATCCGAGCAGTACAAAGAGCTGGTGCTCAAGGCGGGCGACACGTCGACGCGTGCGACCGGTCGCTCGACGGGACATCCGGTTCGTGCCCTCAAGAGCCCCTTCACCAACGCCTATGCCAAGAACGAGGCGGCAGGCGCAAGCCCCGAGGAGCTCGGTGCCATGGGTACGGGTGCGCTTCGTAAGGCCGCCAAGGACGGCAATTACGAAGAAGGTTCGTACTTGTGCGGACAGATTGCCGGTATGGTCAACGAGCGCCAAAGCGCGCGCGAGATTGTTGACGATCTGGTCGATGGCGCTGAGCGCGTCTTGAAGGGTGCGTCCGCATGGGTAGCGTAGCGTTTCTGTTTGCCGGCCAGGGTGCCCAGCATCCGGCGATGGGCGTCGACCTGATCGAGGCATCGCCGGCGGCTGCCGAGGTGTTCGCGATCGCCGATGAGGTACGCCCGGGGACCAGTGAACAGTGCCGGAGTGCCTCGAAGGAGGAGCTCTCGCGGACCGAGAACACGCAGCCTTGCGTGTTCGTGCACGACCTGGCCGTCGCCGCCGCCCTGCGCGAGCGCGGCGTGGTGCCTGCCGCCTGTGCGGGATTCTCGCTGGGCGAGGTCGCGGCACTCACCTTTGCGGGGGCATTCGATACGCGAGCGGGTTTTGAGCTCGTGTGCGAGCGTGCAGCATTGATGGCCGCGGCGGCCGAGCGTCACCCCGGCGGCATGCGCGCCGTCATCAAGCTCGATGCGGCGCAGGTCGAGGGCCTGGCAAAACAGGCAGGCGAGGACTGCTGGCCGGTCAACTACAACAGCCCCCAGCAGACGGTTGTGGCTGGAGCGCCCGATGCGTTGCAGGCCCTCGACGTCCTGGTAAAAGAGGCTGGCGGTCGCGCCATGAAGGTCGCGGTGTCGGGTGCATTCCATAGCCCCTATATGGCCGAGGCGACCTGTGGCCTTGCTGCATATATCGAGGCCGGTCACGCGCCGTCCCCGTTGCTCATTCCTGTTATGGCAAACATGACGGCAGCGCCCTATCCGGCCGACCCGCAGGCGGCATCGGAGGTGCTGGCCAACCAGGTGAGTCATGCCGTGCGCTGGGTCGACACGCTGCATGCCCTGCAGGATCAGGGCATCGACACGTTTATTGAGGTTGGCCCCGGCAAAACGCTGTCCGGCCTGGTCAAGCGTACGCTGAGCGACGTTCGCGCGTATTCGTGCGAAACGGCCGAGCAAGTCGCAGCTATTGCCGACGAGCTCGCATAGTCCGCAGAGCTGTAACCCGAAAGGAATGACATGGGCAACTTGAACAACGGCGCGCTCGAGCGCAACGACTCGCGTCGCGTGGCGCTGGTCACGGGCGGCTCGCGTGGTATCGGCCGCTCTTGTGCGGTTGGCCTGGCGGAGGATGGCTACGATATCGCCGTCGTCTATGCCGGCAGCGTCGATGCGGCGCGCGAGACATGCGAAGCCTGTGAGGCGGCTGGCGTCACGGCGCGCGCATATCAATGTGACGTGGCCGACCCCGATGCCGTCAACGCGTGCGTGGAGACGGTCCTCAACGACTTTGGCTCAATCTGGGCGCTCGTCAACAACGCCGGCATCACCCGCGATGGCTTGCTCATGCGTATGGGCGATGACGCCTTCGACCGCGTGCTCGACGTCAATCTGAAGGGCACGTTCAACACGACGCGCGCGCTCACCAAAACCTTTATGCGCCAGCGCGGCGGTTGCGTCGTCAACATGAGTTCGGTCGTGGGCCTGATGGGCAACGCCGGGCAGGCCAACTACGCTGCTTCTAAGGCGGGCGTGATAGGGCTTACCAAGGCGGTGGCGCGCGAGCTTGCGCCTCGCGGCGTGAGGGTTAATGCGGTCGCCCCCGGGTTTGTCGAGACCGATATGACGGCAAAGCTCTCGGAGAAGGTGCGCGCGGCAACCGAGGAGCAGATTCCCCTTAAGCGCATGGCGCGCCCCGAGGAAGTGGCTGGCGTGGTGCGCTTTTTGGCGAGTGATGCGGCTGCCTACATTACGGGTGAGGTCGTACGCGTCGACGGCGGAATGGCGATGTAGAAACCAGGGCCGAAGAACGGCTTGGATGAGGAGACCATGATGGAACAGAGAGTTGCAATCACCGGCATCGGTGCCGTGTCGCCGCTCGGCAACACCGCGCTTGCCACCTGGGCGGCCATGTGTGCCGGGACCTGTGGCATCGGCCCGATTACGCACTTCGATACGGATGCGTTTGCCGTCAAGGTGGCGGCCGAGGTCAAGGGCTTTGACGGCAACGACTACTTTGGCAAGCACGATGCCAAGCACCTGGACCCCTGCGTTCAGTTTGCACTGGCGGCGTCGGACGAGGCCATGCACGATGCGGGCTTTGATGTCGAAGGCGCCATCGATCGCGAGCGCCTGGGCGTCTACGTGGGTTCAGGCGTGGGCGGCATGCAGACGCTCGTCGACAACGTCCACACGATCGCCGATCGTGGGCCCCGCCGCGCATCGCCTTACATGATTGCGATGATGATCCCCAACATGGCTTCGGGCAATATCGCGATTCGCCATAAGGCAAAGGGACCGACCCTGCCCGTCGTGACTGCTTGCGCGACCTCGGCCCATGCGGTGGGCGAGGCGTTCCGCGCCATCAAACACGGCTATGCCGATGCGATTCTCGCCGGCGGTACCGAGGCCGCAATCATCCCCGATGCCGTTGCGGGCTTTACGTCCTGCCGTGCACTCACCACTAATCCTGACCCGTCGACGGCCTGTCGTCCGTTCGACGCGGACCGCGACGGTTTTGTGATGGGCGAGGGCGCCTGCGTGCTCGTGCTCGAGAGCATGGAACATGCGCAGGCGCGCGGTGCGCACATTTATGCCGAGGTCGTGGGCTACGGTAACACCGATGACGCCTACCACATCACGAGTCCCGATCCCGAGGCTGCCGGCATTGCCCGCGCGATATCGCTGGCGGTGGCCGAGGGCGACGTTAAGCCGTCCGAGGGCCTCTACATCAATGCCCACGGCACCTCGACCAAGCTCAATGATTCGTCCGAGACGGCGGGCATTAAGCGTGCGCTCGGCGAGGACGCGGCACGCGCCGCGCACGTCTCGTCAACCAAGTCGATGACCGGGCACATGATCGGTGCCACGGGTGCCATCGAGGTCATGGCCTGTGCCATGGCGCTCGAGCAGGGCGTGGTGCCCCCGACCATTAACTACCACACGCCCGATCCCGCCTGCGATCTTGATTACACGCCCAATCGCGCGGTTCGCGCCGACCTTACCTGGGCGCTTTCGACCAACCTGGGCTTTGGCGGGCACAACGCCGCCATCGCGCTGCGTAGATATACGAGGAGCTAGAGCATGGATTCCAAAAGACTTGCCGAGATAGCTGATGTGATGGAGGACCGCGGCCTCACGCGCGTGCGCGTTGAGGAGCCCGATGGCACCGCGGTCGAGCTCGAGCGCGCGAGCGCCGCGCAGCCGGTTGCCGTGCCCATGCCTATGCCGGGTGCCGTGACTGCCCCGGCAGTGGCTCCTGTCGCTATGCCTGCCGCCGCAACGGAACCTGCCGCGCAGGCACCTGCCGCCGCGCCGGAGCCCAAGGGCACCGAGGTGACCGCTCCCATGGTCGGCGTTTTCTATGCTGCCCCGGCGCCTGGCGACGAGCCGTTTGTGCGCGTGGGCTCCAAGGTCAAGGCCGGCGAGACCCTCTGCATCATCGAGGCCATGAAGGTTCTCAACGAGGTGGCGGCAGAGGCGGATGGCGAGGTGCTCGAGATCTGCGTGGCCGACGGCGACCTCGTGGAGTTCGGCAGCTGCCTCATGAGGATCGGATAGGTGATATCCATGAACAAAGAAGAGCTCAAGAAGCTGTTGCCGCATCGCGAGCCGATGCTTTTGCTCGACGAAGCCGAGCTGGTGGGCGACGAGGCCCACGGCAAGATCACGATTACGGGCGACGAGTACTTTTTGCAGGGGCATTTTCCGGGAAACCCGGTCGTTCCCGGCGTGATTCAGTGCGAGATGCTCGCCCAGAACTGCTGCGTGCTGCTGATGGGCGATGAGGAGGCGCGCGGCGCGACGCCGTTCTACACGAGTTTGGACAAGGTGCGCTTTAAGCGTCCGGTGCGCCCGGGCGACACGGTGGATCTGGTGTGCTCCATCACGCGTGCGCGCGGGCCGTTCCGCTTTGCGACGGGTACTGCGAGCGTCAACGGTGAGGTGTGCTGCCGCGCCGATATGTCTTTTGCACTCATGCACGAAAGTTAAGGAAGGCTTCATGTTCGACAAAGTGCTCATCGCCAACCGCGGCGAAGTCGCGGTCCGTGTTATCCGCGCGTGCCGCGATATGGGCATCAAGACCGTCGCCGTTTATTCCACGGCCGATGCGGACGCGCTACACGTGCAGCTTGCCGACGAGGCGTATTGCATCGGCGGCCCGCGTCTTGCCGAGAGCTACCTCAACGACGATGCTGTGCTCACCTGTGCCGTGAAGTCGGGGGCAAAGGCGATCCATCCTGGCTACGGTTTCTTTTCCGAGAAGGCGAGCTTCGTGCGCGACTGCGACAAGTACGGTCTGGCGTTTGTCGGTCCCTCGGCCGAGGTCATCGACAGCATGGGCGACAAGGACGCCGCACGTCGAACGGCTGCCGCGGCGGGCGTGCCCATCGTTCCGGGCTGTGATTTGCTCAAAAGCCCCGAGGAGGCAACGGCCGAGGCCGAGCGCATCGGCTGCCCCGTGCTCATCAAGGCGCGCGCGGGCGGCGGCGGTCGCGGTATTCGCAAGGTCGAGCGCGTGGAAGATGCGGCAAAGGCGTTCATCGAGGCGCGTGCCGAGGGCGAGGCCGTTTTTGGCGACGGCGAGTGCTACATGGAGAAGTTCGTCGCGCCGGCGCACCACGTCGAGGTGCAGATTATGGCCGATAAGCAGGGCCATGTGTTTTCGCTCGGCGAGCGTGAGTGCTCGGTGCAGCGCCGCAACCAAAAGCTGATCGAGGAGAGCCCCGCGCCGTGCCTCGACGGACGCGATGATATTCGCGCGCGCATGCACAAGGCCGCGCGCGACCTGGCTCGTGCCGTTGGCTATGAGGGCGCTGGCACCATTGAGTTTCTGTACTCAGATGACGGCAATTTCTACTTTATGGAAATGAACACGCGTTTGCAGGTGGAGCATCCGGTTACGGAGTTTGTGACCGATACCGACCTGGTTAAGTGGCAGCTGCGTGTGGCTGCCGGCCAGCCTCTGCCCTTTGAGCAGGAGGACATGCCAGTCCGCAATCACGCCATGGAGTGCCGCATCAATGCCGAAACGCCGGACTTTCTACCGTCATGCGGAACGGTCACCGCGTTGCGTGTGCCGGGTGGTCCGCGCGTGCGCTGGGATTCCGCCATGTTTACCGGAGCGAAAGTTCCGCCGTACTACGACTCCATGCTCGGCAAGCTCATCGTGTGCGCGCCCACGCGTGACGGCGCCATTCGCAAGATGCGCTCGGCCCTGGGCGAGCTCGTGATTGAGGGCGTGAGCGAAAACAGCGAGCTTCAGCTCGACGTGCTGGCAAACGACGAGTTCTTGTCGGGCATGTATCACACCGATCTGATGGGGCATCTCTATGCTGATGAATAGAAAAGCGAAGACGGTCAATGTCCTTGAGGGGCCGATGACCGAGTCATGCGCCGAGTTTCCCGCGCGCCACGTGTTTATCAAGTGCCCGGAGTGCCGCCGTGTGATCGATGAGGCACGCCTGCACGACAACCTCGAGGTCTGCCCTCGTTGCGGCAAACACTTTCGCGTGAGCGGTCGCGCGCGCATGCGCATGACGGTCGACGCGGGTACCTTTGAGGAGTGGGATGCCGAACTGGCGTCAGAGGACTTCCTCTCGTTTCCCGGCTATGCCGACAAGCTTAAGAGCGCGTGCGAGCGTTCGGGCGAGCGCGACGCCGTTGTGTGCGGCAGGGGTAAAATCTGCGGCTGCGATACCGCGCTCTTCTTTATGGACGCCAACTTTATGATGGGCTCGATGGGCTCCGCGGTGGGCGAAAAGATCTGTCGCGTCTTTGAGCGCGCGACAGAGCTGGGATTGCCGGTTGTCGGCTTTACCGTTTCGGGCGGTGCGCGCATGCAAGAGGGCGTGACCTCGCTTATGCAGATGGCCAAAATCTCTGCGGCGGTTAGGCGCCACAGCGAGGCGGGCGGCCTGTATATCACGGTGCTCACCGACCCCACGACCGGAGGCGTAACCGCGAGCTTTGCCATGGAAGGCGACATTATCCTGGCCGAGCCCGATGCCCTGACGGCATTTGCCGGCCCGCGCGTGATCGAGCAGAACATGCACAAGCGCCTGCCCAAGGGATTCCAGCGCTCCGAGTTTTTGCTGGAGCACGGCTTTTGCGATGCCGTTGTTCCGCGTGGCGAGATTGCGCTCACGGTAGGCGAGCTGCTGGCGCTGCACGAAGGGCACGCGCCCGGCCTGGGGGCACCGCATGAAATCGTGCATGCGGGTCGCCGCGGCAAAAAGCTGGGACACTTGTTTAAGCGCTCGGCGGCACCAAAAACCGCGCTCGAGATTGTCAAGCAGACCCGCTCGGCAGATCGCGCCACGGCGGGTGAGATGATCTCGCTGGGCCTGGATGGATTTGTGGAGCTGCACGGCGACCGTTACTTTGGCGACGACGCCGCTGTGGTGGCTGGCATTGGCTGGAAAGACGGACGCCCCGTAACGGTCATCGCCATCGAGCGCGGCACCACGACCAAAGAGCGTATGCGCCGCAACTTTGGCATGGCGCATCCCGAGGGCTACCGCAAAGCGCGTCGCCTTATGCGCCAGGCCGAAAAGTTTGGTCGACCGGTTCTGTGCCTGGTCGATACTTCGGGTGCGTTTTGCGGCATCGGTGCCGAGGAGCGCGGTCAGGGCGAGGCGATTGCCCAGAATCTCATGGAGATGAGCGGCCTCAAGACGCCGATCGTTTCGGTGGTGACGGGCGAGGGCGGTTCCGGCGGTGCGCTGGCGCTGTCCGTGGCCGACCGCATCCTGATGCTCTCGAGCTCGGCCTATTCGGTCGTGAGCCCCGAGGCCTGTGCGTCGATCCTGTGGAAGGATACCGAGCGCGCGAATGAGGCCGCCGAGGCGCTTAAGCTCACGGCCCCCGATCTGCTGGCGCTCGGCATCATCGACGGCATCGTTGACGATAGGGGCCTGTCGCATGAGGAGATCGCCGGTGCCGTCATGTCCTCGGCATTTGATGCCTTCGATACGCTTGGGCGGCTCGACGACGTGACCCTCACAAACCTCCGCTACCAAAAGTACCGCGCAATCGGTCAGTACCGCACGATGTGACAAAGGGACAGTCCGCATGTCACATTGGGAAAGGCGTTCCATGTCACAAGTTTCTAACAGTTCGTTTACAACGACGGTTTCATCAAACGCCATGGCCGTGGTGGACTATCTGTCCAAAAGCATGATGTCGGCGCTGCCGTTTATTGTCTGCGCGGCGTTGTTTCGCACCGTCGCCGTCATTTTGGGTGAAGGCATGCTGGGCCTGTGGTTTGCCGATTCCGAAATCTATCGCCTGTTCTACAGTTGGCTCTATAACGCCGGGTACTACTTTTTGCCCATTTATCTTGGCTGGGCGGCCGCCCGCCAGCTCGGTTGCTCGGAGCAGCTGGGTATGATGCTGGGCGGCGTATTGATTGCGCCCGATCTGCTCAAGCTTGTCGATGCCGTATCGACGACGGGGGCATCGATGACTTCCGTGTATGGCCTGCTTCCCGCGCCGGTCAACGATTACACGACGACTGTTATTCCGGTTCTCATCTCGGTGCCCGTGCTATGGCGAGTGGAGCGTTTCTTTCAGCGCGTTATCCCTCAGGCCGTGGCGTTTTCGTTCGTTCCGTTTGCGACCATGCTTGTCATGGTTCCGGTTTCGCTGTGTATCACGGCGCCGGCGGGCAGCTATCTGGGCATGCTGTTGGGGCAGCTTATGTTTATGCTTGGCAATTCCGGTGGCATCGTGTCGCTGCTCACGCTCATGGGGCTTGCCGCGGGCTGGGAGTTCCTAAAGATCGCGGGCGTCAGCAACGTCGTCCTATCGCTCGCCTATGCGCAGTTTATGAGTGTGGGAACGGATTCGTGCATCCTGATTGCCGCGACGATGGCAACGTTCGCCGTTTGGGGCATGCCCTTTGGCGCGTCGCTTCGCGTTGCGGATAAGGACGAAAAGGCGCTTATGCTGGGCTACTCGATCTCGGGCGTACTTGGCGGTGTGAGCGAGCCGGCGCTGTATGGCTGCGGCTTCAAATACGGCAGGTGCCTCACATGCATGGCCATCGGTGGCGCCGTCGGAGGACTTGTTGCGGCCGTGGGCCACGTTACGGCCTATACCATCGGCATGACGAATGTGCTTATGGTCATCGGCTTTGCCACGGGTGGCATCTCGAATCTGCTGTGGTGCTGTGCTGCTGGCGGCACGGCATTCGCGGTGTCTGCAGCGCTGAGCTACTGCTTTGGCATGGTGCCGTCGCAGGAGCCGGCTACTTTGCAAGATGAGACCGATGGTCTCGAAGCGATAAACGGAGAGGCGAAGGCGGGCGCGTAGCCTGCACGATGTGACAAAGGGACTGTCTCTTTGTCACATCCGCTTCTATGGCCGCAGCCCGTGTGGGTTGCGGCCTTTTTGTATCTAGAGGGCAAAGTGGCTACACTACAATCCGTTTGAGCAATAGAAATATAAGTAGGACGCGGGGCGGATAAAGATGGTCGAGTGGATTGTTAAGCGTGCACAGGGCGATCGCGCGCGTGTGGGCACGTTGACAGGTGTGGTGTGCATCGTTGCCAATGTGGCAATTTGTGTTGCAAAGGGTGCCATCGGCGTGGTGTCGGGATCGGTCTCGATCGTGGCGGACGCCATGAACAACCTGTCCGATGCCAGCTCGAACATCGTGAGCGTGCTGGGCTTTAAGCTGGCGAGCAAGCCGGCCGACCCCGAGCACCCCTACGGTCACGGTCGCTATGAGTACCTCTCGGGTCTGGTCGTGGCGGCGCTCGTGCTGTTGATTGGCGTTGAGCTGGTGAAGTCCTCGGTGGAGCGCATCGTCCACCCCGAGCCTGTCGAGTTCTCGCTTGCCCTGGTGGCGGTTCTGGCGCTGTCGATGGTCGTTAAGCTGTGGATGGCGGCACTCAACCAAAAGTTAGGTGACCGTATTGAGTCCGAGACGCTGCACGCAACGGCCCAGGACTCTAAGAATGATGTCCTTGCCACGGGTGCCGTGCTGGCGTGCGCGATTGTCTCGCAGGTGACGCACATCAATCTTGACGCATGGGTCGGCCTTGCCGTTGGCGCCTATATTGGCTGGAGCGGTTTTGAACTCATCCAGGATACGGTGAGCCCGCTTTTGGGCCAGGCGCCCGATCCTAAGCTGGTCAAGCACATTCGAGACAAGATCATGAGCTACCCCGGCGTTTTGGGCGTCCACGACCTGATGGTTCACGACTACGGCCCGGGCAGGAAGTTCGCAAGCGCTCACGCCGAGATGGCAGCCGAGGCCAGCCCGTTGGAAAGCCACGACACGCTCGACAATATTGAGCAGGCATTTAGGAACGAAGACGGCATGATCGTCACGCTCCATTACGACCCCATCGTGACCGACGACCCCAAGGTAGCGAGCATGCGTTTGAGCATCAACGCTATAGCTCAACAGATCGATAGCCGTCTTTCCATACACGATCTGCGCTGCGTGCCGGGTCCTACGCACACCAACGTGATCTTTGACTGCGTGCGCCCCTCCGATTTAGCGATGAGCGCCGAGGAATTAAAGCGGACATTGGCAAAACAGGTGGAATGCGAATACCCCAAGTCATTCGCGAAGATCACGATCGACGAAGACTACGTAGGCCATACTCACGAATAGGGCGACATCGCTCAAGCTATTGATGCAGAAGGGGAGAGCATGAAGAAGCTGTATCTACTGCGCCACGGTCAGACGGAATTCAACGTAAAAAAGCTCGTCCAAGGTCGCTGCGATTCACCGCTCACCGACCTAGGTCGTCAGCAGGCGGGTGCGGCAGCTACATGGCTCAAAGCCCACAACGTCGTGCCGGACAAAGTGGTCTCCTCGCCCTTGGGCCGAGCCATGGACACAGCAGGTCTCGTCGCAACCGAACTGCTCGGCCAAAACGCATCTGTTGAACCCTGCGAAGGCATCATCGAACGCTGCTACGGAACCTTCGAAGAAGGCCCCCACGACGCCCTTCCCACCGACGTCTGGGATCCCGGCGAAGACCTAGTCCCTTACGGAGGAGAAGGAAGCCAAGCCCTGCAAGCGCGCATGGTAAACACCCTCACCAAGCTCATAAGCGCCGAGGACACCAAAACCCTACTAGCAGTAAGCCACGGCAGCGCCAGCCGCCAATTCATAAAAGCCGCCGCCCCAGCAGACTTCAAACTCCCAACCAAACTCCCCAACTGCGCCATCATGATCTTCGATTTCGATGAGGAAAAGCATGAAGAAGAGGGCAAACCGCCCCAATGCAAGTTTACCCTCCAGCAAATCGTAGATCCCCAACAAAGTATTTAGCTGAGCGAGCAAGGTTTAGCAGACATCAACGTGTCGTCCCCCGAGCTTGGCAGAGGGCCGGCGAAATATATTAAGTTTGTCGCGAGTTCCGCACGCAAAGGAAAGCACTTAATGTGCTTTCCGTCTTGCGCAGGACTGTAGAGCAGCAAACTTAATATATTTCGCCGGCCCTCTGCCAAGCCCAGGCGACTCCACGCACTTTACCTGCGTAAACAATGTGAGTGAAATATGAATCTCGATGGATACGCCCGCAGCCGTGTATACTAAACAGCTGTGTGAAACCAGGGGAGTATTCTGGCTGGACAAAATGCCTGCTTAATAGGGTTGTCAGGTAGTCCGGACGCAATACAAGGCTGGGGAGCACGTCGTGTAAGTAGTGGTCCTCTAGGGGCGTACGCTCGGTGGTGTACGCATTGTCCCAAGACCACGCGAGAGTTGGGATCATATCTTGATCAGCATGATTCTCGGCCGCAAGATTGGCATGACCCAGGTTTGGGACGAGAACGACAACGTCGTTCCCGTCACGGTCATCCAGGCTGGCCCCTGCGCTGTCTCGCAGGTTAAAACTCAGGCAACCGACGGCTATGACGCCGTCCAGATCGGTTTCGGCGACATCAAGGCCAAGAACGTGAACAAGCCCATGGCTGGTCACTTCGCTAAGGCTGGCGTCGAGCCTGTCCGCTTCCTTCGTGAGGTCCGCGTCGAGAACGGCGAGGAGCACAAGGTCGGCGAGGTCGTCACCGTCGCTGATTTCGCTGATGTCGAGAAGGTCGACGTCATCGGTACCTCCAAGGGTAAGGGCTTCCAGGGTCGCATCAAGCGCTGGGGTCAGCGCCGCGGTCCTATGACGCATGGTTCTCACTTCCAGCGTCACCCCGGTTCTATCGGTCAGTGCGCCTATCCTGCGCGCGTCCTCAAGGGCGTCAAGATGGCCGGTCACATGGGTAACGAGCGCGTTACCGTCAAGAACCTTTCCGTTGTCCGCATCGATGCCGAGCAGAACCTCATCTTGGTCAAGGGCGCTGTCCCGGGTGCCAAGAATGGTCTCGTCGCCATCCGTATGGCCTAAGGGCCCAGCCCATTTAGCCCAGCGTCATACCAAGGAGAACACTTAAATGGCAAAGTTTGAAGTAAAGAACAGCGAGGGCAAGAAGGTCGCCGAGGCCGAGCTCGCCGCTGAGGTGTACGGCATCGAGCCGAACATCCACGTTATGCACCACATCGTCAA
The DNA here is from genome assembly GCA_934654835.1 of uncultured Collinsella sp. Classification (GTDB taxonomy): domain Bacteria; phylum Actinomycetota; class Coriobacteriia; order Coriobacteriales; family Coriobacteriaceae; genus Collinsella. Next base: position 58,131 of record CAKUGY010000010.1, read on the forward strand.
GTGCCAGATGGCCTCTTGGCGTCAGGGCACCCAGTCTGCTAAGGGTCGCTCTGAGGTTTCCGGTGGCGGCAAGAAGCCTTGGCGTCAGAAGGGCACCGGCCGTGCCCGCCAGGGTTCCATCCGTGCTGCCCAGTGGCGTCACGGTGGCGTTGTCTTCGCCCCCAAGCCCCGTTCCTACGCTAAGCGTATGAACAACAAGGAGGTCAAGCTGGCTATGCGCTCCGCGCTGTCCGCCAAGTTGGCCGATGGCGAGCTCGTGCTCGTCGACGACTACGGCTTCGAGAAGCCTTCCACCAAGGCTGCCGTCGCCATGCTCAAGGCTCTCGGCCTTGAGGGCAAGCGTCTGACCATCATCGTTCGCGATGAGGACGTCAACGCCTACCTGTCGTTCCGCAACATTCCCAAGACGTTCATCATCACCGCCGACGAGGCCAACACCTACGATCTCGTCAACAACAACGCCGTGCTGATGCCCGCCGACATCGCCGCTCACTTCGGGGAGGTGCTTGCATAAATGACCGCCCACGAGATCATCATCCGTCCGATCGTGTCCGAGCGTTCCTTCTCCGGCATGGAGCTGAACAAGTACACGTTCGAGGTCGCCAAGGATGCTAACAAGTATCAGATCAAGGACGCTGTCGAGGAGATCTTCGGCGTCAAGGTCGTTCGCGTGAACACCCTGACGGTCAAGCCCAAGACCAAGCGCGTGCGCTATGTCGCCGGCAAGACCCGTTCTTGGAAGAAGGCCATCGTCACGCTGGCCGAGGGCGACACCATCGAGGTCTTTGGCAACCAGGCCTAAGACTCGCTGCTGTTGAGTGAGCTCATGCCTCCCAAATAGGGGAGGCGAGAGCTCAAGGCTTTGGGCGTATTTAATGGACACGCCCGGAACCGTGTATACGTCCGGTGTCATCGCACCCGAGGCAGAACCTCGAATCCCTGTCTGCGATGGCTAACGGATTCCTATTGAAAGGGATTGTAATGGCTGTAAAGCACCTTAAGCCGACCTCCGCTGGTAGGCGTTGGCAGACGATCTCCGATTTCTCCGAGATCACCTGCACCAAGCCCGAGAAGTCTCTTCTCGAGCCCCTGCCCAAGAAGGCCGGTCGTAACAACAACGGCCGCATCACCACCCGCCACCAGGGCGGCGGCGTGAAGCGTCGTTACCGCGTGATCGACTTCAAGCGCAACAAGGACGGCGTGCCCGCCAAGGTTGCCACGATCGAGTACGATCCGAACCGTTCCGCTCGCATCGCTCTGCTGCACTACGCTGACGGTGAGAAGCGCTACATCCTGGCCCCCAAGGGCCTCGAGGTCGGTCAGACCATCATGTCCGGTTCTGACGCCGACATCAAGCCGGGCAACGCTCTGCCCCTCGCCGACATCCCCGTCGGTACGCTCATCCACGCCGTCGAGTTCCAGCCGGGCAAGGGCGCTGCTATCGCCCGTTCCGCCGGTAACTCCTGCCAGCTGATGGGTAAGGAGGGCAAGTACGCTATCGTCCGTATGCCTTCCTCCGAGATGCGCCGCATCCTCGTTACCTGCCGCGCCACCGTCGGTGAGGTCGGTAACGCCGATCACGCCAACATCGTCATCGGCAAGGCCGGCCGTAAGCGTCACATGAACGTGCGCCCGACCGTCCGCGGTACCGTCATGAACCCTGTCGACCACCCGCACGGCGGTGGCGAGGGCAAGAACCACACCTCTGGTCGTCCCTCTGTTACCCCTTGGGGTAAGCCGACGAAGGGCCTTCGTACGCGCAAGAAGAAGAAGGTCTCGAACCAGCACATCATTCGTCGCCGTAAGAAGTAATTTCGGATACCGAGTTTTAGGAGAAAGCACTTATGAGCAGAAGTCTCAAAAAGGGCCCGTTCGTGGAGACTCGCCTTCTCTCGCGTATCACCGCGATGAACGAGGCTGGCAAGAAGGACGTCGTGAAGACCTGGTCCCGCGCGTCCACCATCTTCCCCGAGATGGTTGGTCACACCATCGCCGTCCACGACGGCCGCAAGCATGTGCCCGTGTATGTTACCGAGTCCATGGTTGGTCACAAGCTCGGCGAGTTCGCGCCGACTCGTACGTTCCGTGGCCACAAGGCCAAATAGGGGGTTAACCGTAAATGGCAACTAAGTCTATTGAAACTGAGGCCACCGAGGTTCGCGCCGTCGCTAAGTACGTGCGTGTTTCCCCCAGCAAGGCCCGCCTGGTGGTCGATCTGATCCGCCGCAAGCCTGTCGCTCAGGCCTTCGACATCCTCCACTTCTGCGACCGCGCCGTCGCCGTGGATGTCGAGAAGGTTCTCCGTTCCGCCGTTGCGAACGCCGAGAACAACAACGGTCTGCGTGCCGACAACCTGGTTGTCGCCGCTGCCTACGTTGACGAGGGTCCGACGCTTAAGCGCATCCGTCCCCGCGCCAAGGGTTCCGCTTCTCGCATTCTGAAGCGTACTTCCCACATCACCGTCGTCGTTGCTCCTCGAAAGGAGGCGTAAAGCTGTATGGGTCAGAAAGTCTACCCCACCGGCTTCCGTCTTGGCATCACCGAGAACTGGCGCTCCCGCTGGTTCGCAGAGAAGGATTACGCTAAGACCCTCGGTAACGATCTCGAGATCCGCAAGTACCTCGAGAAGCGTCTTTCCCGCGCAGCTGTCTCCCGCGTCGAGATCGAGCGCGCTGGCGACAAGGTGAAGGTCATCATCCTCACCGCTCGCCCCGGCGTTGTCATCGGTAAGAAGGGTGCCGAGATCGATACCCTCCGCACCGAGCTCGAGAAGGTCGCTGGCGTCTCCAAGGGCCAGCTCTCCGTCGACGTTGTCGAGATCAAGCGCCCCGAGCTCGACGCCAACCTCGTTGCTCAGTCTATCGCCGAGCAGCTCGAGGGCCGCGTTGCCTTCCGTCGCGCTATGCGCAAGGCTGTCCAGTCCGCCCGCAAGGCCGGCGCTAAGGGCATCCGTATCCAGTGCTCCGGTCGTCTCGGCGGTGCCGAGATGGGCCGTCGTGAGTGGTACCGTGAGGGTCGCGTGCCTCTGCACACCCTCCGTGCCAAGATCGACTACGGCACGGCTGTCGCCAGCACCACCATGGGCGCTTGCGGCGTGAAGGTCTGGATCTACCTGGGCGAGAAGCTCCCGGGCCAGCCTGTTCCCAACCCTGCACTCGAGGGCTCTTCCCGTCCTCGTCGTCGTAACTCCGAGAGGAGGGGTCAGTAGTGCTTGCCCCTAAGCGTATTCTTCACCGCAAGGTGCAGCGTGGCTCCATGAAGGGCCAGGCCAAGGGTAATACCGAGCTGCATTTCGGCGAGTTTGGTATCCAGGCTCTCGAGGCCCATTGGATCACCAACCGTCAGATCGAGGCTGCTCGTATTGCCATGACCCGCTACATGAAGCGTGGCGGTCGTGTGTACATCACGATCTTCCCCGACAAGCCCATCACCAAGAAGCCTGCCGAGACTCGCATGGGTTCTGGTAAGGGTAACCCCGAGGAGTGGGTGGCCGTCGTCAAGCCCGGCCGCATCATGTTCGAGGTCAAGGGCGTGCCCGAGGAGGTCGCTCGCGAGGCTCTGCGTCTTGCACAGCACAAGCTTCCCATCAAGACCAAGATTGTTGCTGCTAAGAACGCTGAGCAGCGCATCGAGAAGGAGATGGCTGAGGAGGCCGCTCTCGAGGCCAAGTGGGCTGCTGAGGACGCCGCCGCCGCCAAGGAGGAGAACTAATGAAGCCCGCAGAGATTCGTGAGCTCTCGGACGCTCAGCTCGTTGAGAAGCTGAAGGAAATGCGCGCCGAGCTCTTTAACCTTCGTTTCCAGATGGCCACCAGCCAGCTGGACAACACCGCTCGCGTCAACACCGTGAAGAAGGACATCGCTCGCGTCCTCACGGAGCAGCGCGCCCGCGAGATCGCAGCGGAGAAGTCCGCTGTCGCCGAGTAGGACCTAAGGAGAGAACATGACTGATTCGCGTAACACGCGTAAGGTCCGTACGGGTGTCGTTACCTCCGTCTCCGGTGCCAAGACCATCGTCGTCACCATCACCGAGCGCAAGCGTCACCCCAAGTACGGCAAGATGATGACCAGCTCCAAGAAGCTGCACGCTCATGACGAGGAGTGCACGGCTGGCGTGGGCGACACCGTCCGCGTTATGGAGACCCGTCCTATGTCCAAGATGAAGCGTTGGCGCCTCATCGAGGTCGTCGAGCGCGCTAAATAAGCAGTCGCTCTTACGACTTGTACGTTTCCGAAGATGTGCGTATGCCTGGCTTGCATACCACAGGCCGCATAAAGGCTGCGCACCTCTCTTCGGTTCTTAGTTCGGAGGAACATCTACCATGATTCAGATGCAAACCATGCTGAACGTCGCCGACAACTCCGGCGCTCGCAAGATTCGCTGCATCAAGGTGCTTGGCGGTTCCAAGCGTCGTTATGCAGGCATCGGCGATGTGTTCATCGGTGCTGTCCAGGAGGCTACCCCTGGCGCCAACGTCAAGAAGAAGGACGTTGTCCGTTGCGTCGTCGTTCGCACCGTTAAGGAGATCCGCCGCAAGGATGGCTCCTACATTCGCTTTGATGACAACGCCTGCGTCGTCATCAACAACGATGGTTCGCCCGTCGGCACCCGTATCTTCGGGCCTGTCGCTCGCGAGCTTCGTGACAAGAAGTACATGAAGATCGTCTCGCTCGCTCCCGAGACCCTGTAGTTAGGGGAGATATATGTATATCAAGAAGGGCGATAAGGTCCAGGTTCTCTCTGGTAAGGATCGCGGCAAGCAGGGCGTTATCCTGCGTGCCCTCCCCGCCGAGAACAAGGTCGTTGTCGAGGGCGTTTCGGTCGTCAAGAAGGCCGTCAAGCCCAACGCTGCCAACCAGCAGGGCGGCATCGTTTCGCAGGAGGCTCCCATCGACGCCTCCAACGTCAATCTCGTCTGCCCCGAGTGCGGTAAGGTTACCCGCGTCGGTCACGAGAAGGACGGCAAGAACAAGCTGCGCGTCTGCAAGAAGTGCGGCCACAAGTTCTAAGCTGCCCGCAACAACATGTTGCTAGCAAAGGCCCGGATGCCAACGGCACCCGGGCCTTTTTCTATACCTACTCATTGGGGACAGACTTAAATGAGTGGCCGTTGTTTGGCGGTCATTGGGGACAGACTTAAATGACTTGTCGTTGGGTGTTCTTAAACGACTAGTCGTTTGGGACAGTCTTCAACCAAGTTGCGGTGGAATAGTTCCTGTTTGGTCGGGTAGAACTGTCATTTAGGAACTATTTCACCGCAACTTCGGAAGATCATATATTGCGCGTTTGTGCGTATTTGAGTGCGCAGGGTTGCGTGAACGTGCTTGTATATGCGCCGTTTACGGTCGAATAATGACCGTTTGGCGGTAATACGCGCAAAAGTACGCACATACACGCATATTTGTGCGAATATAGAGCTGTCAGAAATAAAAGACTTCCAGTGACTCAGGAGGCACTCATGGCAGATTCTAAACAGGCTCCGCTCGATGCCGCGGCAGCCGCAAAGGCAGCGTTTGCTTCGGTTCAGGACAAGCCGTTCCCTAACGACATTTTCACGGCCCCCGAACTCCGTTGGGCTGTGATCGGCTGCGGCGTTATCGCCAACCAGATGGCTCAGTCCCTCGCCCTTGCCGGCCGCAAGCTCGCGGGCGTTGCCAACCGCACGGTGTCCAAAGCCCAGGCTTTTGCCGAGCAGTATGGTGTCGAGAAGGTTTACGACACCGTCGACGATCTCTACGCCGATCCGGACATCGATGCCGTCTATATCACCACGCCGCACAACACGCACATCACTTATCTGCGCGCCGCGCTGGCCGCTGGTAAGCACGTGCTCTGCGAGAAGGCCATTACGCTCAACTCTGCCGAGCTCGACGAGGCCCGCGCTATCGCACGCGAGCACAACGTGGTCCTTATGGACGCCACCACGGTGCTCCACATGCCCCTGTATCAGGAGCTCCGTCGTCGCATGGATGCGGGCGACTTTGGCCGCATGAATCTCGCCCAGCTCAACTTTGGTAGCTATAAGGAGTACGGCGACCTGACCAACCGTTTCTATAACCGCAATCTTGCCGGCGGCGCCATGCTCGATATCGGCGTGTATGCCCTCTCTGTCATGCGCTTGTTCATGGCCAGCCAGCCCACCGAGGTCGTGTCTCTGGGCAACACCTGTGAGACCGGCGTCGACGTCGCGGGCGGCATCGTCTGCCGTAACGCCGAACAGCAGCTGGGTGTCGTGAGCCTTACGCTCCACTCCAAGCAGCCCAAGCGCTCGGTCATCAGCTTCGACAAGTGCTATATCGAGGTCAACGAGTATCCGCGTGCCGATCACGCGACCATCGTGTGGACTGCAGACGGTCACCGCGAGGAAGTCCACGCTGGTACCGAGGCCTATGCCCTTTGCTACGAGATGGCCGATTTGGAGAAGGCCGTTGCCGGCGACGATTCGAAGCGGGGGCTTCTGGGCTATGCTTCTGATGTTATGGAGCTTATGACCAAGCTCCGCACCGATTGGGGAGTCGTGTACCCCGAGGAGGAGTAAGCGATGCTTGCGGAAGATAGGCTCAATGCGATCGTGTCGATGGTACAGCAGGCTGGCTCGGTTACCGTGCCTGAGCTTGCCGATGCCCTGGGCGTGACGCCGTCCACCATTCGCCGCGATCTGCAGACGCTCGACCGCGCGCACCGCATTGCCAAAGTTCACGGAGGCGCGACGAGTTTGGAGCGCGCTCACGTAACGCGCGACCTGACAATCAGTGAGCGCAGTGATCTCCATAACGACGACAAGGAGCGCATCTGCGCTCGCGCCGCGGCACTCGTGGAGCCCGAGAGCTTTGTGTACATCGATTCGGGTTCGACGACGCTCAGGCTCATCGAGCATCTTCCGCGCCTTGACGGCGTCACCTATGTGACCGACTCCGTGCTCCATGCTCAGCATCTCGCCCTGCGCGGCATGCGCGCCGTGGTGCTGGGTGGCGAGCTCAAGCCCGAGACCGAGGCGCTCGTTGGCCCCGATGCCTTGGCAACTCTAGACCGCTACAACTTCAACTGCGGCTTTTGGGGTTCCAACGGCATCGCCGCCGAGCAGGGCTTTACGACGCCCGACATCGAGGAGGCACAGGTCAAGCGCATCTCGATGCGCCATACGGCCAAACGCTTCGTAATCTCGGATGCCAGCAAATTTGGCATGGTGGCGCCCGTCAAGTTTGCGGACTTCCGCGACGCAACGATTATCACCGCGGGTGAGGTGCCCGCCAAGTACCAGGCGATGGAAAACGTCATCACGGTCTAGCAACGGGGCGAAGTAAGGCCAAAACCATTTAGTTTTCTCAATAGAAAAGCGGCAACATTCATTACGGGCGTTGCCGCTTTCGTTGTCTGCCGGTTTGTCTAAATCTGTAACAACCAGACCGTTAAAAGCAGGCTAGATGTTACAGATTGAGATTGTTTGGGGCGACGCTGGTGGTTTGTCTAAATCTATAACATCTGAGGCTGATTTTGCCGAGTTACTGTTACAGATTGAGATTTTCCCTTAAGGGGGATTCGAATGTCTCGATCTGTAACAGATAGACCGGAAAACGGGTTCTAACTGTTACAGATCGAGACGTTTTGGGACCGCGGCTGAGCCATTGCGGCAAAACCACCACAAAGGTGCCTGTCCCCATTGTGGTGGTTAGGGCTCCCAGGGGCAGGGGGCTTCGATGTGGATGTGCTCGCCGGTTACGGGGTGCGTGAAGGACACACTGTGGGCGTGGAGCATCAGGCCACAGGGGCGCGGCGTGCCATAGAGGTCGTCGCCTACCAGGGGATGATGCTCGCTCGCCAGATGCACGCGGATCTGGTGCTTGCGGCCGGTGAGCAGCTCGACATCGATATACGAGCGCGTGGGCAGGCCACGGCGGCTCTTGAGGCGCTTGAGCACCTTCACGCGCGTCTGGGACGGCTTGCCGCTGGCGCCGACGCGCATCTTGCGGCTGTCGTGACGGTCGCGGGCGATGGGCTTGTCGATGAGCTTCTCGTTCCAGTCGATCTTGCCCTCGGCGAGCGCCAGGTAGTGCTTCTCGAAAGCGTGGTCGATGACCATCTGGTCAAAGGCGGGCTGCGTCTGCTTGTCGAGCGAGAACAGCACCACGCCGGTGGTGTCGCGGTCCAGGCGGTTGAGCGGCTGCATGTCGGTCGCGGCAAAGCCGTCGCCCATCGCCAGCAGCAGGTCGCTGGCGTAGTCGGTGAGCGTGCGCTCGCCGGTGCCGTCACCGTGGACGATCATGCCGGCGGGCTTATCGATGGCCATGAGCCAAGCGTCACAGTAGAGGACTTGAGGTTCTTCGTTCACGTGTAAGCCTTTCGGTTAGCTGATTCCCACAAACATGCAGCCCGAGGTCGCCCCGCGCAGGCGGGCAGCGGGCTTGCGGCCGGCCTGTGCTGCCTCGACGGCGCGGCGGACGCGGGCGACGGCGCGGCCCACCTCATCCGCCTCGAGCAGCGTGCCGTCCACCATAAGACGGCGCACGCCAGCATCGAGCAGCTGAGGAACCTGCGGCGTGAGGTCGATGGGATAGGCGTCGTACAGGCGCGAGCGGCCGTGGATGTCGGTGCGCACGGGTATGACCTTGCCATCGATATTCTTGAGCGAGAGCTTGCGGGCGCGCAGGCGGCAGTTGGCGCAATCGTGGATGCAGCCGTTGGCGACCTGCAGGATGCAGTGCTCGCTCGTCATGACGCGGGGACGTCCAAAGACGGTGATGCCCAGGGCAGCCGGCGCAGCGGCTCCGAGTGTGACAATCTCGTCGAGCGTAATCTCGGGCGAGAGCCAAAACGCGCCGGCTCCGCGCTCGGCGAGCGCCTCCATGCAGGGCGTGTTATGCACGGGCAGGCAGGAGCGAATCTCGGCCGTGGCGCCGGCCTGGGCGGCAACGGCGAGTTCGGAGATATTGCCGACGGCGACGGTGGATCCGGCATTGATCCAGGGATCGACGCGGGCATGGTCGACGGCGCGGCAGACCTCGTCGAGCACGGGTACAATGCCCCGCTCAAGCGCATCGGCGGGGGAGACCCCGGCAGCCTCGAGCACGTCGGTCGTCATGTAGATGCGCGTGGCGCCCTCGGCACGGGCGGCCTCGGCGGCCTCGAGCGAGGTGACCGTGGCGCAAATCTGCGGCTCATCGCGGTAGTGCTCGGGCATAGGGCGCGTACACTTGTTGAACGCCGGCAACTCGAGCGCCTTCGCGCGCTCCTTGTACGGCGCAAGAATGGCCTCCTCCAGCGCCTTGCAGGCAGCGGCGCGCACCTTGTGCACGGCGGAGAAGCCCATGCCGCAGCCGGCGTCGAGCGCCACATCAAAGCTCGCGACCTCAAAGGGCGAGGATCCCATGCGGCCGACGTGTTCAACCAGATCGGCGGCCTCGACGGCGCGGGTCTTGGCCGCCTCGACGGTAAAGCCCGTGGCGGTGGCGGTAAGCGCGGGGTTGTCGCAGCAGGTGAGCGTGACGGTAAACGGCTCGCCCAGGCGTGCCACGATGGACACATCAACGGCGCGGCGGCGCAACACGTCGCGCTTGAGCGCGGCGCCGGCGGCGTCAATGGCACGCTGGCTGCGAATCACGCGCACACGACAGCCCTCGGGCATGCTGCGGGGCACGCGGCACTCAATGATGTCGCCCGCGGCGGCATCCTCGGCGGCGATGGTGGTCAGGAACTGGTCGAATTCGTCATCGTGGCGAAGCTCCAGCAGGTCGCCCTTGCCCACGGGCTCAAACAGCTCAATGCGGGCGATGGCGGCGCGGCGACGGCGGTCATCGGGCTTGAGACCGCGCACGTCGCGGTTGGCCAGGCGGCTGCCCAGCACCGTACCCACGATCTGGCCGCGGTTGTTGGAACGCTCGTAGCTCATCATCTCGTCGCCCGAGGTGCCGTCCTGATAGGCGTGCGTAAAGTCGCGGTTAAAGCAGCGCTTGAGCTGGCGCTGGCGGGCGGCTTCCTCGTCCTTAGCCACGGCGGCTCCGGCCAGCATGTCGTCAATCTCGCGACGGTACACGTCGACGATGGAGTACACGTAATCGGGCGCCTTCATACGGCCCTCGAGCTTGAGCGATGCGGCGCCGGCATCATACAGGCGGCGGACGAGCTGAGAGGTATTGGTGTCGCGCGGGCACAGCGCGCGCTCTCGACCGGCAGGGGAGAGCACGCGACCGTTCTCGTCGATCAGCTCGTAGGGCAGGCGGCAGGGCTGGGCGCACATGCCGCGGTTGGCCGAACGACCCGCCATGGCAAAGCTCGAAAGCAGGCACAGGCCCGAATAGCAAAAGCAGATGGCGCCGTGGCTAAAGACCTCAAGGTCCACATCGGGCGCAGCGTCGTGAATGGTGGCGATCTCATCGATGGAGAGCTCGCGCGAGAGGGTCACACGGTCGGCGCCCTGCTCGCGGCACCACACGGTCCCGCGGTCGTCGTGGATGTTCGCCTGGGTCGAGATGTGCGTCTCGATGCCGGGCATCGTGCGCTTGACCTCAAAGAATAGGCCCCAGTCCTGGATAATGAAGGCATCGGCGCCCAGTGTGGAGCAGCGATGGATGAGCTGCAGCGCGTCGCCCATCTCGGACTGTTTGATGACGATGTTGACCGTGACGTAGACGCGCGACCCGGCTAGATGCGCGGCACGGCATGCCTGCTCAAAGGCCTCGTCGGTAAAGTTGGTGGCCTTGCGGCGGGCATTGAAGCTGCCCATGCCGCAGTAGATGGCATCGGCGCCTGCAGCGAGCGCGGCGGCAAAGGGCTCCGGGCCTCCGGCGGGGGCCAAGAGCTCGGGCCTGCGGTTGGTGGTTCGACTGGCGGTTGCGGTCATATCCTGCCTTTCAAAATGCTCAGATATTCAAAAGTATAGTGGGGCCGTCGCGGCGGGCGAGCCCTGTGGCCCAAGCAGGACAAAGTCTTCAGCAGCCCTTACGGCGAGCTTCACCGTCCGGTCATGCCGTTCAGCGGCCGACAGGCGCCGTTGGGCGATAAAATATTCTCGCATCGTGATAATTATCTTGCATCGAGCAAGCGGCTCCCCTAATATCCCAATCAAGCGCGGCGTTCAGACCGAACTGTGCCTCCCGGTGTGAACGCCGCGCTCACGCTCTCTCAACTGTTCGTAAGGAGATAAACATGAGCAAGACCGTTGTGTCTTCTGATAACGCACCCGCAGCCATCGGCCCGTATTCCCCCGGCATCCAGACCGGCAACATGGTCTTCCTGTCCGGCCAGCTGGGCATCGACCCCGCGACCGGCAAGATGCCCGAGGGCGTCGAGGCCCAGGCCAAGCAGTCCCTCGCCAACGTCGAGGCCCTGCTGACCGCTGCCGGTGCCACCTTTGCCGATGTCGTCAAGACCACGGTCTACCTGGCCGACATCGCCGACTTCGCTGCCGTGAACGAGATCTACGCCTCCAAGTTCGTGGCTCCGTTCCCCGCGCGCAGTGCCTTCCAGGTTGCCGCTCTTCCGGCCGGCGGTCTGGTCGAGATCGAGGTCATCGCCGCCCTCTAAGATGTAGGCGAAACAAGACATGACATGCAAAAAAGAACCCTGCAGCGCGTGCGAGCTGCAGGGCTCTTTTTGTCAAGCGAGGGGGCAAAAATGATTCGCGATCCTTCGTCGCATGCGGATCGCGGGACTAGCCTTCCTTGCGGACTTTTTGCAGGTAGCGGTAGACGCTGGGCTCCGAGATACCCAGTGCGGTGGCGGCGCAGGCCACGGCGCCCTTGAGCATGAACACGCCGTTGCCGTTGAGGTGGCGAATGACGTCCACGCGGTCGCTCTGGCCAAGCGATGCCGTATCCTGCCCGCGCGCGGTCAGCAACTCGGCAATGCTGCGGTCGATGAGCTCCTGCGTGGACTCCGACAAGCTCTCGACCTCGATGGGGGCGGGTTCAGTGCGCGTCGGGGCGGCGTCGAAGCACGCCATGAGCTGCTGCGCCATGGCGTTGATGTTGCGCACGGTCGAAAGATCGGTGTTGACGCAGAGCATGCCGACGATTTCGTCGTCCTCGCGGATAAAGAACGTCGCGGACTCCAGCGTCTTGCCGCCGGCGCCGCGGCCCTCATAGCCCGTAATAAAGGGCAGGTCGTGATACTTGGGGTCGTGCATAATCTTGAGCGCCAGATCGGTAGCGGGGCCGCCGACTTTGCGGCCGCTCACGATGCCGTTGCGAATATCGATGATGGCATGGTCGATATCCGAGAAATCGTGCAGGACAATCTCGCTGTTCTTACCGAGTATCTGCTCCAGGAAATCGACCATCGGCAAAAAGCGACGTACGGTCTCGTTCATGGGCAACTCCTTTGCGATTGAAATCGAAAATAATTCGAAGGCGTTCATAACAATTTTTTATCATGGTAACACGCCGTTCATCATCTCGTATATCCGCAGGTACACGACGTAATACGGACGAACGGTAGGAATTTGGCGGTAAACGGTCGACCAAAAGAAATGTAAGATGCTACTCAGAGCAAGCACGTTTCTGACCTGCGAAAACGCTTTATTCCACCTGAAGAATAGTCTGATAACAAAAAATTATTATTGAGAATAAGAAAAATCTTTAATACGATATGAAACGAAGGCACAACCTCAACCACGCACTGCGTCAAAATAGACGTCTAGATGCGAAAATTCTATTTCGAGGATTGGTGGTCAAATGGCCCAGGAGACGGTAACGAACGGCACTGAAGCCCTGTTTACTCGTGAAGGCAAGCCCCCTGTACAGGAAATGATCCCGTGTGCGCTTCAGCACGTGCTGGCATCGTTTGCCGGTATCATCACCCCGGCGGTCATCATGGCCGGCGTCTATGGCTTCGATAGCCAGCAGAGCACCGACATCATTCAGGTCGCCCTTATTCTTTCGGCAATCGACACGGCCCTTCAGGCCTTCGCCCCCTTCCGTCGCATTGGCGGCGGCCTGCCCATCGTCATGGGCGTTTCGTTCGCGTTCCTCCCGGCCCTGCAGGCCATGGGCGCCTCGGGCTTTAGCTTTGGCGCGCTGCTGGGCGGCGAGATCGTCGGCGGCGCCGTCGCGGTCCTGTTTGGTCTTGCCTACAGCAAGATCAAGTGGCTGTTCCCGCCCGTCGTGACCGGTACGGTCATCTTCTCCATTGGCGTTTCGCTGTATCCCACGGCCGTCAAATACATGGCCGGTGGCATGGGTACGCCGCTGTGGGGCACCCCGCAGGCCTGGTGCGTCGCTCTGATCACCTTCGCCGTGGTCTTTGCGCTCGCCAACTTTGGCAAGGGCACGCTCAAGCTGGGTTCCGTGTTCTTTGGCATGATCGTCGGCATGATCGTCTCAATCCCCTTTGGCATGATCGACTTCTCCAGCGTCGCCACCGCCCAGGTCTTCGCCCTTCCCAAGCTCATGCCCTATGCGCTCGAGTTTGATCCCGAGGTCTGCATTACCCTCGCTGTCGTGTTCCCCATGGTCGCCATCCAGGTCATCGGCGATGTGTCCGCAGCCTGCCTGGGCTCCATCGACCGTATGCCGACCGAGCGCGAGCTCTCCGGCGCCATCGTCTCCCAGGGCCTCACCTCTATGGTCGGCGGCTTCCTCGGCGGCCTTCCCACGAGCGCCCTTGGCCAGAACGTGGGCATCATCTGCTCCAACAAGGTCGTCAACAAGTGGGTCTTTGTGATCATCGCGGCCGTCTTTGCCATCGCCGGTCTGTTCCCGCAACTCTCTGCCGTGCTCTCCGCCATCCCGCAGCCTGTCATCGGCGGCGCGACCGTCGGCGTCTTTGGCACCATCACCATGAACGGCGTGCGCATGTTCACCCGCGAGGGCCTCACGCAACGCACCACCACCATCGTCGGTACCTCGGTCGTCTTTGGCCTGGGTATCTGGATGGCCAGCGGCTGCCTCGCCGGCGAGGGCATGCCTACCTGGGTGTCCACCGTCATCGGCTCCAACGCCGTGACCCCCACTGCCATCATGGCCATCGCGCTCAACCTGATCCTTCCGCAGACGCCGCCCGTGGCTCAGCACATCGATGCCGCCAAGGATGCTGCCGTGGATCTGGTCTTGCCCGAGAGCAAGAAGTAGCCAATTCGGTGCTATTCGTTGGCGGACGCATCGCCTCGTCCGCCAACGTCTTGCGGCGCCAAGCCGCACTTCAAAGGGCTTATCCCTTTGGTGAAGCGTTGACGGGAGAGGGCCCGTTTCCGGTGTAGGCCGGCGCTTCGCACTTCCGCTATGTCAGAGGTGTCAAACCCCGCCTCTGATGTTGAAGGGAGCATTTATGCTTCTGGTCGCTAACGGTTCCGTCTTTACCCGCAACGCTCAGACCCCGTTCATTCCCAACGGTGCGGTCGCCATTGACGGAGATACGATCGTCGAAGTGGGTCCCGAGCGCGAGCTCAAGGCCAAGTACCCGGATGCCGAGTACGTCGACGCCCAGGGCAACCTCATCATGCCCGGACTCATCAATTGCCACACCCACATCTACTCGGGTCTGGCCCGCGGCCTTGCCATTAAGGGCTGCAACCCCACCAACTTCCTGGAGAATCTTGAGCAGCAGTGGTGGAAGATCGACGACAATCTGACGCTCGATGGCACCAAGGCCAGCGCCTATGCCACGATCCTGGATTCCATCCGCGACGGCGTCACCACGATCTTCGATCACCACGCGAGCTTCTGCGAGATCCCGGGCAGTCTCTTTACCATTAAGGACGCCGCTCAAGAGCTGGGCATGCGTTCGTGCCTGTGCTACGAGGTCTCCGACCGCCGCGGTCAGGAAAAGTGCGATCAGGCCATTGCCGAGAACGCCGAATTTGCCCAGTGGGCCGCCAAGGAGCGTCGCGATAACGACAACCACATGATTGCAGCCATGTTTGGCGGTCACGCCACCTTTACGCTTTCGGACGAGACCATGGATAAGATGGCTGAGGCCAACAACGGCCTGACCGGCTTCCACATTCACGTGTGCGAGGGCATGAACGACGTGTGGGATTCCCGCCTCAACCGCGGTGGCATCAGTCCCGTCGAGCGCCTGCTGCAGCACAACCTACTCGGTCCCGACACCATGCTCGGCCACTGCATCCACGTGACGCCCGCCGAGATGGACATCGTCAAGGAGTCCGGCACCTGGCTGGTCAACAACCCCGAATCCAATATGGGCAACGCCGTGGGCTGCGCTCCCGTGCTCGAGTTCTTCCGCCGCGGCATCCCCGTGTGCATGGGCACCGACGCCTACACCCACGATATGCTCGAGAGCCTCAAGGTCTTCCTGATTATTCAGCGCCACAACGCCGCCATGCCCAATGTGGGCTGGTGCGAGGCCATGACCATGCTGTTCGAGAACAACGCCAAGATGGCCAGCAAGTACTTCGACCGCAAGCTCGGCGTGCTCGAGGCCGGTGCCGCCGCCGACGTCATCGTGATGGATTACAAGCCCTTTACGCCGCTGAGTGAGGAGAATATCGACGGCCACATGCTCTTTGGCATGATGGGCAAAAACTGCCGCACCACCATCATCAACGGCAAGGTCCTGTACAAGGACCGCGAATTCGTCGGTATCGACGAGGACAAGATCAACGCGTGGACCATGGCCGAGTCTAAGAAGCTTTGGGGCACGCTCAACGAGCGCACCTACTAATTCACAAGTAGATTCACGCGCGTCGGATGTTTCGCCACATTCGACGCGCGTACAGGCGGCCTCCGCGGGGTCGTCGGCGCTGTGCTAGCGCTACACCGTATTTCGCCCGCCGCGCGGTCTCGCCGGGCGTTACAGAGAGGAGCTCATTATGAGCGACATCATGAGGCCGATCCCGTTTTCGCAGCTGATGAACTGGATCATCGAGGAGCACAAGACCCAGGGCGCCGTCTTTGGCGTGCGCAAGATGGTCACGACCAACCAGGAGGGCGCGCTTCCCATTTTTGACGAGCGCATCGAGACTCCGTTTGGCCCGGCCGCCGGTCCCAATACGCAGCTTGCCCAGAACATCGTGGCATCCTACGTGGCCGGCTCCCGCTTCTTTGAGCTCAAGACCGTTCAAGTTATGGACGGCGAGGAGCTCTCCAAGTGTGTGAACAAACCCTGCATCGTGGCGCAGGACGAGTGCTACAACTGCGAGTGGTCGACCGAGCTCGAGGTTCCGCAGGCATATGCCGAGTACGTCAAGGCATGGTTCGCCTGCCACCTCATCGCTCGCGAATATGGCCTGGGCAGCCCGGACGGCTTTGTCTTCAACATGTCCGTGGGCTATGACCTGGAGGGCATCAAGAGTCCCAAGGTCGACGCCTACATTGAGGGCATGAAGGACGCCAGCGGCTCCGAGGTCTGGAACGAGTGCCGCGAGTGGGCCCTTGCCAACCTGGACAAGTTTGAGCATGTCGACGCCGCGTTTGTCGAGTCCATCCCGGCACGCGTGTCCAACTCCATCACCGAGTCCACCCTGCACGGCTGCCCGCCGGCCGAGATCGAGCGCATCGCGACCTATCTGATCACCGAGAAGGGCCTCAACACCTACATCAAGTGCAACCCCACGCTGCTGGGCTATGAGTTTGCACGCCAGCGCCTCAACGAGCTGGGCTTTGATTACATCGTCTTTGACGACACGCACTTCCGCGAGGACCTGCAGTGGGTCGACGCCGTTCCCATGTTTGAGCGCCTGATTGCCCTGTGCGCCGAGCGCGGCCTGGAGTTTGGCGTCAAGCTGACCAACACCTTCCCCGTTGACGTGACGAGGAACGAGCTGCCCTCCACCGAGATGTACATGTCCGGCCGTTCGCTGTTCTCGCTGACCATCGAGGCCGCCCGCCGCATTACCGAGCAGTTCGACGGCAAGCTGCGCATCAGCTACTCTGGCGGTGCCACGGTCTACAACATCCGCTCCCTGTATGACGCGGGCATTTGGCCTGTCACCCTGGCAACCGACGTGCTCAAGCCCGGCGGCTACGAGCGCTTTAGCCAGATGGCCGGCGAGTTCACCGACCTGGACGGCAAGCCGTTCACGGGCGTCTCGCTCGAGGCCGTGACCGCGATCCAGACCGATTCGCTCACCAACCCGCTCTACAAGAAGCCGCTGCGCCCGCTGCCCGACCGCAAGGTCGCCGGCAAGAGCCCGCTCAATGACTGCTTTACCACGCCGTGCCGCACGAGCTGCCCCATCCAGCAGGACATTCCCGCCTATCTGGCGGCTGTTGACGAGGGCCGCTTTGAGGACGCACTCAACATCATCATCGAGCGCAACGCCCTGCCGTTCATCACTGGCACCATCTGCCCGCATCCCTGCGGCCGTGCCTGCGAGCGTGCATTCTACGAGCCCGAGGGTGCCCAGATTCGCGCCAGCAAGCTCAAGGCTGCCCGCGAGGCCATGACCGCCGTGCTGCCCAAGCTGCGCGCCCAGGCCATCGTCAATGACAGCGAGCACAACGTTGCCGTTATCGGCGGCGGTCCGGCCGGTCTGGCGACGGCGTTCTTCCTGACGCGCGCCGGCGTGCCCGTTACCATCTTCGAGGCCCGCGACTCCCTCGGCGGTGTGGTCCGTCACGTCATTCCCGAGTTCCGTATCGCCAGCGATGATATCTCGCACGACGCCGAGCTCTGCCTGGCCTTTGGCGCCAAGGTGCAGCTCAACGCCCGCGTGGAGTCCATCGACGAGCTCAAGGCCCAGGGCTTTACCGACGTGGTCGTGGCCACCGGTGCCTGGATGCCCGGCTCCGCCGGTCTGGGCGAGGGTGCCGAGCTGGACGTGCTGGAATTCCTCGAGGCCGCCAAGAAGGGCGAGAAGCTCGAGCTGGGCGAGGATGTTGTGGTCATCGGCGCCGGCAACACCGCCATGGACGCCGCGCGCGTGGCTAAGCGCCTGGCTGGTGTGAAGAACGTGCGCCTGGTGTATCGCCGCACCAAGAAACAGATGCCCGCCGACGAGGAAGAGCTCGATCTTGCTCTTGCCGATGGCGTTGAGTTCTGCGAGCTGCTGGCGCCCAAGGCGCTCAACGGCGCCGTGCTGACCTGCGACGTTATGGAGCTTGGCGAGCCGGATGCAAGCGGCCGTCGCAGCCCCGTCGTCACGGGCGAGACCGTCGAGCTGCCCGCCACCACGGTGATCTGCGCCGTGGGCGAGGGCATCGATGCCAGCCTGTACGACGCCGCGGGCGTCGAGCACGACCGTCGCGGCCGCCTTGCCGCCACCTCCACCGGCGTCGAGGGCGTCTGGGCTGCCGGCGACTGCCGTCGCGGTCCGGCCACCGTGGTCGAGGCCATCGCCGACGCCGCCGAGGTCGCCCGCGCCATCGCTGGTGTCGACTTTAACAAGTACGCCGACTGCAACGCTCAGGCCGGTCGCGAGGACACCTGCTACGAGCGCAAGGGTACGCTCTGCCGCGATAAGCGCAACTGCACCAAGACCCGCTGCCTGGGCTGCGGCTCGGTGTGCGAGGTCTGCTGCGACGTGTGCCCCAACCGCGCCAACGTGGCCATTAAGGTCCCGGGTCTGGATAAGCACCAGGTCGTTCATGTCGACGGCATGTGCAACGAGTGCGGCAACTGCGCCGTGTTCTGCCCCTATCAGGAGGGTCGTCCCTACAAGGACAAGCTCACCCTGTTCTGGAGCGAGCAGGACATGGAGAACTCCGAGAACGAGGGCTTCCTGGCCGTGGACGAGGATCACTTTAAGGTCCGCGTCGCCGGCACGGTCCGTACCGTCTCGGTCGATGCCGTCAACACCGGCCTGCCCGAGGCCGTCCGCCTGACCATTAGGGCCGTGCGCGACAACTATTCGTACCTTCTTAAGAAATAGGCGAGTCTTTATGGCCAAAGCTATTCAACATAACGTGGCCTACGTTGCCTGCGGAAGCGGCTGTGCTTCCGCAGGCGGCGACGCCCGCTGCAGCGAAGGCTGCATTGGCTGTGGCGCTTGCGTCACGGCCTGCCCCCACGGTGCCATCGAGCTGGTCGATGGCGTCGCCCGCGTCGATCGCTCCAAGTGCACGGGCTGCGGCCTGTGCGGTATGGCGTGCCCGCAGCGCGTGATTGCCTTCGTCCCCGGCTACCAGAACATCCTGGTGCGTTGCAACAACACCGATAAGGGCGCCATTGCCCGCAAGATCTGCGACACCAGCTGCATCGGCTGCGGCATGTGCGCCAAAAAGTGCCCCGCCGGCGCTATCCGTATCGAGGACAACTGCGCCCATATCGACGGCACGGATTGCCTGTCGTGCGGTATGTGCGCCGTCGTGTGCCCGCATGGCGCCATACACGACCGCACCGGCATCGCCGCTGGCGTGTAGAAGGGAATCACCATGGCACAGGAATTCACTTTTACCGTTAACGGTGTCGAGCGTACGACGACCCAAAACAAGCCGCTGCTGCGCTACCTGCGCGACGACCTGAACATCCACTCCGCCAAGGACGGCTGCTCCGAGGGCGCCTGCGGCACCTGCACCATCCACGTGGACGGTGCGGCTGTGAAGGCGTGCGTGCTGACCACCGCCCTTGCCGCCGGCCGCAACATCGTGACCGTCGAGGGTCTGCCCGAGGACGTGCGCGAGGCCTTTGTGTACGCCTTTGGCGCCGTGGGCGCCGTGCAATGCGGCTTTTGCATCCCCGGCATGGTCATGGCGGGCGCGGCGCTCATCGCCGAGGACCCCGAGCCCACCGAGGAGCAGATCAAGTACGCCATCCGCGGTAACGTGTGCCGCTGCACCGGCTACAAGAAGATCATCGAGGGCATTTCGCTGGCCGCTACGGTGCTCCGTGGCGAAAAGCAGATTGACGAGGACCTGGAGCGCGGCGACGACTACGGCGTGGGCAAGCGCGCCTTCCGTATCGACGTGCGCAAGAAGGTGCTCGGCGAGGGAAAGTATCCCGACGATATCGACGAGTACGATCAGCCGGGTCTGACCTATGCCAGCGCGGTGCGTTCCAAGTTTCCGCGCGCCCGCGTGCTTTCCATCGACACCTCCAAGGCCGAGGCCCTGCCTGGTGTGGTGGGCATTCTGCGCGCCGAGGACGTGCCGGTCAACCAGGTCGGCCACCTCATTCAGGACTGGGACGTCATGATCGCCCAGGGCGATATCACCCGCTGCGTGGGCGACGCCATCGTACTGGTGGTTGCCGAGGACGAGGCAACGCTTGAGAAGGCCAAGAAGCTCGTAAAGATCGAGTACGAGCCGCTGGAGCCCGTGCGTAATATTGTCGAGGCAAGGGCCGCCGACGCACCGCGCCTGCATGACAGCTTCTTTGCCTTTGGCAACACGGTGGAGCTCAAGGACAACGTGTGCCAGAGCCGTCACGTGACGCGCGGCGATGCCGCCAAGGCGCTGGCCGAGAGCGCGTTTACCGTGACGCAGCGCTTTACCACGCCCTTTACCGAGCATGCCTTCTTGGAGCCCGAGTGCGCCGTGGCCTTCCCGTATAAGAACGGCGTCAAGGTGCAGTCGACCGACCAGGGCGCCTACGACACGCGCAAAGAGTGCGCCCACATGTTTGGCTGGGACAACGAGCCCGAGCGCGTGGTCGTCGAGACCATGCTCGTGGGCGGCGGCTTTGGCGGCAAGGAGGACGTGTCCGTCCAGCACCTGGCCGCGCTTGCTGCCTATAAGCTCCAGCGTCCTGTGAAGTGCAAGCTCACCCGCGCCGAGTCGCTCGCGTTCCATCCCAAGCGCCACGCCATGGACGGCACCTTTACGTTGGGCTGCGACGCCGAGGGCAACTTTACCGGCCTGGACTGCGAGATCAACTTTGACACCGGTGCCTACGCGTCGCTGTGCGGCCCGGTGCTCGAGCGCGCCTGCACGCATGCCGTCGGCCCCTACAAGTACCAGAACACCGACATTCGCGGCTTTGGCTACTACACTAACAACCCGCCGGCCGGTGCCTTCCGCGGCTTTGGCGTGTGTCAGTCCGAGTTTGCGCTCGAGAGCCTCATCGACCTGCTGGCCGAGAAGGTCGGTCTGGATCCGTGGGAGATTCGCTACAAGAACGCGATTGAGCCAGGCGAGGTGCTGCCCAACGGCCAGATTGCCGACTGCTCCACGGCGCTGAAGGAGACGCTGCTCGAGGTCAAGGATGCCTACTATGCGCATCCCGGCCACGCTGGCATCGCCTGCGCCATGAAGAACGCCGGTGTGGGCGTGGGCCTGCCCGATGCCGGTCGCTGCAAGATTCGCGTCGAGGGCGGCCGTGCCGTGGTCTATGCCGCCACGTCCGACATCGGCCAGGGCTGCAACACCGTCTTTTTGCAGGACGTTGCCGAGGCCTGCGGTCTGCCGCTGAGCTGCATTGCCAACGGCGAGTGCTCGACCGAGAACGCCCCCGACTCCGGTACCACGTCTGGCTCGCGTCAGACGGTCGTGACCGGCGAGGCCGTGCGCGGCGCCGCCTTCTTGCTGCGCGACGCCATGTTTGGCATCGAGGCCGGCAAGCCTGCGCCCACCGCTCCGGTTGCCGCCCATGGCGACGGCGTCAAGATCGAGTACGACGACGGTCGCGCCTATCAGCTGCGCTCGCAGGAACTCGTCGCCGGTCAGGGCATGCATCCTCAGGACCCCGCGGCTGCCATCAAGGCGCTCGAGGGCTGCGAGTTTAGCTACGTGTACTTGGAGCCGACCGACAAGCTTGGCGCGGACGTGCCCAACCCCAAGAGCCACATCTGCTACGGCTTTGCCACACATGTGGTCATCCTGGACGACGACGGCCGCGTGAGCGAGGTCTACGCCGCGCACGATTCGGGCAAGGTGGTCAATCCCATCTCGATCCAGGGCCAGATCGAAGGCGGCGTGCTCATGGGTATGGGCTATGCGCTTACCGAGGACTGGCCGCTCAAGGACTGCGTGCCCCAGGCAAGGTACGGCACGCTCGGGCTGTTCCGTGCGCCCGAGATTCCGGATATCCACGCCATCTACGTGGAGAAGGACGAGCTGCTGTCCGTGGCATACGGCGGCAAGGGTATCGGCGAGATTGCAACGATCCCCACGGCGCCTGCCGTGCAGAATGCCTACCGCGCGTTTGACGGCAAGCTGCGCCCGGATCTGCCTATGGTGGATACGCCGTACGGCCGCGCCCGTAACCGCGGATAGGGTGGAGGACGGACGAGCTCCCTGCTCAACCTCAACTGCATACGCTGCGCCTTTGGCCCCGACTCTTCGCGAGCCGGGGCTTTTTGTGTTTGAAGCGGAAACTGCATCCCAGAATTGGCGCCCAGAACGGGATGCAGTTTCCCTTTGGGCTCGCTTCGGAAACCGCGTCCCGGAATTCGACTCCAGAGTGGGACACACTTTCCCGTTGAGCTTGTTTGGGAAACTGTGTCCCAGAATCAGGCTCCAAAGTGGGATGCGCTTTCCCAAATGGCCCCCATCGGGAAATTGCGTCCCAGAATTTGAGCTTGGAGTGGGATGCGCTTTCCCTCTGGGTGCACTTTGGGAAACTGCATCCCAGTTCGAGCGTCTGTTCCGTGACGCGGTTTTCGCTGAGGGCTTCATCTGGAAAGTGCGTCCCGTTTTGAGTGCTCGGACTGGGACACGGTTTCCGTTGTAGCGGTCAATGGGAAAGCGTGTCCCAGATGGGGGAGATGCGATGCGTCAATGCGCTGCTCATCAACCTCTACAAGTCCACGTCGTTGAGCCATGTCGGTAGTGCGGTCTGCCTGACCCCTGCCGTTTGCAGCTTCTTCGCCAAGACCCCTGCCGAGCGGACTTCGTTCATGGTAAAGCGGATGAGCGGATGGCCGTAGAGCGATAGGTGTGCCTCGCGCTGACGTTCGGCAACGAGCGTCTCGGCCGTAGTGCGCCCCGCGAGCATGGCCTGGTCGGTGTATTTGACGAAGCCGTCGAGTTCGCCCAGTGTGAGCTCCCGAGTTTGGCGCTCCCAGGCAAAATCCGTTCGCATGCTCTCGGTCGAATCGAAGGGGTCCGTCAGTTCGTATTGGAGTCGGTCGGGCGCAAAGCCCGTCTCGATCATGACGGCTCGAGCGACTGATTCCCCGCCGCTTTCGGCGCGCGCGTCGGCATATTGCAGCGTGGTGAGCGCAGTGCGCACCGCGCGACCGTTGCGAGCGCCTGCCCGTTTTTCGACTGCTTCCATCAGCTGCTCGCGCGTAAGGCCGAGCTTTGAGATCGCCGAATCGGCAATGGGCATGCCATCGGCAAAACCGGTCTGCAGCAGACAATCCGTTACCGTTTGGATGGGCGGCGTTATCGATATGCCGCCTTGGTCTATCGCGCCGGCCGGCTCGGTCCGGTGCCGCTGGATCCGTGCGCCCGGTCGAGCTGACGGCTTTGTCTCACTGCAGACATGCACGACGTTCAGGTGTCGCCACGAGACTTCGAGACCTAGCAGACAAGCTGCTGAAAACGAGCAGAACGTCCAATCGGGATGGGCGACCGCAAGCGCACGGACAATCTCGACATGACGTTGTGCCCGGTTGAGCTCATCCCAACGCGCCTTGCGTGCAAACAGCCCCGGCATGGGCGAGACGACCGTGCTGCCAGTGCGCCGAAGGAGCGCTTTGCGGATTGCCGTGCTCGGGGGAATAAGGCATCGGCCCTCCCGCTCGGCTTGGGCTAACAGCTGGTCGATACGTTGGTCGTTGCAATGCGTCATGGGCTACCTCCTTCTTTTTGGGGTAGCAAAAACGTATCAGCCAGAACTTGCCGCTCAGCTGACCAAAAGCTGACCAAAATCTAACCATGCAGGTAGATGGCCTGTTTTGACGTCGTATTTTGAAACTGAATCGGTGAGCGGTAATCGGCACCCCTGAACGGTCGAAAGTTATGAAAACCAGGTAAGTTTAGGGACGTGTACTTTTCCGAAAAACGGCAGTTTTCCTGCTGTATTGAAACTGCTGAGCACATGCTCAAGGACGTGTGATATGAGCGTTGGGCCGGCGGCCAGAGTGGGATGCATTTTCCCAAAGAGCCCGCTCGGGAAAACGCGTCCCAGAATCAACCCTCAGAATGGGACGTACTTTCCCGCTGAGGCCGCCCGGGGAAACTGCATCCCATTTCTCGGCCCCAGAGTGGGATGCCGTTTCCGGATCGGCCCTCAAGCGGAAACTGCATCCCAGATTTAGCCTCCAAACCGGGATGAGCTTTCCCAGTGGCACCTCTGCCGGAAACTGTGTCCCGGAATTGAGTTCCAGAGTGGGACCCATTTTCCGTTAGAGGCATGGGGCGGAAAGCGCGTCCCGGAATAAGGGCGATTTAGTGATCGGGTGGTTGAGCGAGCGTCGCGCCAAGGATGCCAGGCGTAAAACCTACATCGAGAATGGCGTAAAAACTACATCAAGAATGGCGTAATTTCGCAGGATGACGTCGCCCGCTGGTGCTACAGGGCGGTTGACCTGCAAACCTTGGGCTTTCGGACGAGCTCGCGCAAGAGGCAGCAAGCCAGTACGTACGCTCGAAGGCCCGCGTTCGCGTGCGCCCCAAGCGCTACTTCTGTGACCCGTCGCTTGCGGCGGCGTTGCTGGGGGCTACTCCTGAGCGGCTGCTTGGCGACATACAGACGCTGGGGATGTTCTTTGAGAACCTCGTTCTGCGCGACGTGCGCGTGTTCCTATCCACCTACGGCGGCGTCGACAACAGCGTCCATTATTTCCGCGGCGAGAAGGGCCTTGAGGTCGATCTGGTCGTCGAGCACGACGGGCGCTGGGGTGCCATCGAGGTCAAGCTGAGCGATGCGAAGGCAGACGACGGAGCGAGAAGCCTCAAGGCGCTGGAGAGGATAGTACTCTCTAATCCTGCCACCCAGAATGCCGCGCCGGCGTTTTTGGCGGTCGTGGTTGGAAAGGGGAGCATCGCCTACACGCGCGACGACGGCGTGGCAGTGATCCCCATGGCGGCGCTTGGGGCGTAGTGGCTTTGCGGTGTGGGGGCACGGGGTGCCAAGGCCTCGTAACCGAAAAACCAATTGTTAAATCCGACGCCCATGGGTAGAATGGTGTCGACGGCAGCCCAAGTTGGGTAAGCTGGGCAGCGCCGTTGCTTAGATTAGGGGGTCAATGCCTTAATGGCGTCGACCCCTTCTGCTACGCTTCGAGCACTGCTTAAGCGCCTCGGAAAGTCCGATAAGCGCCGTGAGGAGCGAGACTAGAGCGGTCAGGAGCTTCACGAAATCAATCAGATCGGTCATGGGCATCACCTCCCGTCGCATGGAGGGCGCTGCCCGGCACATGGAACTGCCGTCAACAACAGCTATTCTATCAAATTGCAGCTATAAATACGAATATATGTTCGCTTTCGGTGCCGCGATGGCCCGGTGGGAGAGGCCGTTCTGGAAAGCCTGTTCTGAAGAATGGCTGAATGGACCCTTTCTTTGCTGAGCCTGTTGCTGGAGGAAACCTCATCCCAGAATTGATGCTCGGAATGGGATGCGCTTCCCTTTGCGACTCTTGGTGGAAAGTGCTTCCCGGAATTTGGCTCCAAAACGGGATGCCGTTTCCGGATCGGCTCCAGGCGGAAAGTACATCCCGGAATTCGCGCCCAGAGTGGGACATACTTTCCCAAAGGGACCGCTCGGGGAAACTGCGTCTCACTTTTCGATTCCAGAGTGGGATGCACTTTCCCAAAGTGGCTCCAGCGGAAAGCTCGTTCCAGAATCCAGAATCCGGCGAGCGCCAGGCCTCCATTACCGAAATTCCATTTGTTAAACCTGGTGCCCGCGGATAGAATGAGGCCGACGGCAGCCCAAGTTCTGGAAAGCTGGGCAGCGCCGTTGCTTGGTCAAGGGGTCAATGCCTTAATGGCAGTGCGTGTTATGCTTCGAACGCTGCTTGAGTGCCTCGGAAAGCCCGACAAACGCTATAAAGGGCGAGACCAAAGCAATTAAGAGCTCTACGAGCTCTGATGGGCCCGGGATGACCGCTGATTCAAGTCACCGGGCCTAAATCCTATCCACAGGCATTTGAATAAAACGAGCGACTCTCCTGGGCTTGTCCGTGCGGAGCGGGCCCGGCGCATATGGCACCGCCCTGCTTTCATGTCCGCACGGGAGCCTATCCTTGCGGCAATGTAGCCGCCTATGTAACGAGCGACAGTTGACGGAGAAAGGCCCTGACCGTGTCAGACAAAAAGATGCCGGGTGTCTCGGCTATCGATACGACGAACTTTGTGCGCCAGATTGTGCTCGACTTTGAGTTTGCACTGGTGCCAAAGCAGCGCCAGCGTCGCGGGCTGCGCAATGAGATTATCGAGGTCGGCGCCGTCAAGCTCGATAATCGCGGCAACGTGATGGGCGAGTTCTCGCAGTTTGTGCAGACGGAATATGCCGAAGGCGTTGCGTATCCCGTCCGCGAGCTCACGGGGATATCGGCCGTGGACACCGCGATGGCCGATCCGCTCTACATGGTGATGAAAAGGCTCGGCGATTGGATTGGTCGCTACTCCGCCCAGGTGGTCTGCTGGAGCGAGGCGGACCGACGGCAGCTTATGACCGAGTGCCAGGCGAAGCGCATCGACCTCGCCGCCTTTCCTACGGACTAGGCCGACCTGCAGGCGTTTTACACCTCGATCATGGACGTGGGCAGCCACGGGCGCGTCTCGTTGGGCGACGCGACGGCGTGGTTTGGCATCGATTTTGATGAATCGACGGGTCACGCCCATAGTGCCCTAGCCGATGCGCGCGTGACCGCTAGGCTGCTCAAGCAGGTGATGGACGGGGGCTACCGCGTGAGTCCGCGCGCCCAGGAGATCCGTCAGCGATGGGGGATGGGCGAGCGAGCCCAGACGCGCCTCTCCAGCAAGTGCCCCGAGCTGAGCGATCTGTTGCTGAGGCTGAAAGCGGAGGGGAGGTAGGCGGAGCGGCTATAGCTGATGGGCGAGGCGCCCAGAGTGGCCGAAGCGGCTCTAAAATGCCCTGTCAGTCAATTCAGAGGGCCTGGGCCATCCCGGGGAAATGGTTACCGGACCTATAATTATTGAGATAAGTTAAATGCGCTTTTTGCAATTTCGCAGATGGGTTTTTGCCATGGTTTTCGATAAAGAATCTTCGTTCGAAGAGGCGGTTATTACCGTGTTGAAGCAACACGGCTGGGACGATGCAGAGGGTGTTCTTCGTTACCCTACCGAACAAGATCTTATCGAAAACTGGGCAAAGATACTATTCAACAACAACGCCGGCATAGACCGTCTGAATGGCTGCCCGCTAACGCAGGGTGAGATGGCACAGGTCATCGAACAGATCGAAACACTTAAGACCCCGTTGGCGCTCAACGGGTTCATCAACGGCAAAACCATTGCCATCACGCGCGACAATCCTGATGATGCCCTTCATCTAGGCAAGGAAGTCAGCCTGAAAATCTACGACCGGCAAGAAATCGCCGCAGGTCAAAGCCGTTACCAAATCGCCCAACAGCCAATCTATCCCGCAAAAAGCAAAATCCTTAACGATCGTCGCGGTGATCTATGCCTGCTCATCAACGGCATGCCCGTCATCCATATCGAGCTTAAGCGCAGCGGTGTGCCCGTAAGCCAGGCAACCGGCCAGATTGAAAAATACGCGCACGAAGGTGTGTTCACGGGGCTCTTCCGCCTAGTGCAGATTTTTGTGGGAATGACCCCTGACGAGGCGCGGTACTTCGCCAACCCCGGAGCGGGTGCGTTCAACCCCAACTTTTTCTTCCACTGGGAAGACTTTAACAACGAGCCCGTCTGCGCGGGCGACAAGCCCGGTACTGACGAGTGGAAGCGCTTCACCTCGACGCTACTTTCCATTCCCATGGCGCATCAGCTCATTGGGTTCTATACCGTGGCCGACAGCTCGGATGGCTGCCTAAAAGTCATGCGCAGCTACCAGTACTATGCCGCCGCGGCCATCTCGGACAAGGTCCGCAGATGCAAATGGGACGAGCCACGGCACAGCAGCACGCCTGGTCGCCCCGGTGGCTATATCTGGCACACCACCGGCTCCGGTAAAACCATGACGAGCTTCAAATCGGCCCAACTTGTCGCCGACTCCCATGATGCCGACAAGGTCGTGTTCCTCATGGACCGCATTGAGCTGGGTACGCAGTCGCTCTCGGAGTACCGCTCCTTCGCCGACGACGCCGACGACGTGCAGGGCACTGAGAACACGCAGGTCCTCAAGTCCAAGCTCGCTAGTGACGACCCCAAGAATCGCCTTATCGTAACCTCTATCCAAAAGATGAGCAACTTGAAGGCCGGTGAGGCAGGGATTGCCCAAGCCGAGCTCGACCGCCTGGCTGGCAAGCGTATCGTATTTATCATTGACGAGTGTCACCGATCCACCTTCGGCGACATGCTCCAGGACATACGCCGCGCCTTCCCCAATGCCCTCTTCTTCGGTTTCACGGGGACGCCAATCCTCGACGAGAACCAGAAGAAGGGGTCGACCACGGCAATGGTGTTCGGCGAGTGCCTGCACCGATACAGCATCGCCGACGGCATCCGTGACGGCAACGTACTGGGCTTCGACCCCTACATGGTGACGACGTTCGATGACTATGACGTGCGCGAAGCGGTTGCCCTAGAGCAGGCGAAAGCCGCAACCGTGGCCGAAGCTATTTCCGATGGCCGAAAGAGCAAAGTCTTCTACTACTATAAGGACTCGAAAAAAGTCCCCATGGGGCCGATGGTCGACGGCGCCGGCAACCGTATTAAGGGAATCGAGGATTTCCTTACCCGCGCCCAATACTGGCCCGACACCCCGCATCACGGAAAGGTTGTCGAGGACATCCTGCGCCGCTTTCCAGTGCTCTCCCACGGCAACAAGTTCCATGCAATCTTGGCGACGAGCTCCATCCCAGAGGCAATCGACTACTACCGAGCCTTCAAGGAGCGCGCCCCGCAGATGAAGGTGACTGCCCTTTTCGATCCGAGCATCGACAACAACGCTGGCTCCACGGTAAAGGAAGATGCTCTGGTCGAGCTCATAGAAGACTATAACAAGGCATACGGCCAAGAGTTCACTATCCCCACATGGCCCGCCATGAAGAAGGATGTCTCGGCTCGTCTGTCCCACAAGAAGCCCTACGTCAACGTCGACACCAACCGTGATTCCCGCATCGACCTGCTCATCGTGGTTGACCAGATGCTCACGGGCTTCGACTCCAAATGGCTCAACACGCTCTATCTCGACAAGGTGATCGACTACGAGAGCATCATCCAGGCGTTTAGCCGCACGAACCGCCTGTTTGGGCCCGATAAGCCTTTCGGCACGATTCGCTATTACCGCCGACCCCATACTATGAAGGGCTATATCGAGGCGGCGGTGAAGCTATATTCGGGAGACCGCCCGCTCGATATGTTCGTCCAGAAACTACCGGAGAATATCGCATTGATGGATGCGCGCCTTCAGGAGATACTCATGGTCTTCGAGGCCGCTGGCGTAGGAGACCTTTCGAAGCTCCCCGCATCGCAGGAAGCCAGGCGCAAGTTCGCGAAGGAATTCGTCGAGCTCAACGAGTTCCTTGAGGCCGCGAAGGTACAGGGCTTCACATGGGAACAGGACACCTACGAGTTCAGGGAAGAACCGAAAGAGGGCTCGCGACTCAGCGAGTCCGTCCTCGTCCAACCCATCATCGACGAGCGAACCTATCTCGTCCTCGTGCAGCGCTACAAAGAGCTCTTCTCTGGCGGTGCTCTGGGCGGTGCTCCCGATGCGCCCTACGAGCTAGACGGGCACATTACGGAAATCGACACAGGTCTCATTGACAGCGATTACATGAACTCGAACTTCGAGAAGTGGCTAAAGTGTCTAGAACAGGACGATGAGGGCCTCGCGGAGGCACGCGAGGAACTTCACCGTTCTTTTGCGTCTTTAAGCCAGGACGACCAGCGCTTTGCGGAGCTGTTTCTGCACGACGTGGAGCGCGGCGATGCAACCCTTGAGGAGGGCATGACGCTGAGGGACTACATTACGTCATATGCTTGCAAGGCCAAAAATGCTCAGGTCCAGCGCGTTGTCGAAGCCCTAGGCATAGACGGCGACCTTCTCACCGCCATGGTGGCACTTGACTTGACTGAATCGAACATAAACGAATTCGGACGCTTTGACGACCTGAAGGACTCGGTTGACAAAGTCCGTGCCAAAGCCTTCTTCGAACAAAAGGAAGGCAAGAGCCTGCTGCCATTCAAGGTGAACACCCGGGCTGCGGCGCTTCTCAAGAGATTTATCCTGGAAGGTGGCTACGACATCGACGAATGAGCGGCATCATCATCCTTCATCAGCGTGAGCCGCCACACATGATGAAGGAGGCAAATAATGCTCATCGCCATCACCGAAGATTCCCTCTTTTGCGACTACTACTCGCAATGGGTCAGCGTCTATAAAGAGGGGGCTATCCGCGAAGTCACGATGGGGAAATACCGGCTCACCCAATCTTGGCTGGCCAGGCTTATCCCTAACCTCAAGATCAAGGATTTGGACCGAACCTCGTATCAACAGCTCATAAATGGCTACGCCGAACATCACGAGCGGCAAACGACCATGGATTTTCACCATCAGCTGAAAGGCGCGATCCTGGACGCCGTCGATGAAGGCCTCATCCCACGAGATCCCACGCGAAAGGCAATCATCAAGGGCAAACAACCGCGGGCGAAGAAGATTAAATACCTCAACCAGTTCGAGCTCCATGCCATGCTTGGTGACCTCGACTTGTCGACAAGCGAACCAAGTTGGGACTGGCTCATCCTCATCGTCGCCAAAACAGGCCTGCGCTTCTCCGAGGCGCTAGGTCTTACTCCCGAGGACTTCGACTTCGCCCACCAAACGCTTTCCGTAAACAAAACCTGGGACTACAAGAATGGCGGTGGCTTCGTCCCTACGAAAAACGCCTCATCGGTGCGGAAAGTTCAACTCGACTGGCAACTTATCATGCAACTTTCAGGCCTATTGAGAAATCTTCCCCCGACCGAGCCAATATTCGTTAAGGGCAAGGTATACAACTCAACAGCGAACAGCGTTTTGGCGCGCCACTGCAAAAACGTCGGCGTACCCGTCATATCGGTCCATGGGTTACGGCACACGCACGCATCGCTTCTCTTGTTTGCCGGCGTATCCATTGCAAGCGTATCGAGAAGGCTCGGCCATGCAAGCATGACCACCACTCAGGAAACTTATCTCCACGTCATTCAAGAGCTTGAAAACAAGGACATCGACATTGTCATGAGAGCCCTTTCTACTCTCATATAACCCATATCAGTAAACTGCGGCTCACGCTGATGAAGGGTGATGAGG
>CAKUGY010000011.1 GCA_934654835.1 uncultured Collinsella sp.
ACTGTCCCCTTGTCACATGTGAAGGAGGATGCCGTGGTTGGCATTGGTATCGACATCGGCTCGACGGCTGCGAAGGCTGCGGTGGTGGAGGCGGATGACGCGATCGCCTGGACCTGCGTGATGCCGACGGGGTATTCGTCGGTCGATGCGGCCGAGCGCCTGCGCGCAGAGCTTGCTTCGGCCGGCTACGACGTGGCGGCCGACGACGTGCGTGTGGTCGCGACCGGTTACGGCCGTGTCGCCGTGCCCTATGCGCACAAGGTCGTGACCGAGATCACCTGCCATGGCACCGGTGCTGTGGCGCTCTTTGGCGACCACGGCACCGTGATCGACGTGGGCGGCCAGGACACCAAGGTCATCCAACTTAAAGGCGGCCGCGTGGCCAAGTTTGCCATGAACGACAAGTGCGCTGCCGGTACGGGGCGCTTTTTGGAGATCATGGCCGATCGTCTGGGCATTTCTCAGCAGCAGATGGCCGACCTCGCCCGCTCCGGTGAGCCAACCAAGATCAGCAGCATGTGTACAGTGTTTGCCGAAAGCGAGGTCATTAGCCTGATCGGTCGCGGTGAGCCGCGCGAAAACATCGCGCGCGGTGTGATCGAAAGCGTCGTGTCGCGCGTGGCGACTATGGCCGGGCAGGCAGCGGGCGCCCCGTACTACCTGACCGGCGGCCTGTGCGAGAACGCTTACGTTGTGGAGCGGCTGGGAGCGCTGCTGGGCTCGCCGGTGACCACCTCGCCCGAAGCCCGTTTTGCCGGCGCCATCGGCGCGGCGATTCGCGCGCAGGCACTCGACTGATGCGCCGGTCGTAGATGCGCGTTCATGCGTATACTGGGAAGCAATGTTTGTATTTGAGAGGAGGTATCGATGCTCGACGATCAGATTAAGCTCACGTCTATGACCGCCGCAAGTGGTTGAGCCGCTAAGCTGGCTCCTGGAGCCCTCGCCCAGGTCCTGGGCGACTTACCCAATGTGCCCAACGACAACTTGCTCGTGGGGTTCGATACCTCCGACGATGCGAGTGTCTTCCGTGTTGGCGAGAACCTGGGACTCGTTCAGTCCATCGACTTCTTCCCGCCGATGGTCGACGACCCGTTCCTGTTTGGCCAGATCGCGGCGGCAAACTCGCTGTCGGACATATACGCCATGGGTGGACGACCAAGCCATGCCATGAACCTGCTGTGCATTCCCAGCTGCCTGGGCGTTGAGGTTGCGGGGCAGATTTTGGCGGGCGGCGCCGACAAGTGCGTTGAGGCCGGCTGCACCATCGCGGGCGGCCACACCATCAATGACGATGAGCCCAAGTACGGCCTGTCCGTGAGCGGTTTTGTCCCGCTCGATCGCATGCTCGCCAACAGCGGCGCGCGCGAGGGCGATGCTCTGTTGCTGACCAAGGCGGTCGGCTCCGGCATCATCACTACGGCCATTAAGGGCGAGCTCATCGAGCAGGATGAGGCCGCAGCGATGTTTGACTCGATGCGCACCCTCAACGAAGCACCGATTCGCCTTGCCGAGGGGCTCGAGCTTCACGGCTGTACCGACGTTACGGGCTTTGGCCTGATTGGGCATGCGTGCGAGATGGCTGAGGGATCGGGCGTGCAGATTGAGCTTGCGTCTGGGGCGGTGCCACTCTTTGACCGGGTGCTCGATATGGCGCGTCTGGGCATTATTCCGGCGGGCGCCTACCGAAACCAGGATTTCTTTGGCCCACGTGTGGCTGCCGACGATGACCCGGAGCCGGGCATGCTGGATGCGCTGTACGATCCGCAGACGTCTGGTGGCCTTCTCATCGCGGCGCCTGCCGCCGATGTGGATGAGCTTGCGCGCCGCCTGCATGCCGAGGGCCGCATTGCTGCCGTTGTCGGTCGCGTGTGCGAGGCAGTGCCGGGCGGTCCCGCTGTTCACGTTGTCCGCTAGCGGCGCGTTTATTGAACTATGTACTGTTTTAGAACGATGAACTCGAAAGGAAAACTATGTCTACCAAGATTGAAGTCAACGCCATGGGCGATGCCTGCCCGCTGCCCGTCGTCAAGACGCTCAAGGCCTTGAAGCAGCTTGAGGGCGAGGGCACCGTCGTGACCTCGGTCGATAACGAGGCCGCCGTCAAGAATATCTCCAAGATGGCGCAGGAGAAGGGCTGCACGGCCTCGGTCGAGAAGGTTTCTGACGTCGAGTGGCACGTGACCGTCGCGACTGCTGGTGCCGTTGCCGTGGCCGACCCTGAGCAGGACGGTGCCGCCTTCTGCGACGCCAGCGCCGGCAAGGGGAAGCTGGTCATCTCCGTCTACACCGACTGCATGGGCCGCGGTGACGACGAGCTGGGCCACAAGCTCATGAAGGCGTTCATCTTTGCCGTGACGCAGCAGGAGGAACTGCCCGCGACCATGCTGTTCTACAACGGCGGCGCCAAGTTCACCGTCGAGGGCTCGCCGGTGCTCGACGACCTTAAGGGGCTGGCCGAGCAGGGTGTGGAGATCCTCACCTGCGGCACCTGCCTCGATCACTTTGGCATTAAGGACCAGCTCGCGGTGGGCGAGGTCACCAACATGTACGTGATCGTGGAGAAGATGGAGCAGGCCGTGCGCGTCGTGCGCCCGTAACGCGTGGACGGGATTGCCATGAGGGAGAAGCGCCCGGCGCTTGTTATCACGTTTCCCACCACAGCGGCCGCCATGGGTTGCGAGAGCCTTTGCATCGAGCGCGGCCTTCCCGGGCGCACGATTCCCGTGCCTGGGGAGGTCGCGGCCGGCTGCGGCCTGGCTTGGAAGGCGCTGCCTTCGGATGAGAAATTGCTGCGCGGCGAGCTTGCCGCGGCTGGCGTTCCCACCGAGGGCTTTACCGTGATCGACATGTGGGAGGTCGTGCGATGATCTACCTAGATAACGCGGCGACGACCATGCATAAGCCGCAGACGGTGATCGATGCCGTGACGCAGGCGATGTGTTCGCTCGGCAATGCCGGGCGCGGTGCCACATCGGGTGCACTCGATGCCGCGCGCACCATCCACGGCTGTCGTGCCAAGCTCGCGCGCCTGCTGGGTTGCCCGCGGGCCGACCATGTGTGCTTTACGCCCAACTCGACGGCGGCGCTCAACACCGCCATCAACGGCGTGGTGCGTCCCGGTGACCGCGTGGTCACGACGGTGCTCGAGCATAACTCCGTGCTGCGTCCGCTCAATCGTCTTGCGGCGGAGCGGGGCGTTACCGTTGAACATGTCGGCTGCGATGCGAACGGCGTACTCGACTATGAAGAGCTTGAGCGCCTGGTGACGCCGGGCACGCGTGCCGTGGTGGTGACGCATGCCTCTAACGTGACCGGCAATGCCGTTGACGTTGCGCGCGTGGCGGCCATGGCGCATGCTGCCGGCGCGCTCGTTATCGTCGATGCGTCGCAGTCTGCTGGCGCGTCTCTGATCGACATGCAGGGCATGGGGCTCGATATCGTGTGCTTTACCGGCCACAAGGGGCTTATGGGTCCGCAGGGTACCGGTGGCCTGGCCGTGGCGGAGGGCGTCGACGTGGCTCCGTGGGCCATGGGCGGCACGGGCGTGCACAGCTTCGAAGCGTTGCAGCCGCATGAGTGGCCCACGCGCCTGGAGGCGGGCACGCTCAACGGACACGGTATCGCTGGCCTTTCCGCCGGCCTCGACTTTATCGAGGCCCAGGGCGGAGTCGAGGCGATTGCGGCTCGCGAGCGTGCGCTCGCCGATCGCTTCCTGGCCGGTGTGCGCGAGATTTCGGGGGTCAAGCTTTACGGCGCCTTCGACCAGCCGACGCGCTCGGCGATCGTGTCGCTCAACGTGGGCGATGTCGATTCGGCCGAAATATCGGACGCGCTCATGCAGGGGTGGGGGATTGCGACGCGCCCCGGCGCCCATTGCGCCCCGCTTATGCACCGAGCGCTGGGAACCGAGCGCCAGGGCGTCGTGCGCTTCTCGTTTGGCTACTTCAACACGGACGAAGAGGTCGACATGGCGGTTGAGGCGTTGCTCGATTTGGCCTGTTAAACACGCTCAAGCGTTTATACTTGCGGGGCGGGTGTTTTGCCCGTCCCGTTTTTGTTTCGACCCGAAAGGTGGCCCTATGGCTTCATCTGCCCCGCGCGGTCTTCGCTCCGACCATGTCGTTACCGTCGGCATCGCCCTGTTCTCGATGCTCTTTGGTGCCGGTAACCTGATCATTCCGCCGTTGCTGGCGCTCCAGGCCGGCACCGCCACGCCGCTTGCCATGGTCGGCTTTTTGATTGCCGCCATCGGCTTGCCCGTCATGGGCTTTATCGCCGTGGCGCTCGCCGGTACGGCGCGCGAGCTTGCCGGTCGCGTGCATCCCAAGTTTGGTGAGTTCTTTGTCGCGGCGGTGTATCTGGCCATCGGCCCGTGCCTGGCTATTCCGCGCACGAGCTCCACGGCATTCGAGATGCTGGTGCCGCTGCTGCCCGAGGGTGTCTCGCTCGGCACGGCGCGTCTGGTGTTCGCCGTCGGTTTCTTTGTCGTCGCGTTTGCGCTCACGCTGCGTCCTGGCGTCATTACGCGTGTGCTCGGCCGCATTACGGGCCCCGCACTCATCGCGCTCATCGTGCTGGTCGTGGGTGCTGCCGTGATATCGCCGCTGGGACCGGCTGCCGAGCCTCAGACTCCCTACGATGCGGGCGCTACCGTGCAGGGCTTTCTGACTGGCTACCAGACCATGGATCTGCTCGCGTCGCTCGCCTTTGGCATTATCATCGCTGAGACTATCCACGAGCTGGGCGTGACCGATGACAAGCGCGTGGCCTTCGAGATTTCGCGTTCCGGTGTGATCGCCGGCGCGCTCATGGCCATCATCTACTGCGGCCTGGCGCTTGCCGGCATGCAACTCGGCACGGTTATGCCCGATGCTACCAACGGTGCCGCCATCCTCGCCCGTTCGGCCTCTATGCACTTTGGCCTTGCTGGCACGGTTGTCGTCTTTGCGATTTTCTTCCTCGCCTGCATGAACGTGTGCATCGGCCTTATCAGCTGCTGCTCGCGCTACTTCTGCGAGACGTATGTGGTTAAAGGGGGAGCGGAGGCTTCCGAGGAGGCCATGCGCCGCCCCTTTGCGATTCTTGCCTTTGTGTTCGCGGCGTTTTCGTGCGTGCTCTCCAACGTGGGCCTCGACATGATCCTCATGTTCTCGGTGCCCATGCTCAACGCCTTGTATCCTGTTGCCATTGTGTTGGTGCTTATGGGCCTGGTGCATGGCTTTTGCGACGCGCATCCGCAGGTGTGGGTTTGGGTCGGCGGCGTTGTCGCGGTGCAGAGTGTGATCACCTCGGTCCGCGACGCATTCTTTGCGGGCGCGTGGTTGCCGTTCGATGCGCTGCCGCTGGCGGACATTGGAGCCGCATGGGCGCCGGTCGCCGTGGCGGCGTTCGTGATTGGTCTGCTCCATAGCCAGTTTGTCGCACATTCGAGGAGCTAGGGTTTCTGCGCTTGCACAGGCGGGGAGTCTCCCCTATAATTTCCTTCGCTTTGGGACACGCAAGGTTTAGACCTTAGCTGCTCAACACCTTCGGGACGTGGCGCAGTTTGGTAGCGCGCCTGCTTTGGGAGCAGGATGTCGCAGGTTCAAATCCTGTCGTCCCGACCATATCTTGCGGGCGTAGTTCAATGGTAGAACCCCAGCCTTCCAAGCTGATGACGCGGGTTCGATTCCCGTCGCCCGCTCCACAAGATAGCTTAACGGCTCTGGCCCCTTTGCGACCAGAGCCGTTTTTATGTATGCGCCGGGGACCCCACATCCCCTCCTAAGTTGCGGTGAAATACGGACTGTTTTTCGGCTTTTACGAGCTCCTGCAGTCCGTATTTCACCGCAACTTTTTGTAAGGGAGGTTTTTGACACCGCTGAGAGGCCTGTGGCTACCGTCTGCCGAGCTTCAAAATGCCTTTTGAAGCCCTGAGCTGCGGCGTCAAGCTTTTGGTCAGCTTTTGGCAAGATTATTGAACGCCGTTCTGCGATAGCGTAATGCTATTCGCTTGTTCTTGATAGTTGTGGGGCTAGTTATGCTCGATAAAGGCAAACATTTTCCGCAGTCATACGCAAGGATGCTGTTTACGGCGCTTGGAATTCATCAAGATGGACAGTTGCTTGTAACGATTGACCCTTGGGATGAACGTCGCGCGCGCGATCTTATGCAGGAAAAGCTTCTGCTTCTTCTTTACAACCATGTATATGTCGATCCCGTTTATTGGAACAGCCTTGACGTTAAGGACCGCGTCTTTCAGTTAGCGTCTGCCATTGCAGTCGTTGAGCCGGATGCCGTGTTTTGCGGATCGACTGCGGCTTTGCTATATGGCATAGGCTCGGCGCACACGCTTCTCAATAAAGTACAAGTGCTGTTGCCGCGGTCTACGAGGCGCGATACGTATGAATTCGTTGAATATCGGCGCTGGCGAGCGGGCGAGGTGTGGCGGTTCGGACCGTTTGCAGTAACGGATCCATACCGAACGGTGGTTGATATTGCTCGAACGAGTGCATTTCGGTATGCGCTTGGCTACGTCGATGGATTGGCCCGTGAGTATGACGTCGAGCGCGAGGAATTGCGCGCGTATGCGCAGGCTAATTGTCGCGGGCTGCATGGCATTGCGCGTGCGTTTGATGTGTTCGAGTATATGGACGGAAGGTCGGATAACGGGGGAGAGTCCGAGGCGCGGGCGGCCATGCTTCTTGCCGGCATCGCTGCGCCCGAGCTTCAGATTGAGCTAGCTCGGCCAGGAAACTCCGGCTATTATCTGGCAGATTATGGTTGGCAGATGCCAGATGGGTCGTGGATGTTGGCAGAGCTTCATGGTTTGGGCAAGTTCGAGGACGATACTCAAAACGACGTTGAGCATGCCGCGGCAAAAACCTATCGAGCTGCCTTATTGCGCGATGCGAACCTGCGTGCCATGGGTCATAACGTCATTCATTTCAAGCTGTCAGACACCTACGACGTCGATGCTTTCGGCGCCATGATGCGCGGTTACGGCATTCCAACAACAAAGCCTTTTGCGGATTCCTGATAGCAGGGACAACCAACTCCGCCGCCTAACAATAAGTTGCGGTGAAATGCGGACTAAATGGCAGCTCAGAGGCATAAAATAGTCCGTATTTCACCGCAACTTAGGAGGGGATGGGGTTGATGGAGGGGGCGGTGCCGCTGCTTGTCGGTTAGTTGCGAGGGCGGTGGCGGAGCTTGTCGATGGTGGCGTCGGTGCTGCGGCTGCGGGCGTCGGTGGCGCGTTCGCGTGCTTCGGCTGCGTTGATGCGTTTGCGACGGTAATCGATCATGCCTTGGATGATGGGCTTGCCAAAGCTCACGACGTCGTCGTTGTAGATGGCGGTGCGGGCTGCAAGCAGGCAGTCGCTAAAGTCCATATGCGTCCTGCCAAACAGCTTGATGGCAAAGGCGATAACGGTGGGCTCGTCGACCATGACATCGTCGAGCAGCTTGGTCATGGCCGCCGCGATCTCGGGGCGGGGGACCTTGTATACGTCGCGTAGCGTGACGGCGACGCGTGTGATGATCTCGGGGTAGACGCGGGTGGTGCGCGTGGCGATAACCTTGGCGGCGCGCGGCGACAGGACCTCGTCGTCGTTAAGCAGGTAGCGTAGGATAACGGTCTCGTCGATGATGGTGCTACTCATGGATGTCTACTTCCTCGGGACCCAAGATCGAATCGTCGCTTTCTGCGGCGAGATATTCAATCCAGGCGTTGCGTTCCTCGGACCGTCGATTGGGGTCCCCGTAAGCCTTAAGCGCTCCGTAGGCAGCCGTGCCATCCTTTGAGCGCACGGCGATCGGCTGAAAAGGCAGTTTGCGCATGAGGATGCTCTGCGAAACAAAAAGGCGAACGGCCTCGGCAAGCGATGTGCCCATGGCGTCGTAGAGACGCTCGGCATGCTGTTTGTCCTCTTCGCGAATGCGCACCTGTAGGATGGCTCGTTTTTGAGTCGATGACATCGCTAGCCCCCTTATCTAGTGCAACACAGATGGTCAAATTCGCCCAGTGCTTTCTTTTGACTATCTTATATCCACCACTTTATTTCACTCAAGTTAATAAGTGTAAACATAGCTACAAGCGTAATACATCCGCAGAAGGAGAGCTTGAAAATCTCATATGCCTACGCGTGTAATACACTCGCCTTTATAGCCCACCGAGAATAATCCCGACCTGCCAAAACCACTGCAATACACCCGTATTGCAGGGCTTATGCCCAAGTTTGCCCGTGGCAACTGCGTATATTCAACCTGTATACCGTTGGGGAGATTCCATCGATTGCCCGTTTCGCCGCAGGCATTCGATACGCCGATACCAGACCACGGGCGGCCTGGGGCAACGTCGGCAGAACCTCTCCAGCAAGGGATTCAGGAGGGAGTGAACAATATGGGCAATAAACGAGTCGTCGCCGATTCTTCGCGCTGCATTGGGTGTCAAACCTGTATGGCGGCGTGCATCGAGGCGCACGACATCCCCGGTAACATCGCCGCACCGCGCCTGCGCGTGACGCGCACCTACGAGATTTCCGCACCGGTGGCCTGCCATCACTGCGAGGACGCTCCGTGCGCCAAGGCATGCCCCACGGGCGCGCTGTTCTTTGATCCAAAGAACCATCGCATCGGTGTGAACGAGGACAACTGCATCGGCTGCAAGAGCTGCGTCATGGCTTGCC
Organism: uncultured Collinsella sp.; assembly: GCA_934654835.1. Classification (GTDB taxonomy): domain Bacteria; phylum Actinomycetota; class Coriobacteriia; order Coriobacteriales; family Coriobacteriaceae; genus Collinsella. The sequence goes on from CAKUGY010000011.1 coordinate 8,673, forward strand.
CCTTTGGCGCCGTGAGCGTGGCGACCACACAGGTCCCCGTCTTGATGGGCGATGTGCGCGTGGGGTCGCAGACCAAGAGCTTTGTGCTCAAGTGCGACCTGTGCGTGGACCGTCCCGGCGGCCCGGCATGTGCCGAGGCCTGCCCGACCAAGGGCCTTTCCTTGGTGGACGAGGAGCGTCTGGCGGAGCTGACCGCCGAGCGTGCCCGCGCCACGATTGAAAACGAGGCGTAGGCAGCCGACCCAACAAGCCCAACGATTGTCAAACAAGTACCGAATAATCGGTAGTACCGAAAGGAAGGAGGGTGTCATGGAGAAGCATAAAGTGATCTGTCCGTATTGCGGCGCCGGTTGCCAGTTTAACCTCCTGGTCCAAAACGGCCAGGTCGTGGGTACCGAACCGCTCAACGGCATCACCAATCAGGGCGAGCTGTGCCTGAAGGGCATGAGCGGCTACGACTTCATCAACGACACCAAGATCTTGACTCCCCGCGTGCTGCACCCGATGATCCGTCGCACCAAGGGCGCGGATCTTGAGCGTGTAAGCTGGGATGAGGCACTGGATTTCACCGCATCTAAGATGCAGGCCATAATTGACGAATATGGTCCTAACGCCGTCATGACCACCGGCTCTTCGCGAGGCGGCGGCAATGAGGCGAACTACGTCATGCAGAAGTTTACGCGTGCGTGCATCGGCACCCACAGCGTGGACAACTGCGCCCGTACTTGACACGGCCCTACTGTCCTCGGTCTGATGGACACGGTTGGTTCAGGTTGCATGTCTTGCTCCATCCCCGGTATGGAGGATGCGGGCTGCATATTCCTCTTCGGCTATAACCCTGCCGATTCGCACCCGATCGTCGCTAGGCGTATCGTGCGAGCCAAAGAAAAGGGTTGCAAGATCATCGTCGCCGACCCGCGCCATATCGAAACCGCGCGTATCGCCGACATCTACCTTCCGATCAAGAACGGTTGCAACGTGGCGTTCCTCAACGCCTTTGCCAACTGCTTGGTCAACGATGGCCTCTACGACAAGCAATTCGTCGCCGAGCATACGAACGGCTTTGACGAGTGGTGGGAGACCATCAAGAACTACACTCCCGAATCCGTACAGGACATCACGGGTGTCGAGCCCGCGCTGATCCACCAAGCTGCCGAGATGTACGCCACGGCGAAGCCTTCTGCCATTATTGGCTGGGGCATGGGCGTATGCCAGCAGAAGCAGAACCTGAAGACGGTGCACACCATCGCCTCCATCGCCTGCGTTGCCGGCCAGATCGGCAAACCCAACTCCGGCCTCGCGCCCGTGCGTGGCCAGAACAACGTCCAGGGCTCCTGCGATATGGGCATGCTGCCCAACCTGTACCCTGGCTACCAAAAAGTCACCGACCCCGCCGTGCGCGCCAAGTTTGCCAAGGCTTGGGGCGTGCCCGAGGAAAAGCTCCCCTTGGAGGAGGGCTACAAACTCACCGACTTGGGTCACCTGGTCGACGAGGGCAAGGTGCACTGCTTCTACAACTACGGCGAGGACCCGGTGCAGACCGAGCCCGATTCGGCCGGTATGCGCAAGACGCTCTCCGAGCTAGATCTGTTCATTTGCCAGGACATCTTTATGACGCAGACGACCATGCTCGCCGACGTCATCCTGCCCGCTACCTCCTGGGGCGAGCACGAGGGTGTCTTTACCGCCTCTGACCGTAGCTTCCAGCACTTCGACGCCGCGGTTCCGCCCAAGGGCGAGTGCCGCCACGACTGGGAGATCTTCGCGGACCTGTCCACGCGTATGGGCTATCCCATGCACTACGACAACACCGAGCAGATCTGGAACGAGTGCATTAGCCTGTGCCCCAACTTTGTGGGCGCAACCTACGAGAAGATGGCCCCCGAGGGCGGCTACGCTCAGTGGCCGGTCAAGAGCACCGATGTGAACGACCACGGTACGGCTGATATGTTCGCTGGCGGCAAGTTCACCACCAAGGACGGCCGCGCCAACCTGATGGCGCACGATTGGGAGGCGCCCTCCGAGCTTCCCGACGATGAGTACCCGCTCATCCTGTGCACCGTCCGCGAGGTCGGCCACTACAGCTGCCGTTCGATGACCGGCAACTGCAAGACGCTGGCGCTGCTCGCCGACGAGCCCGGTTTTGTCCGCATGAATCCCGCGGACGCCCAGGCGCGCGGCATCAAGAACGGCGACATCGTCTCGATCCACAGCCGCCGCGGCCAGGTATACAGCCGCGCCGACGTGAGCGACCGCATCAACAAGGGCACGGTCTACATGACCTACCAGTGGTGGATCGGCAAGTGCAACGAGCTCACCATGCACAAGGTTGACCCGGTCTCGCACACGCCCGAGGACAAGTTCTCCGCCTGCCAGGTCGACCCAATCGCCGACCAGGTGTGGGCCGAGGGCGAGGTCGAGCGTCAGTACACCGAGCTCAAGCAGGCTCTGGTGGACGCCGCCGCTCCCCAGGATGTTGAGCCTGGTGCCGCCAAGTTCGACGACGAGACGCACGTGAACCAAATCGTGTAGTCCCGTTCTCGTTGGCTTTTTGGGCCGGGCGTCCCGTACGTTCGGGCGCCCGGCCCGTTACTTTGAAAGGAAGTGGGGATGAACCGCTTCATCGACATCAACCCGGAGAGGTGCATCGGCTGCGGAACATGCCAGTCCGCCTGTGCTGACGCCCACCGGATGCAGGGTCTTCAGGACACGCCGCGTCTGGCGCTCGTGAAGACCGGCGGCATCTCGGCCGCCCTTGCCTGCCACCATTGCGAGGGTGCCCCCTGCGCCGAGGTCTGCCCGGTGAATGCCATCGAGCACGATGGCGACCGCATCCACGTGAAGGAGCAGGAGTGCATCGGGTGCAGGCTGTGCGCCATCGCGTGCCCCTTCGGCGCCATCCACCCCGATGGCACGTCCATCGCCGGCGTCGCAGGCATGTGCGACCCGACACCGTCCTACCCCAAGTCCCTGAGCAGTCTGCTCACGTGGGCGCCCGGCCAGTACACCTGCGCCGTCAAGTGCGACCTGTGCGCCTTCGACCCGGATGGCCCCCACTGCGTGGCGGCCTGTCCCACCAAGGCACTGACCGTCATGGGCGGTGCGGCCGATCGTGAGCTGGACGAGGCCAAGCGCCTGCGTTCGATCGAGAATAGCCCGGCCGTCGACGTCGCTGCTGTAGCCCAGGGTCTGTCCGAGAAAGCAGAAGGGAGCGTAAACAATGGATAGCATGACGCTGTTTGTCGCATCGCTTGCCGTCTCGTGCATCGGTGCGCTCGCCTCGGTTCTGCTGATCAAGTCCGATAACGCTGCCAAGACCGCCGGCTGCCTGCTCGGTGCCGTTGCCGCGGTGCTTTCGTTTGCCGCCGGTATCCAGGCCGTTCTCGGCGACGTTACCGTCATCGATACCGTGTTGTTCTTCCCGTTCGCCCGGTTCCAGCTGTTGCTCAACCGTCTGTCCGGCGTCTTTGTGGCACTCATCTCGGTGCTCGCGTTTGCCGGCTCCATCTACGGCCTCAACTACTTTGACGAGTACCCGGGCAAAAAGGCCCGCGCCGGGTTCTTCTTCAACACCTTTGTCGTGTCCATGATGCTCGTCATCACCGCCGACAACGCGTTCTGGTTCCTGGTCGCCTTTGAGCTCATGTCGCTGACGAGCTACTACCTGGTCGTGATCGAGGAGAACCAGCAGTCCATTCACGGTGGTTGGCTCTACTTCGTTATTGCCCACGTGGGCTTTGTGCTTATCATGGCGAGCTTCCTGATTCTCGCCAACCATGCGGGCGGCTCGTTTGCCTTTGCCGACATCCGTTCCACGGCCTTTGATCCCACCATCGCCTCGGTCTGCTTTGTGCTTGCCTTCTTTGGTTTTGGTGCCAAGGCCGGTATCATCCCGCTGCATTCGTGGCTGCCCAAGGCGCACCCCGAGGCGCCGTCCAACGTGTCGGCCCTCATGTCCGGCGGCATGATCAAGATCGGTATCTTCGGTATCCTCAAGGTAGGCCTGGACCTGCTGGGCGCTTCGGGCGTTCAGACCTGGTGGGGTATGCTCGTGCTGGTTATCGGCGCGATCTCGTCAGTCCTGGGCGTTGCCTTCGCCCTGCAGGAGCACGACATCAAGCGCCTTTTGGCCTACCACTCCGTCGAGAACATCGGCATCATCTTGCTGGGCGTGGGCGCCTCGATCTGCGCTCAGGCGCTCGGCTACACCGGCATCGCCGTCTTGGCCCTGATGGCTGCGCTCTATCACACGTTTAACCACGCGATGTTTAAGGGCGAGCTGTTCTTGGGCGCCGGCGCGCTGCTCTATGCCACGGGTACGCGCAATATGGAGAAGATGGGCGGTCTGTTCCGCCGTATGCCGGCCACGGCCATCTGCTTCCTTATTGGTGCGCTTGCCATCTCGGCCATCCCGCCCTTCAATGGCTTTGTGTCCGAGTGGTTTACCTACCAGTCGCTCTTTAACGTGTCGACGCTTGCCGACAAGCCCGTCATGGTCGTGGCCGTGTTCGCAGCCGTGGCACTTGCCATTACCGGAGCCCTTGCGGTGACCTGCTTTGTCAAGGCCTACGGCGTGTCGTTCGCCTCTGCGCCCCGTTCCGAGGCCGCTGCCAACGCCAAGGAGGTCCCGGCTCCCATGGTCTTTGCCCAGGGTCTGCTGGCCGCCATCTGCGTTGTACTCGGTATCGGCTCGCCAGTTGTCGCCCCGGTGCTCGTCGACGTCGCAGCTTCGGTGCTCAATCCCGCCGGTGGCGTTTTCGCTGCCGAGGGTATGGAGCTCATGAACCAGTACTCCGGTGCCGCTACCTCCACCCCTGCGATCGCCATCGCGCTCGTGGTCCTCGTCGCCATCGCTTGTGCCTTCCGCCGCGCCAAGCAGGTGGGTCCGGCGCAGAAGTCCCAGCCTTGGGCGTGCGGCTATGCCCCCAATGCCGAGATGCCCGTCGTCGCCACCACCTTTGCTTCCGATGTCTCGTGGTTTATGAAGCCGCTCTACGACCTGCGTGACCGCTGCACGGCTATCTGCTGGTCCATCGCGCACTTCTTCCAAAAGCTCACCGGGGTTGCCGAGGCCGTGGAGCCCGTGCCCGACCGCGTTCTGGTGGACGCCCCGCATCGTGGTGTCGAGTGGCTCGCCCAGGTCTCGACCAAGCTCGAGAGCGGCGACTACAGCCTCTACATCGTTTACATCGTCGTGGCGCTCGTGGCCTTCTTGGCACTCGCCGTATTTATGGGTTAAGGAGGGGAGCATATGAACAACATTGTGCTGGGTATTGCCCAAGGCGTCCTCGTTATGCTGGTGGCGCCGTTCTTCTCCGGTCTTGGTCGCGTGATCCGCGCTAAGATGCACAACCGTCGCGGCCCGAGCATCATGCAGGATTACCGCGATATCGCCAAGCTCCTGGCTCGCCCCGAGTCGGTGAGCGAGGACGCGAGCTTCGCCATCCGCATCATGCCCCCGCTGTTCTTGGCCGTTGCCTTTATGCTCGCCATGGGTCTGCCCATCTTTACGACGGAAAGCCCCATGCCGGTCTTTGGCGATGCCATCACCATCATGTACAGCCTGGCGCTCGCACGCTTCTTCTTCTCGCTGGCCGGTGTGGATTCGTCCAACGCCTACGCCGGTATCGGCGGCATCCGCGAGCTGCTTATGAGCGTGCTCATTGAGCCGTCCATGTTGCTGGCGCTGTTCGCCACGGCGCTCGTGTGCGGATCCACCGATATTGCCACCATGGGTCAGCGCATCCTGGCCGGGGATATCCAGGCGCCCGTCGCGGTCGTCCTGGCGGGTATCGCCTTTGCCGCCGCCTGCTACATGGAACTGGGCAAGCTGCCGTTTGACCAGGCCGAGGCCGAGCAGGAGCTTCAGGAGGGCCCGCTTGCCGAGCTTTCCGGCCCGTCGCTGGCCATGGCCAAGCTTGCCATGTCCATGAAGCAGGTCGTGATCGTGTCGTGGTTCTGCGCAATCTTCGTGCCTTGGGGCGAGCCCCAGACCATGGGTGTCGCGGCCATCTTGGGCGCGGTCATCTTCCTTGTTAAGTGCCTGATCGACTTTGTCGTGTGCGGCGTGATCGAGAACTCCTGCTCGCGCTCGCGCTTTAAGGTACTCGGTAATCAGACTTGGGCCGTCGTGGGCATCGCCGTTTTGGCGTTTGTCTTCGTCATCGTCGGCGTGTAGGAGAGGGGAGTAACAATGACACTTTCTACCAGTCTGTCCCTTCTCGGCCTGGTCGCCATCCTGGCGCCTATGGTTGGCTCGCTGATCGTGGCCTTCCTGCCGCATCCGTATGCCAAGTGGACATCTGCCATCGCCGCCGCTATCGCCACCGTGGCAAGCGTGGCACTTGCTGCGAGCTACGCGCAGGCGGGCTTCCCGGAGCTTTCGGTCCCGTTTGTCTCGTTTGGCAACACGCTCGTGCTGGGCTTTGTGTTCGACCGCATGTCGACGCTGCTGGCACCTGCCTTCGTGGGCATCGGCTTTTTGGTCGTGATCTACTCGATCCCGTACATGAGCCAGGACAACCGCGAGCATCCCGACCTTCCGCGTCGTCGCTTCTACGCCTACCTGTCCACCTTCATCGGTGCCATGGCCGGCTTGGTGTACAGCTCCACACTCGTGGGCCAGCTCGTGTTCTTTGAGATCACGGGTGCCTGCTCCTGGGGCCTCATCAGCTACTACATGACGCCCACGGCCAAGAAGGCCGGCATGAAGGCCCTCATCATCACGCATATCGGAGCCCTTGGCCTGTATCTGGGTGCGGCGGTGCTCTTTGCCAACACCGGCACGTTTGCCATCACGGCTATCTCGGGCCTCGATACGACCGTTAAGGCCGCGGTGCTGCTGATGGTGCTCTTTGCCGCTTGGGCAAAGTCCGCGCAGGTGCCTATGTACATGTGGCTGCCTTCGGCCATGGAGGCCCCCACGCCGGTCTCTGCCTACCTGCACGGCGCCTCGATGGTTAAGGTCGGCGTGTGCGTGTTCGCGCGTGCGCTCATCTCTGCCGGTGAGGTTCCCGAGATCGTGGGCTGGGTTGCCGTCATCGACGCCATGATCACCATGCTCTTTGGGTTCCTTATGTACCTGCCGCAAAAGGACATGAAGCGTCTGCTGGCCTTCTCCACGATTGCCCAGCTCTCCTACGTGTTCTTTGGCCTGGGCCTTTCGGTCTTTGGCAGCCAGCTCGCCTTTGATGGTGCGGTGTGCCACATCTTTAACCACGCCTTTGCCAAGACGCTGTTCTTCCTCGTTGCCGGTTCGTTCTCCTTTACGCTCGGCACGCGCATGCTGCCCAAGCTCCGCGGTGTGCTCAAGAAGTACCCCGTCAGCGGTATCGGCTTTGCCGTGGCAGCGCTCGCTATTGCCGGCGTGCCGCCCATGAACACATTCTTCTCCAAGTTCCAGATCATCGCCGGCGGCTTTTCCGTCGGTGCGGGCAACGCCGCAATCATGGTCCTCGTGCTCATTATGGTGGCCGAGACGGTCGCTACCTTCGCCTGGTTCCTTAAGTGGATGGGCTATTGCCTGCCGGGCGAGCCGAGCGAAGAGGTCGCCGCAGGTGCTCCGCTCCCCAAGGCGATGGCGTTTGTGTTCATCGTGCTCGTCATCATGGTCATCGTCAGCGGTCCGCTTTCGGCCAGCTGGATCGGTTAGGAGGTAGAACATGGGTTACCAACTCGTCAACCTGCTGGGCGGCCTTCTGATCGTTACCTCGACCATGGTCGTTATCAGCAAGTCCATTAAAGTGGCCATCCGCTGGTATGCGGTGCAGTCACTGATCCTGGTGGGCCTGCTTGCCACGCTTGGCCACGTCACCGGCGCCTCCGAGCTGCTCATGTGGGCCGTGTCGGCTTTCGTGACCAAGGTGGTCCTGGTTCCGCTCATCCTGTCTTACGCCTATCGCAAGATGGGCGAGCCGAGCGATTTGGGTCTCACGCGCGGCGCCAAGCCGGCGTGGACCATCTGTCTCATCGCTGTGGAGGTTGCTATCTGCTTTGCCGTGGTGACGCAGATTAAGCTGCCCACGGCCGAGGTCGCCACGCCTGCGCTGGCCATTAGCTTTGCCCACTTCTTTGTGGGCCTGTCCTGCATCATCACGCAGCGCAACATCATGAAGCAGATCTTTGGATACTGCCTTATGGAAAACGGTAGCCATGTGACGCTCGCCCTGCTGGCGCCCACGGCTCCCGAGATCGTCGAGACCGGTATCGCGACCGATGCCATCTTCGCGGTCATCATCATGTCCATCGTCGTGCTCAAGATCTGGCGCACCTACCAGTCGCTCGATTCGCACGACCTCTCCGATCTGAAGGGCTAGGCACATGGATACCTCCACAATGCTTTTGGCACTCGTTGCGTGCCCCCTGGCCCTGTCCGCCATCATGGCCATCGTTCCCAAGACCGCATCGCGTGGCGTCTTTGAGCTTTGCCATGCCGTCTCGGCCGTCGTTGTGCTCGCCGGCTCGCTTGCCATCGCGCTGCCCGTCTTTACCGACGGCGGCGAGATCTGGGCGCTCGACCCCTGGTTCCATGTCGACGCCCTGGGCGCGCTGTTCGTGCTTATCATCGGCATCATCGGCTTTTGTATCGCCGTCTACTCGATCGGCCTGGTTCGCCAGCTCGTCGCCGACGGCGTCTACGGACCCGATCAGGTAAAACAGTACTACGCGTTCTACAGCTTGTTCTTGTTCACCATGCTTTTGGCCGCGACGACCAACAACATCATCATTATGTGGGCGGCCATCGAGGCCACCACGCTCGCCTCGGCCCTGCTTGTCGCGCTCAAGAACACGCGCCACGCCCTCGAGGCCACGTGGAAATACATCATGGTCTGCACCGCCGGCGTGGCCTTTGGCCTGTTCGGCACGCTGCTGATCTACGCCAACGCTGCCGACGTGATCTCGAACCCGCATATGGCCGCGTTCCTCTCGGGCGTGCTGCCCGAGGCCGATAAGCTCGACCCGGCGATCGTGCGCCTGGCCTTTGCGTTTATCGTGATTGGCTTTGGCACCAAGGCCGAGGTCTTTCCCATGCACACCTGGATGCCCGATACGCTCTCCCAGGCTCCTGGCTCCATCTCGGCGCTGCTGTCGGGCGTGGTGCTCAAGTGCTCCATGCTCATCATCATCCGCTTTGACATGGTTGCCACCCATGCCATCGGCAGCGACTTCCCCAGCCTGTTGCTGCTGGTGATCGGCGTGCTGTCGATCGTGTTTTCGAGCTTTGCCCTGTTTGCACAGACCGACATCAAGCGCAAGCTGGCCTACTCCTCGTGCGAGAACGCTGGCGTCATCATGCTGTGCCTGGGTATTGGCGGTCCTTTGGGCATCGCCGCGGCCCTGCTGCATAGCATGTTCCACGGTCTTGCCAAGTCGCTGTGCTTCTGCCTCACCGAGAATGTCGAGCACGCCTATGGCACGCGCGACCTGAGCCAGATCCGCGGCATCATCGAGCGCGCGCCCATTACCGGCGCACTGATGGTTGTCGGCTTTTTGGCGCTGGCCGGTTTTCCGCCCTTCGCCATGTTCATCTCGGAGTTCGGCACCTTTGTGGCGGCCTTTGCCGCCGGTAGCCCCTGGTGGCTCGTCGTGATCGTGGCGCTCGCCCTGACCGTCGCCATCAGCGGCCTGACGCGCGTCGTCATTTCGTCGGTCTTTGGCAAGACGCTGCACGAGCCCGTCGATACCGAGCGTCGCGAGTCGAGCATTTGGATGCTCATCCCCGAGGCCCTGCTTGCCGCCTGCCTGATCTGGTTTGGCCTTGCCACGCCTCTGCCCGTGGTGCGCGGTGTTGAGAACGCCGTCGCCATCGTGCTCGATCAGGATACCGATGCTCTGCACACGGCCCCGATGTTCCGCGAATTCTTTGGCTCCGAGGCCACTCAGAGCGAGGTGAAGTAGATGATTGAAACTGAGAACAAGGTGTATGCCCGCCGCTGCGAGAGTCATGTCGAGGCCCTGCGCCGCGCCGTTCCGGGCTGCATCGAGAAGGTCGAGTGGCAGTGCGAGGACCAGCTGACGATCACCGTTAAGCTGGACCGTCTGCCCGAGGCCGTCCACTACCTGTACTACGAGCGCTACGGCTGGATTCCCGTGATCGTCGGCAACGACGAGCGCAGCCTGTGCGGCCGCTACGCCGTGTACTACCTCATCTCCATGGAGGGGGAGGACCCCGGCTGGGTGACCGTGCGCGCCGAGGTCGACCCCGCCAAGATGACGTTCCCGTCCGTGACGCCGTTCGTTCCCGCCTGCGTGTGGGGCGAGCGCGAGCTGCGCGATATGTTCGGCCTGATCCCCGAGGGTCTGCCCGATCGCCGTCGCCTGGTACTGCCCGACGACTGGCCGAGCGGCCTGTACCCGCTGCGCAAGGACTCCATGGACTACCGTTTCCGTCCCGCTCCCGTGAGCGACATGGAAAACTACGAGTTCCTTGCCGACACCAAGGGCAAGGAGACGACCCTTGTCCCCATGGGACCGCTGCACATTACCTCAGACGAGCCCGGCCACTTCCGCCTGTTCGTGGAGGGCGAGACGATCGTCGACGCCGACTATCGTTTGTTCTACGTGCACCGCGGCATGGAGAAGGTCGCCGAGACGCGCCTGAACTACGATGCCGTGACGTTCCTCGCCGACCGTATCTGCGGCATTTGCGGCTGCGCCCACTCGGTGGCCTACGCCGAGTCCGTCGAACGCGCCCAAGGCATCCACGTCCCGCTGCGCGCCCAGTACATTCGCGCCATCGTGCTTGAGGTCGAGCGCCTGCACTCGCACCTGCTCAACATTGGCCTGGCGTCGCATTACACGGGCTTTGACTCCGGCTTCCAGCAGTTCTTCCGCGTCCGCGAGAAGTCGATGGACCTGGCCGAGAAGCTCACCGGTCACCGCAAGACCTATGGCCTCAACGTGATCGGCGGCGTGCGTCGCGACATCCTGGCCGAGCAGAAGCTCTCTACGCTCACGACCATCCATCAGTTGCGCTCCGAGGTTCAGGAGCTTGTCGACGTGTTGCTCTCCACGCCCAACTTTATTGAGCGTACGAGCGGCATCGGCATTCTGGATCGCAAGATCGCCCGCGACTTCTCGCCGGTCGGTCCGCTCATGCGCGGCTCGGGTTATGCCCGCGACGTGCGTTTTGACCATCCCTTCGACGGCTATGCCGACCCCGACATCCAAAAGATGCATGCGGCCACGGCCGACACCTGCGATGCCTTCGGCCGTACCGCCGTGCGTATCCAGGAGGTCTACGATTCGATCGACATGATCGAGACCATGCTCGAGAACTGCCCGTCGGGCCCCATCCTCACCACGGATTGGGAGTACACCCCGCATAAGTACGCCATCGGTGCTACCGAGGCGCCGCGCGGCGAGGACGTGCACTGGGCCATGCTCGGCAACAACCAGAAGTGCTACCGCTGGCGCGCCAAGGCCGCTACGTACAGCAACTGGCCGGTCCTGCGCTACATGTTCCGCGGCAACACCGTGGGCGATGCGGCGCTGATCGTCGGCTCGCTCGACCCGTGCTACTCCTGCACCGACCGCGTGACGGTGACCGACGTGGCCGCCAAGCGCGACCACGTGCTGGACAAGGAGCAGTTCGAGAACGTCTGGCGCGACAAGTCGCCGCTTGCGGGCGAGGGCACCATGGCCGCTCCGCTCGATGAGGAGGCGCTCTAATATGCTGAAGCTTTGGAAGGTCAACGCCAAGGCCGGCGACGCGACGGTCAAGTACCCGTTTGCGCCGTTTCCCACCAATAAGGACATGCGCGGTAAGCCCGAGCACAATGCCGAACTCTGCATCGCCTGCGGTGCCTGCGGCGTCGCGTGCCCGGCTGATGCCATCCGCATGGATACCGACCTTGCGGCTGATACCATCACCTGGTCGATCGACTACGGCCGCTGCATCTTCTGCGGCCGCTGCGAGGAAGCCTGCCCCATGGAGGCCATCAAGCTCACCGAGGAGTTTGAGCTGGCCGTCATGAGCAAGGACGACCTCACCAGCAAGAGCGTCTACACGCTCGAGCACTGCTCGCGCTGCGGCAAGCCGTTCGCCCCGCACAAGGAGATTGACTACGCCAAACGCCTGCTGCAAAAGGCCGGCGGCATGGAGGCCGAGCAGGCTGCCCGTACCGTCGGTATGTGCCAGGAGTGCAAGCGCGAGCTCGACGCCCTGCGCGCCGCCTCGGCCGTAAAGACCGGTAACGCGCGCGGCATGGCTGCCAACGAGACGCTTGCGTCCGGTGAGCCCCAGGGCCCCGGCATGGAGTATCTGGGCGGCCACGGCGTGAACCCGGAGTATATCGACCGCGAGCTTAACCCCGATGCGCCCGAGATTCCCGCCGGTCCGGCGCCGGTCGAGGGCATCATCATGGATTTTGATACGAAGGAGGAGTAACCATGGCCGAACCCACGCTTTTGCCCGAGCGGCTTCAGTACCGCCCGACCAAGATCGAGCTCGACGAGAGCATCGAGAAGGCCAAGGCGACCCTTCTTAAGAAGATCAAGCGCTCGGTGTACGTCTACCGTGTTGACTGCGGCGGCTGCAACGGCTGCGAGATCGAGATCTTCGGTTCCATCACGCCCGTCTTTGACGTCGAGCGTTTTGGCATCAAGGTCGTCCCGTCGCCCCGCCACGCCGACGTGCTGCTGTACACCGGTGCCGTGACGCGCGCAATGCGCATGCCGGCCCTGCGCGCCTTTGAGGCCGCGCCCGATCCCAAGATCGTGGTGTCCTACGGCGCATGCGGCTGCACCGGCGGCATCTTCTACGACAACTACTGCGTCTGGGGCGGCACGGACAAGATCTTGCCGGTCGATGTCTACATCCCCGGCTGCCCGCCCAGCCCGGCGCAGACCATCTACGGCTTTGCCATGGCGCTCGGTCTGCTCGACCAAAAGCTCCATGCCGAGACTACGGTGGAGGCCGAAGGCGAGCAGGCAGACATTCTGCACCCCGGCGTGCCGTATAAGCTGCGCGTGGCCATCGAGCGCGAGGCTCGTGCCATGAGCGGTTACCGCTATGGTCGCGACCTGGCCAACGAGTTTATGGATACGCTCGAGGGTGCGCCCAAGGGCGATATCCGCGGCGCCATGGCGCTGCTCATCGACAAGCAGGATGATCCCCGCCGCGTCGAGGTCTACTCGGCGCTGCAGGATCTGGTGCTGGCCGGAGGTCGCTAGATGGAGCTTACGGACCGCTCTGGTTACTTTGCGGGCCCCGGCATGCTCGGCGGCTCCTTCGGTGACGCCTCGCGCGCAAGCGTCGAGGCCGCCGAGGGCGTCGCCGATTCCTGCCTGGCCCACGAGCCCGATCAGGTGGTCTTCTACGAGCTCACGCGCAAGTTTGTCGAGACCGAGGAAGACGTTCCCCAGGAGGCCTGCGACGTGCTGTACTACACGCTCGCCGTGGGCCACCACACCGGCGTGCTCGATTGCTTTGAGCCGCGTCTGTCGGTGCCGGTGGACGTTTTCTATACGCTCGTCGACGCGCTGCCGGAAGGGGAGGCCCGGACCAAGTTTGAGGCCATCCGCTCCTTTGGCGAGTGCCAGCTCGACAAGGCCGCGGTGCCGTCCCTGCTCGAGGCGTGCGACATGCTGCTCGACGAGCGCGGCTTTCGCGGATCGGCCAAGGCCGGCATCTCGGTGTTCGATGACGACTTTGGCCTGCATGCCCAGCAGGTCGCGTTTCTGATGAAGTTCCGCGACCTGGTGGAGCGTGTGCGCGACGTGTCGGGCGTGTACTTGACGGGAAGGTTGCAGTAATGGGTCGCGTTATCGATGGCCGCGTGAACGGCGCCCCCTTTGCGGGCATTGTGCTCACGGCCGGAAGCGTTTTGCGCGCCGACGATGCCGCCGGCCCCGTGCTCTCCAAAAAGATGGAGGACGCGCCCATCGCCGGTTGGTACACCATCGACGGCGGGCAGACGCCCGAGGATGACATCATCGAGGTCAAGCGCGAGCGTCCGTCGCGTCTGGTGCTCGTGGATGCCGCCGATATGGCGTTGCCCGTCGGTTCGATCCGTCTGCTCGACAAAAGTGACGTGGCTCGCAAGTCGATGTTCACCACGCATTCGCTTCCGCTCTCGATTTTGATCGAAGAGATCGAGCAATCATGCGATGATATCGTCTTCGTAGGGATTCAGCCGGGCGACACGGAGTTCTACAACCCCATGTCCCCGGAGGTCTTTGACGCCGTCGACGCCGTGTACGACGCCGTGGCCGCCAACGACTTTTCCCACTTTGTCCGCTTGGGGCAGGAGCTTTAGGAGTCCTTGTCCCTGCCCATTAGGAAAGAAGTGATTGACATGGCAGATACCAAGGTGGAGTATCCCGCTCCCGATTGCCTGGCGCCCGCCGCGATCGAGGCAAAGACCGAGGCCGCCGGCGTGACCAAGGCAAACCTGCCGGTCGCGAAGGCCTTTGTCTTGGCGATGTTCGCCGGTGCGTTCATCGCCTTTGGTGGCCTGTTCTTTACCGTGTTCTTGAGCGATAGCACCTTGGGCTGGGGTGCCCAGCGTGTTGTGGGCGGCCTGTGCTTTTGCCTGGGCCTGGTGCTCGTGCTTATTTGCGGCGCCGAGCTCTTTACGGGCAACTCGCTTATGGTCTGCGCGCTCAAGAGCAAAAAGATCACGCTGCTCCAGATGCTCAAAGCCTGGCTTGTCGTGTGGGTCGGTAACTTTGTCGGCGCCCTGTTTATCGTCTTTTTGGTGTACATGGCCGGCATCTACAAGCTCAACGGCGAGGCGGTCGCCAATTCCATGGTGAGCGTGGCCGCCGGCAAGGTGACGATCGACTGGGTGACGATCTTCTTCCGCGGCATCCTGTGCAACATTTTTGTGTGCCTGGCCGTGTGGATCGGCACCGCCGGCAAGACCGTGGTCGACAAGGTCGTGGGCATTCTGCTGCCCATCGCCGCCTTTGTGGCCTGCGGTTTTGAGCACTGCGTTGCCAACATGTACTTTTTGCCCATGGGTGCCGTGATGCACGCGTGCGGCTACGGTGCCGACGTTGCCGGCGCCGATGCTTTGAACGTCGCGGGCATTGCATTTAACCTGTCCGCCGCCACGCTGGGCAACATCGTGGGCGGCGCGGTTCTGATCGCGCTCGGCTATTGGTTCATTTACGCCAAGAAGTCCGAGGCGTAAGAGCTGCTTGCTGGGTGTTGAGCCTCCCGCGGGGCGCTGCCGTGCGGGAGGCTTATTTGGCCTTGGGACATGTTGCTTGCCCGTTAGTCTTTGTGTTTAGTTTGGAAAGGGGTAATCGAGATGGCATCTGATGCTGAGCGTGCCGGTCGCACCGTGGTGACCACGTGCGGGGGATGCTATGCCGATTGCGCCTTTGCGGCCCATGTTGAGGATGGGCGTGTGGTGGCCGAACTACCGGTGCCGGGGCACCCGTGTACGGCGCGGGCCCTGTGCGCTCGCGGGCGGCATCGCCTGTCCATGCCGTTTGACGAGCGCGACCGTATCTTGCATCCCATGCGCCGCCGCGAGGATGGTTCGGGGTTCGATGCGGTGAGCTGGGACGATGCGTTTGCTCAGATCGCGGCGCGTCTTGCGGGGATTATTGACGAGCATGGCGCCCGTGCGCTGGGCATGACGCTCGGCGTGCCCTCGTTCGACCGTTATTGGGCCTATCGTTTTATGCACGCGCTGGGATCTCCCAACGTGTACGGTGCCGACGGCGCCTGTGAGGTGAGCCGCCTGACCGGTTGGGAGCACAGCTTGGGTTACAGCCCGGCATCCGACTTGGCCCATACCGATTGCATCATGTACCTGGGGCGCTCCATCGTGGATTCGTCGACGATGGGCGCAGTCGATGCCCTGAACAACGCTCGACGTCGCGGGGCCAAGATTATTGTGGTGGATCCGCGTCGCAGCGGTTCGGCCGCGCTTGCCGACCGCTGGCTGCGCGTGCGCCCGGGCTGCGACTTGGCCCTGCTGCTGGGTATTGCCCACGTTTTGATCGCCGAGGACCGGTACGATCGCGACTTTGTGGCCCGCTATACCACGGGCTTTGATGAGCTGGCGCGGGCGGCTGTCGCCTGGACGCCCGAGTGGGCCGAGTCGATGTGCGACGTGCCGGCCGACGACATCCGTGCGACGGCGCGCGATTTGGCTGCCGCGGCGCCTGCCGCCGTGGTCGATGCGGGCTTTCACGGTGGCATTGGCATCGCGTATGCCAACAGCACCCAGACGGCGCGCGCTATCTGTTTGGTCGATGTGCTGTTGGGTTGCCTGGGGCATGCGGGCGGTGCCCTCAATCCGCCGACGCAGCTCGCGCTGGGCGACTTGGATCCTGCGCGTTTTGCGACGCCGCCGGGGCCGTGCGAACCCAAGTTGGGCTCCGAGCGCTATCCGCTCGTCGATCCGGTGCGTGGTCTGTGCACGACCATCGGCCAGTCGATCCTCGCCGGCGACCTGCGTGGGCTCATCGTCTATGCCAGCAATCCCGGTGCGGGTTACGGCAACGCCGATGCATGGCTTGGCATCTTGCAGCAGCTCGACCTGCTCGTGACCATCGATATCCGCTGGTCCGAGACGGCGCGTGCTTCTGACTTCGTGCTGCCCGATGTGACGTATCTGGAGGCCGACCGCGGCGTGGGTACGGTCGTGGGTCGCAACGATGCGCGCGTGTTCTACCGCAATGCGGTGCTGCCGGTTTTGCATGACGACACGCGTCCCGGACGGGAGATTTTTGCCGGCCTGGCTGCTGCCTGTGGCGTGGGCGAGTACTTCGAATTTACGCCGGATGACCTTGCGGCGGCCCAGGTGGCTTCGTTTGGGATCGACTTGGCTACGCTCAGGGAACGCGGTTGGGTAGACACGGGCATGTCGCTGCCGTCGCGTACGGGCGAGCCGGTGATTCCGCTCGACGGCGGTAAGATTGCGCTGGCAAGCGATGTGTGGGAGCGCGCCGGCTTGGGTCGTGTGCCCGGATGGATTGCCCCCATGGTGGAGCCGGGGCCGGGGATGTTTCGCCTCATTAGCGGTAACCGGCCCTTTGAGTCACACACCTCGCGTAGGCTCGCGGCGGCCGGTGCTGCCGAGGCGGGCTCCGACCTGGATGCCGTACAGATGAATGCCGACGTCGCCGCGCGCATGGGCATCGCCAACGGCGAGGTCGTCGAGCTGGTGAGCGACATGGGTCGCGACCGGGTGCGCGTGGAGACCACGCCCTATCTGCATCCGGCGTGCATCTTTACGTCGGCGGCTCCCGGCGGGCGTTCGTTTGGCGCCGGCGCGGGTGGCGCCCAAGCGCTCGGCGTCGGTCCGCTCGACCACACGCCGCTGCGCTGGGATCCCATTACGGGCGCCGCGCTCACCCAGGAAAACGCCGTTCGCGTGGAAAAGATTGCGCCGCGCGGGGATAATGACGAGTAATTGACTCAGCCGATGTATTCGACTGATCCACGTTTGTTTTGAAAGGCCGCACATGAGCGATAGCCAGAACATTTCCGATGAGGTGCGCGCCCGCCTGCGCGCCATCCCTTCTGTCAACGAGCTGCTTACCGAGTGGCCGGTGGTGAAGGCGGCGGGGGAGACGTGCGACGCGGTGGTCCATGCCGCCGTCACGGCCGAGCTCGACGAGGAACGCGCCTCCATCCGCGCCGGCGCCGCCCCGCGCTCCAAGCGCGAGCTGGCATCGGCCATCGAATTCCGTGCGCATCGCTCCGCGCTGCCGAGTCTACGCCCGGCGGTTAATGCCACGGGCGTGGTCATCCACACCAACCTGGGCCGCGCCCCGCTTGCGGAGTCGGCCGCCAAGGCTGTGGCCGAGGTCGCGCGCGGGTACAGCACGCTCGAGTACAGCGTCGACACCTGTTCGCGCGGGTCGCGCAAGGAGCACGCCGCGCAGCTGATCCGATCGCTCACCGGTGCCGAGGACGCGCTCGTCGTCAATAACAATGCCGCCGCGGTACTGCTGGTGCTTGCCACCCATGCCGCGGGTAAAGAGGTCATCGTGAGCCGCGGCGAGCTCGTCGAGATTGGCGGCAGTTTCCGCATCCCCGATGTCATGGCGGCCTCGGGCGCCCGGCTCGTCGAGGTCGGTGCCACCAACCGCACACACCTGGCCGATTACGAGCGTGCCATTACGCCCGATACGGCCATGATTCTCAAGGTTCATCCTTCCAACTATCGCATCGAGGGCTTTCATGAGGAAGTGAGCTCCAAGGAGCTTGCCGCGCTGGCCCATAAGCATGGTCTGCTGTTCTACGAGGACCAGGGCTCGGGCGCGCTGCTGCCCGACGACATTTTGGTGCGTGGCGGCGAGGAGACCACGCCGACCTCGGTAGCCGCCGGGCTCGACATCGTGTCGTGCTCGGGCGACAAGCTGCTCGGTGCCGCGCAGGCGGGCATCATCATGGGCCGTTGCGACCTGATCCAGGCCTGCGGCTCACATCCGCTCATGCGCGCCCTGCGTCCGGGCAAACTCGCGCTGACGGCGCTCGAGGCCACGCTGCGCATCTACATGGACGGCGCCGATGTGGCCCATCGCGACATTCCGGTGCTCAGCATGCTCACGCTTCCGCAGGCTCATTTGGAGCGTCGTGCGCGCAAGCTGCGCGACGGTATGGTGTCCGGGCTCGACAAGGCCGGCTGCCCGTGTGCCGTGCAGGTGGAGATCGTCGAGGAGTCGTCGACTCCCGGCGGCGGTTCGCTACCTACGGTCGAGCTGCCGACGATGTGTGTTGCCGTGCGCCTTGTCGACGAGCGCCTGACGGTCGACGCGCTCAAGCGCTCGCTCGTCCAGGACTTCGATACGCCGGTCGTCACGCGCACCTCGCACGATCGCATTCTGTTTGACGTCCGCACGCTCGTGGGCGACCGCGATATCGAGAGGGCAGCGTCGACGCTTGCCGCGTGCGTTGCCAAGGCGGCGCGCCGATGAGTGAGGCCAAAGCGTTGGTGGAATGCCCCGTCATCGTGGGCACGGCGGGCCACGTCGACCATGGTAAGTCGGCACTGATCGAGGCGCTGACGGGCAAAAATCCCGACCGCTTGGAGGTCGAGCGTCGCCGCGGCATGACCGTGGAGCTTGGCTTTGGCGAGCTGGCGTTGCCGAGCGGCAAGATCGTGGGCCTGGTCGACGTGCCGGGGCATGCGCACTACCTACGCGCCATGGTGCAGGGCGCCACGGGCATCGATGTGGCCGTGCTGGTGGTTTCGGCCGTCGAGGGCGTGATGCCGCAGACGCGCGAGCACGTGCATGTGCTGGAGCTGCTGGGCGTCACGCACATGGTGGTCGCGCTGACGATGTGCGACCTAGCCGATACCGAGATGACCGAGCTCGCCGAGCTCGATGTTGATGACTTTTTGTCGGGCACCGTGTTTGCGGGCGCCCCGATCGTCCCCGTGTCGTCCAAGACGGGCGAGGGGATTGACGCACTGCTGGCTGCGCTCGACGAGTGCGTAGATGTCTGCTGGGATGCTTGCCGCGGTCGTGCCGAGTGTACCGACGCCACGCCGCGCCTGCCGATCGATCGCTGTTTTACGATCAAGGGTGCCGGCACCGTCGTGACGGGAACGTTGCACGACGCGCCGATTGCCGTGGGCGACGAGCTCGTTGCGCTGCCGTCGCGCACGGTCTGCCGCGTGCGCGGAATTCAGGTGCATGGCGACACGCAACGGGCGCTGCCCGGTCAGCGCGTGGCGCTCAACCTGGTGGGCGATGGCGTCGCGGCGCTCGATCGCGGCGAGATGCTCGGTGTGGAGGGCCGCTTTGGTCAGACGTTGCGCTTTATGATGACGTTCACCTACCTGGGCCGCGAGGGCGCCAAGCCGCGTGTGCTCGAGTCGGGCGCGCGTGTGCATGTGATGGCCGGCACGGCCGAGGTCGTCGGCCGCATCATGCTTTTGGAGGGCGAGGCCCCCATGGCGGTGGGCGAGACCCGTACCGTGCAGGTGCGCTTGGAAGACCCGCTGCCGCTGCGCGCCGGCGACCATGCCGTGGTGCTGTCGTATTCGCCCGTTATGCTCATTGGCGGTGGGCGCGTGCTGTTGTCGCGCTGCCGTCGCTCGCGCGAGCTTGCCGACGGGGAGCGTGCGCTGCTTGCAGCGCTTGAGGCCGGCGATACCGCAGGCGGTGTGGGCGCTTGGCTGGCGCTGCAGATGCTGCCGGTTACGGCGGTTGATGTTGCTGAGGCTTTGGATCTTGGTGTCGGCGAGGCCGATGCCGCACTGCGCGGGTTGGTGGCGCAGGGCTCCGTTCGCAAGCTTGCCGTGGGTGATACGGACCTCTTGGCGGACGCCGTGGTGCTCGACGCCGCGATGGATGCACTGGCGGCGACCCTGTCGGCCATGCACACGGCGGCTCCCAAGGAGACGGGCTTTACGCCCGGTGCGGTCGCCCATGCTGCTTGGCCTACCGCCGACGACGCTGTTGCCGCGGCGTTGATTGCCGAGGGCTGCTCGCGTGGCGTGTGTGCCGCCGAGGGCGCCGAGGTGTTCGACCCGCACTCCGCTGCCGCCGCGGCGCGCGTGGTTCGCGAGGCCTGCGAGCGTATCGTTGCCTTGCTGGACGAGGCCGGGTTCGATGCGCCGGCGTTACCCGAGGTGGGCGAGCGGTTGCAGCTCGATCGCGACACCATGACGCGTGCTCTGCGCGAGCTTTCGCTCAATCGCTCGATCGTGAAGGTCGAGCGCGACGTTGCCTTGTCCGCTGCTGCCGAGGCCCACGCTCGCGAGCTCGTCGCCGCGGCCATCGCCAATGCCGGTGGCGCTGCCACCACGAGTGTGCTGCGCGAGGCCCTGGGGGTGTCGCGCAAACGCGCTATCAGCATCCTGGAACATCTGGACGCCGTGCGCTTCACAGCACTAGACAAAGAAGCCGGCGGCCTCCGCTCCGTACGCTAGGGCCCCTCATCAGTTGCGGTGAAATACGGACTGTTTATCCCTATATCTAGTCCATTTAGTCCGTATTCCACCGCAACTTCCAGAATGACTACTCAGGTGCCCTTTGCGGCTGCGGGCTGCCTGGTTTGGTAAAATATCGCCGCACTTGGGAACGGATGGGCTCCGGTGGGCTCCGCGGTCCTCAAAACCGTTGCGAGGCGTGCAAAACGTCTTGGATGTGTTCGATTCACATACGTTCCCGCCATACGCTACCAGCGCTTTTGTGCTCGCGGTCTTGCTGCGTGCCGCAAAGGCGCTGTTTTGTTTTCGCACGAGCTTTTCGTAGCGCCGCTATTTCGGTGGCGGTATTTTGCTTCGTGCGCCAGGTTTCGAGCATGCCGATGGGGGTGTTTTGCCGTATGACTATCGTAAGACGGGCCGATCTTTCTTGCGTCGTCCAGGCGGGCGGGATGTCGTCGCGCATGGGCTGCGACAAGGCTCGGATGTTGTTTTGCGGCGAGCCGCTCATCGAGCGCGTGCTGGGGAGCCTGGCCCAGGTGGCCGGCGAGCTTGTTGTGACGACTTCGCGCCCTGACGAGCTCGCCTATCTTGAGGAGTGCGAGTTTGATGGCCTGATGCCGCGCGTAGTCATGGACATCGACGGCCCCGCCGGTGCTATGCGCGGCATCGCGAGCTCGCTGGCTGCCGCTCGGCTGCCGCTCGTGGCGATCGTCGCCTGCGACATGCCGTTCGTTTCACCGGAGCTGATCGGCGTACTTGCGGATCGGGTCAAGGAGGGCCCGCTCGATGCGTGCGTTCCGCGTGAGGAGCGGGGGATTGAGCCGCTGTGCGCCGCGTGGCGTCGCGAAGCATGCATCCCGGTGGCTCGCGAGCTCCTCGCCAGCGACCGCCAGCGCATCCGTTGCCTGATCGACCGGGTGAGCGCCGGCTATCTAGATGAGCCGCAGATTATCGAGGCGGCCGGGTCGCTGCTCTGCTTCGAAAACGTCAATACGCCCGAGGAGTTTGCGGCGGCCGAGTTGCTCGCCTAGAAAGTCGCCTAGATGATGGAGGATGCCATGTCTCACGATATCTGCCCCGACACCGGGGAACCTTGCACTTGCGACGGCTCTGAGCCCTGCACCTGCGGCTGCGGCGGTTGCGGGCATACGGCCGAGGAAGAGGCCGCTGCGGCCGCGTATCGCGAGTCGCATCTCGAGGCCCCGTCCGGCGATGTCCTCGACCACGAACGCAAGATCATTGTGTCGTTCGACAGCACCTTTGATGTGATGGAGTGCGAACAGCTGTGTCTTGCCGCCGGCGTGCCCGGACGCATTATGCCGCTGCCCGGTTCCATCACCGCCGGCTGCGGCCTGTGCTGGGCCATGCCATTCTCGGGAGACGCCCTCGCCGCCTTCCGCGCCGCCACCGAGAGCCACGTAACCCCCGCCGACTATCACCACCTCGTCCTCTAACCACCAAAACCACCACAATGGGGACAGGCACCTTTGTGGTGGTTTGGACCATATGGACGAAACAGCTTCGAAACACGGATTTTGCACGTCAGGTACTCAAAAACACATCTACCTGCATCGTAATCAAAACGAAACATCCGCTCGTCGGCTTATGCGTAACTTTGCTGCAACAGTGCGATATTATCCATACTCGATAAAGCTCACGGCGCATGGGGCGCCGCGAACGACACCTTTCTTTTCCATCAATTGGAGGAAGCATGAGCTACACGCAGAAAGTTCTCGACGAGCTCAAGGCTCGCTATCCCGAGCAGCCTGAGTTCATCCAGGCCGCGACCGAGATCCTCGGCACCATCCAGCCGGCGCTCGACGCCCACCCCGAGTACGAGGAGGCCGCCCTGCTGGAGCGCCTTGTCGAGCCCGAGCGCATCGTTATGTTCCGTGTTCCCTGGGTCGACGACCAGGGCAAGGTCCAGGTCAACCGCGGCTACCGCGTCGAGTTCAACTCTGCTATTGGACCCTACAAGGGCGGCCTGCGCTTTAACCCGACGGTCACCCTGGGCATGCTCAAGTTCCTGGGCCTGGAGCAGATCCTCAAGAACAGCCTGACCACCCTTCCCATGGGCGGCGGCAAGGGCGGCTCCGACTTTGACCCCAAGGGCAAGTCCAACAATGAGATCATGCACTTCTGCCAGTCCTTCATGACCGAGCTCTATCGCCACATCGGTCCCAACACCGACGTTCCCGCCGGCGACCTGGGCGTTGGCGGCCGCGAGGTTGCCTACATGTTCGGTCAGTACAAGCGTCTGACCAACGAGTGGACCGGCGTCCTCACCGGCAAGGGCCTCTCCTTTGGCGGCTCGCTCGCCCGTACCGAGGCCACCGGCTACGGCCTGGTCTATTTTGTGGACGAGTACCTCAAGAGCCGCGGCGACTCCTTCGAGGGCAAGAACGTTGTCGTTCACGGCTCCGGTAACGTCGCCATTTACGCCGTCCAGAAGGTCGCCCAGCTCGGCGGCAAGGTGCTGGCCTGCTCCGACACCCACGGCTGGGTCGAGGATCCCGACGGCATCGACTACACCGTGCTCGAGCACGTCTACAACCAGAAGCGCTCTGGCCACGACAAGGGCATCACGCTCGCTATGTACGTCGACGAGAAGCCCAACGCCGTGTGGCACGAGGGCGACGGCCGCGGCGTGTGGCAGCTTCCCTGCGACATCGCGCTGCCCTGCGCTCGCGAGAACACGCTGCTTCTCGAGGACGCCCAGGCGCTCGTCGCCAACGGCTGCAAGGTGGTCGGCGAGGGCGCGAACATGCCCACGACCATCGAGGCTACGACCTACTTCCAGGAGAACGGCGTCGCCTTCATGCCCGGTAAGGCTGCCAACGCCGGCGGCGTGCTCGTGTCCGGCCTCGAGATGAGCCAGAACGCCGAGCACCTGTCCTGGACCTTCGAGGAGGTCGACGGCAAGCTCGAGCAGCTCATGCGCGGCATGTTCCACAACGTGGACGACACCGCCAAGGAGTACGGCGAGGAGGGCAACTTCGTCATGGGCGCTAACATCGCCGGCTTCCTGAAGGTCGCCGACGCCATGCTCGCCCAGGGCGTCTGCTAAACCCTGCCTGACATAGCATTCGATAAGGCTCCCAGTCATCTCGGCCGGGAGCCTTTTCTTTCCCGAAGGCCTCCTCATAACTTGCGGTGAAATACGGACTGTTTGGCGCTCTGAATCCGCCGAACAGTCCGTATTTCACCGCAAGTTATGGATGGGTGGGTGGATTTTGTCCTGCAACGGCGTGCGGCCCCTCGTTTGGTACACTTAAAAGTACTGGACAAGTGAAGAGATGGGGGAGAACGTGCTCAAGTTCGGTACCTACGTCCGTGTTGGAAACGCGGCCGAAGCCTACGAGCTCTTGCAGAAAAACCGCAACAATAAGATTGTGGGCGGCGGCATCTGGATGCGCCTGGGTTCGCGTCGCGTGGCGACGGCGATTGACCTTTCGGCCTGCGGACTCGATCAGATCGAGGAGACCGAGACCGAGTTTCGCATCGGTGCCATGTGCACCCTGCGCCAGCTCGAGCGCCATGCCGAGCTCAACGCGCTTGTCAACAATGTCTTTGAGTTCGCCGTCCACGATATCGTGGGCGTGCAGCTGCGCAACACCGCCACGGTGGGCGGCAGCATCTACGGCCGTTTTGGCTTCTCGGACGTCCTCTCGGCCTTCCTGGCACTCGACTCCTACGTTGAGCTGACGGGCGCCGGTCGTGTGCCGCTCGCTGAGTTCGTGCGTATGGGCTACGTGCGCGACGTGATCGAGCACGTGGTGGTCGTCAAGCACGATTACCGCGCGAGCTACGAGGCCGTGCGCAAGGCCGCGACCGATTTCCCCTCGCTTAATGTCACCGCCGCCTGGTGGGACAGCTCCTGGCACGTCACCGTGGGCGCCCGTCCGCTGCGTGCGACCCTGCTGCAGGGCGAGGCGTGCGGCCTTACCAGCGAGCAGCCTTCCGAGGACGAGCTTCGTGCCCTCGCCACATCCGTGCGCACGCTGAGCTACGGCACCAACATGTGGGGCTCGGCCGAGTACCGGCGCCGCATCTCGGCTCCGCTGGCGATCCAGGCCGTGCGCCGCGCCGCCGGCATCGAGCTTTCGGCCTCCCTTGCCCGCGAGCTCGAGACCGTGCAGATCCCCAAGTTCGCCACGGACGAGTATTCCTGCCGCCGCGTGCCCGGCGTCGATTCTAGCGAGGTGCGCTAATGGCTGCCAAACTCATCGATCTTTCCTTTACGCTCAACGGCCGCAAGGTCAAGGTTCAGATTGCCCCCGACACCATGCTGTTTGCGCTGCTGCGCGAACAGGGTTGTGCGTCGGTGCGCTGCGCCTGCGAGACCACCAACTGCGGCCTGTGTACGGTGTGGCTCGACGGCGACCCGGTGCTCAGCTGCTCGGTTCCCGCCGCGCGCGTCGAGGGTCATACCATCACCACGCTCGAAGGGCTCAAGGCCGAATCCGAGTCGCTTGCCCGTGCTATGGCTGCCGAAGGCGCCGAGCAGTGCGGTTTTTGCGCCCCCGGCCTTATCATGAACGTGCTGGCGCTTGCCCGCGCCGCCAAAGAGGATCCAAGCCTCGTCGCCACGCGCGAGGAGCTCTCGCGCCAGCTCGCCGGTAACCTCTGCCGTTGCAGCGGCTATGAGAGTCAGCTGCGCGCCATCGTCCGCTTTCTCAACGAGTCCGGCGTGCAGGTTGGCTTTGAGATGCCCGAGCTGCCGGTCAACGACACCAGCTCTGACGGCGTCTCCTACAAGCAGATTACCCATAAGCAGCCCAAGAAGGACTCGAAGGCCCTGCTCGAGGGCCGTCCCGTCTACACGGGCGACCTGGTGCCGGCCGGCGCCCTCATTGTCAAGCTCAAGCGCAGCCCCTACGCCCGCGCCAAGATCCGCTCCATCGACACGTCGCGCGCCCTGAAGGTGCCCGGTGTCGTGGGCGTCTACACCTACGAGGACGTGCCCCAGCGCCGCTTTACCATCGCCGGCCAGAGCTATCCGCAGCCCTCGCCCTACGACCGCCTAATCCTCGAGAACCTCGTGCGCTACCAAAACGAGGAGGTGGCGATCGTCGCCGCCGAGACCGAGGAGGCCGCCGACAAGGCCCTCAAGCTCATCAAGGTCGACTACGAGGTGCTCGAGCCGTTGCTCGACTTTACGCAGGCACTCGATAACGATATCGTGGTCCACCCCGAGGGCGATGTGACCTTTATGTTCCCGCAGGGCGGCGACGTCCAGCGCAACCTGGTGTGCAGCGGTACCAGCGATTTTGGCGACCTGGACGAGGCCTTCGCCCAGAGCGACATCGTCTTTGAGCGCACCTACACCAGCCAGGCCACGCAGACCGCGCCCATGGAGACCTTCCGCGCCTTCGCGACGACCGACGCGTTCGGCCGCATCTCGGTGACCACCTCCACGCAGGTACCCTTCCACGTGCGTCGCATGATCGCGCAGTCGCTCGACATTCCGCAGTCTCAGGTGCAGGTCATCAAGCCGCGCATCGGCGGCGGCTTTGGCTCCAAGCAGTCGGGCTGCTGCGAGATCTTCGTGGCGTTCGTCACCCAGCAGACCGGCCGTCCGAGCTACTGCTGCTACACTCGCGAGGAGACCATCACCGCGGGTAACTCGCGCCACCAGATGCAGATGACCGTCAAGCTGGGCGCCATGAACGACGGCACCATCACGGCCATCGACCTGCATACGCTGTCCAACGCCGGCGCCTATGGTGAGCATGCCACCACGACGATCGGCCTTTCGGGCCACAAGAGCCTGCCCATCTACAACCATGTGAAGGCGAGCCGCTTTAGCTGGGACGCCGTCTACACCAATACCAACCGCGGCGGCGCGTATCGTGGCTACGGTGCCACCCAGGGGCAGTTTGCCGTGGAGAGTGCCGTCAACGAGCTCGCCGACATGCTGCACATGGACCCCGCCGACCTGCGCCTTAAGAACATCGTGCGCGAGGGCGAGATCATGCCGCAGTATTACAACGAGAAGCTCAACGCCTGCGCGCTCGACCGCTGCCTGCTGCGCGCGATGGACATGATCGGTTGGCGCGGCAAGCCGCTGGCCGTCGACCTGGGCGATCGCGTACGCGCCCTGGGCTGTGCGCTCACCATGCAGGGATCGGGCATTTCCAACGTGGATATCGCCGGCATCGACATGCGCCTGGAAGAGGATGGTTTCATTTCCATCGGCACCGGCGCCACCGATAACGGCATGGGCGTTGACACGATCCTGGCGCAGATTGCTGCCGAGGAGTTGGGCGTGGAAAGCTCGCTGATCGTGGTGCGCGGCGTGGACACCGATGTGTCGCCGTTCGACGCCGGTTCGTACGCGAGTTCGGGCACGTACGTGACGGGCCTTGCTGCCAAGAACGCCGCGACCGAGCTGCGCGAGAAGATCTGCGCCAAGGCCGCCCAGATGTGGGACGTGGACGCCGCCGACGTGGTCTTCGATGGCCAGTACGTGCGCCTGTCCGATGAGCGTGCCGCGCGTGAGCTCGGTCGTTACCTCTCCCTGCGCGACTTTGCCAACCTGTGCGTCAAGAACATCGCAGGCGGCGACGCGCTCACCTCGCACGCCTCTGCCTGCCTGCCCGTTTCGCCCCCGCCGTTTATGGCCGGCATTGCCGAGGTCGAGGTCGACAAGGCCACCGGCAAGGTGACCGTGGTGGATTACGCTGCGGCTGTGGACTGCGGCACCGTGATCAACGAGGCGCTCGCGCGCGTCCAGGCCGAGGGCGGCATTGCCCAGGGTATCGGCCATGCGCTCTTCGAGATCGTCGAGCATGACGACCGCGGCTGCCTGCGCACCGGCAACTTTATGAGCTACAAGCTGCCCACGCGCCTGGATATCGGCAGCATTCGTGTGGCCTTTGAGCCGAGCTACGAGCCGACGGGCCCGTTTGGCGCCAAGTCGATCGGCGAGGTCGTCATCAACACGCCGCTCGCCGCCGTGGCCTCGGCTGTGGCACACGCCACCGGCCATCAGGTCCGCTCGCTGCCGATCACGCCGGAAAAGGCGCTGCTAGGGGAGTAGGCGAGCTCGCTCGCTTCCCGTCCGGAAACTGCATCCCATTTTTCAGCCGAAATCTGGGATGCAGTTTCCTTTTGAAGCCCTTCGCGGAAAGCGCGACCCGGAATATCGGTTCAAAATGGGACGCGCTTTCCCTTGCTCGTGCCATTCACTCGTGGTGAGGTCGTGAGCCTAAAAAGGTGTGCGTGCGCTTGCCGTTCGTATCTGCTATCATTCCTAGTCTGTGCGCTCATGCGGGCGTGGCGGAATTGGTAGACGCGCCAGATTTAGGTTCTGGTGGGATTCCCGTGAAGGTTCGAGTCCTTTCGCCCGCACCAACGCATCTGCGTCGGCTTTCGCCGTCGCGACTCTTTGTTGCATAAAGGTACCAGCACCTCAGATAAGCTGGGCAGTATGAGGAGGAACGTGTTGAACATCACCGCTTCTGACGTCAAGGACGCCAAGCTCACCGCTACGGTCACCATCCCGGCCGCCGACGTCGACGCCGCGATCAAGAAGGCCTACAAGGACACCGCTAAGAAGTACCGCTTCCCGGGCTTCCGCGCCGGCAAGGCTCCCCGTCCGGTCATCGACTCCGCCCTTGGCGCCGAGGCTACCCTCGCTCAGGCCACCAACGACCTGATCGCCGCCAACGAGCCCGTCGTCCTCAACGAGCTGGACATCGTCCCCACCAAGAACGGTGACTACAAGGAGCTCGACCTCGCCAAGGATCACGAGGACTACACCTACACCGTCGAGTTCTCCCTGCGTCCCGCCGCTGAGCTCTCCTCCTTCGACGCCGTCGAGATCGAGATGCCTCCCGCGGAGGTCACCGAGTCCGAGATTAACAACCAGGTCGAGATGCTCCTCAACTACCGTGCCACCTTCGAGGACGTCGAGGGTCGCGCCGTCGAGGCTGACGACTATGTGACCGTCGACCTCAAGGCCGTCGAGAACGCCGACAACTTCGCCGCTGAGGGCCGCATGCTCATCGCCGGTAGCGACAGCAACCCCGCCGAGTTCAACGAGGCCCTGATCGGTGCCAACGTTGACGACGTCAAGACCGTCACCTGGACCGACGAGGTCGAGGAAGGCGAGGAGGCCGAGACCCACACCGTCGAGGTGACCGTCAAGGGCATCAAGGTCCGCAACACCCCCGAGCTCACCGATGAGCTCGTCAAGTCCGACTTTGGTTTCGACAGCATCGAGGCCATGCGCGACGCCATCAAGATCGAGATCGAGCAGGACAAGGCTTCCCGCCTCCCGGCCGAGAAGGAGAACCGTTGCGTCTCCGCTCTCGCCGAGCGTCTGCAGCTCGAGGAGATGGACGCCGACTACGAGCAGTCCGTCTTTGAGGAGCTTGGCCAGAACTTCCTGTCCAACCTCGCTGCCCGCGGCATGACGCTGGACACCTGGCTGCCCGCTTCCGGCCTGACCATGGAGCAGTTCATCGGCGACCTGCACAAGCAGGCCAACGACGTTGCCCGTGAGTCCCTGGCTCTGGACGCCCTCGCCCGTGAGCTCAAGATTGAGGTCACCGAGGACGACATCAACGCCGAGTTCGATAAGGCCGGCGTCAAGGACGTCGAGGCTTCCAAGGCCGAGTTCATCGCCGATGGCCGCATGCCTGCCGTCCGCGAGTCCATCCGTCGCTCCAAGGCCGTCGACCACCTGGTCGAGAACGCTAAGGTGACCGAGGTCGACGAGACCGCCAAGGACGCTGAGTAATTCTCGCCACCTTGCCCGCGAGCGCATGTGTGCGCCCGTGATGGGGTAAAGTTATACACCGGTAATCCGGTTGCTTCGTACGGTGCCAGCCAATGCATAGCATGCGGGCACCGTACGTTTGTCTAGAACCACTATTGGTCCGTAAGAGAAATGGAGATGCGTATGATCGCTAAGTTCGATTCCGCCCTCGTGCCATACGTTATCGAGCAGACGCCGCGCGGCGAGCGCAGCTACGATATCTATTCGCGCCTGCTCAACGACCGCATCATCTTCTTGGGCGAGGAGATCAACTCCGTCAGCGCCAACCTGGTCGTTGCCCAGCTGCTGCATCTTGAGAGCCAGGATGCCGAGAAGGATATCTCGCTCTACATCAATTCGCCCGGCGGCGAGGTCTACTCCGGTCTGGCGATTCTGGACACCATGAACTTCATCAAGCCGCAGGTCTCCACTATCTGCGTCGGTATGGCCGCATCCATGGCCGCTGTGCTGCTCTCGGCCGGCGCCAAGGGCAAGCGCTTCTGCCTGCCGCACTCCAAGGTCATGATTCACCAGCCCAGCGGTGGTGCCCAGGGCCAGCAGACCGAGATCGAGATCGTGGCCGAGGAGATCAAGAAGACCCGTCGCGAGCTCAACCAGATCCTGTCCGATGCCTCGGGCCAGCCGATCGAGAAGGTCCAGGCCGACACCGAGCGCGACAACTACCTGACCGCTGCCGAGGCCCTCGACTACGGCCTGATCGACCGTATCGTCACCTCGCGCGATCTTGCCGCGAAGGACGCCTAGGATGGCAGGTAACATGCAGGACAACTTTGACGAGAACGGCAACCCCATCCGCTGCTCCTTCTGCGGAAAAGAGCAGGGCCAGGTCCGTCGCCTCGTGAAGGGCCCGACCAACATCTTTATCTGCGACGAGTGCGTTGCCGCTTGCTCCGAGATCCTTGAGGAGTCGCTGGCTTCGGACTTTATGGACGCTGCCCGCAACGGAAATCTTCCGGGTTTCCTCAACGACCATGGCCAGGCTGCGTCTCAGCCCGCCGTTGATCCCGAGGCCGAGGGCTTTGAGCTCGAGGACGACCGTCAGGTCATTACGCACGTGCCGACGCCGCACGAGATTTATGACGAGCTTTCTGCCTATGTCATGGGCCAGGAAGACGCCAAGCGCGCTATGTCGGTGGCCGTGTACAACCACTACCGCCGCGTGATCGAGGGCGGCGCCGCGGTGTCTGCCTTTGGCGACGGCATGGGCTCGCAGTTTGACGACGATATGGACGAGGTGGAGCTCGCCAAGTCCAACATCCTGTTGCTCGGTCCCACCGGCACCGGCAAGACGCTGCTGGCCCAGACGCTCGCGCGCATCCTCGAGGTGCCGTTTGCCATCGCCGACGCCACTGCGCTCACCGAGGCCGGCTACGTGGGCGAGGACGTGGAGAACATCCTGCTCAAGCTCATCAACGCCGCCGATGGCGACATTGAGCGCGCGCAGGTTGGCATCATCTATGTGGACGAGATCGACAAGATCGCCCGCAAGGCCGAGAACCTCTCCATCACCCGTGATGTTTCGGGCGAGGGCGTTCAGCAGGCACTGCTTAAGATTCTTGAGGGCACGGTGGCAAGCGTTCCGCCCACCGGCGGCCGCAAGCATCCCCAGCAGGAGCTGCTGCAGATCGACACTACCAACATTCTGTTCATCTGCGGTGGTGCCTTTGTGGGCCTGGACAAGATCATCGCCGACCGCGTGGGCAACAAGGGCGTGGGCTTTAACTCCGAGATCGCCGGCCCCACCTCGGTCGACGAGAACGACCTGCTGCGTCAGGTGCTCCCGCAGGACCTCAACGCCTTTGGCATGATCCCCGAGTTCGTGGGCCGTACGCCCGTTGTCACCCAGACGCAGGCGCTCGACGAGGACGATCTGGTGTCGATCCTGACCGAGCCCAAGAACGCCGTGGTCCGTCAGTACCGCAAGATGTTCCAGCTCGAAGATGTTGAGCTTGAGTTTGACGACGCGGCCCTGCACGAGATCGCCCGTATGGCGCTCGCCCGCAAGACCGGCGCCCGCGGCCTTCGCTCCATCTGCGAGGACGTGCTGCAGCAGACGATGTTCGACCTTCCCAGCGAGGAAGGCGTCGCCAAGGTCATCGTGACCGAAGCGGCAGTCAAGGGCGAAGAGCAACCCCATCGCATCTACGGCTAAACCAGCCATAAACGTGTTTGCAAATAGCCTCCGGCCACCCGCGGTCGGAGGCTATTTTATAGATACGCAATAACCCCAACTACCTGTGTTATTCTGTGTGTTTGTTTAAGCCTCAGCGAAGTCAATTCAGACTGAAGTAATCGATACCTAAGGGGAGGAATGTAGGCCCGATTTTCGTAGATTCCGCACGAGCCGAAGACCACTTAATGTGGTCTTCGTGCGAGCCAGGACCTGACCGAGCGAAAATCGGGCCTACATTCCTCCCCGGTGGGCAAGGGAGAGATATATGGAAGAAATGCCCAAGAACTACGATCCGTCGACCAACGAGCCGGCGATCCTGCAGAAGTGGCTCGACGGCGGCTACTACAAGCGCCGCGAGGGCGTGGGCGACTGCACCGTCACCATTCCGCCTCCCAACGTGACCGGCAAGCTCCACATGGGCCACGCCACCGATGACTCCATCCAGGACGCCATCATCCGCATGGCCCGCATGCGTGGCAAGTCCACGCGCTGGGTCCTGGGTACCGACCACGCCGGTATCGCCACGCAGACCAAGGTCGACAAAAAGCTCAAGAGCGAGGGCATCAGCCGCCTGGAGATCGGCCGCGATAAGTTTGTCGACGCCTGTTGGGATTGGACCCACGAGTACGGCGGCATCATCGTCGAGCAGATCAAGCGCATGGGCTGCTCCGTCGACTTCGACAACGAGCGCTTCACCATGGACGAGGATTACGCCCAGGCCGTGCGCAAGGTCTTTTGCGACTGGTACCACGACGGCCTGGTCTATCGCGGCAAGCGCATCGTCAACTGGTGCCCCAACTGCACCACCGCTATCTCAGATGACGAGGCCGAGTACAAGGACGAGAAGGGTCACCTGTGGCACCTTCGCTACCCGCTGACCGAGCCGGTCAACGGCCAGGACTACATCGTCGTCGCCACCACGCGCCCCGAGACCATGCTCGGCGACACGGGCGTTGCCGTCTCTCCGAAGGACCCCGAGAAGGCCGCCTTCGTGGGCAAGACCGTCATGCTGCCGATCGTCAACCGCGAGATTCCCATCTTTGAGGATTGGCACGTCGACGCCAACTTCGGTTCCGGCTTCGTTAAGGTCACTCCGGCCCACGACCCCAACGACTACGCCATGGGTCAGGCCCATGACCTGCCGCAGATCAACATCTTCGACGAGCACGCGGTGGTCGTCGAGGGTTATGGCGAGTTCACCGGCATGACGCGCGACGAGTGCCGCGAGGCCGTCATCAAGTGGTTTGAGGAGCACGACCTGCTCGACCATGTCGAGGACCACGACCACTCCGTCATGCATTGCTACCGTTGCGACGCCTCGCTTGAGCCGTGGCTGTCCGAGCAGTGGTTTGTCGCCGTCGATAAGCTCAAGGGGCCGGCGCTCGACGCCGTCAACTCCGGCAAGGTCACTTTCCACCCCGCGCGCTGGACGCAGACCTACACCACCTGGATGGAGAACCTCAAGGACTGGTGCATCAGCCGTCAGCTGTGGTGGGGCCACCGTATCCCCGTGTTCTACTGCGAGGACTGCGGCTGGGAGGACGCCCTTACCGAGGACGCCGACGTGTGCCCCAAGTGCGGCGGCCATCACATCCATCAGGACGAGAACGTGCTGGACACCTGGTTTAGCTCGCAGCTGTGGACCTTCGCCACGCAGGGCTGGCCGCAAAAGCCGGAGCTGCTGGAGGGCCATCACCCCACGACGGCGCTCGTCACCGCGCGCGACATCATCGCGCTGTGGGTCGCCCGCATGGTCATGAGCTCGCTGTACTTCCTGGACGAGGTGCCGTTTAAGGACGTCGTTATCTACCCGACAATCCTGGCCAAGGACGGCAGCCGCATGTCCAAGTCCAAGGGCAACGGTGTTGACCCCATGGACCTCATCGGCATGTACGGCGCCGACGCCATGCGCTACAACCTGCTGACGCTGTGCACCAACAACCAGGACGTCAAGTTCGACGCGAACATCGATAAGAAGACCAAGAAGCTTATCGACAGCCCGCGTACCGAGCAGGCCAAGTCGTTTGTGACCAAGATCTGGAACGCCAGCCGCTTCCTGCTCATGAACATGGAGGGCTACACGCCCGGCGAGCCCGTCGTGGAGACGCCGGCCGACGCCTGGATGTTCAGCCGTCTGGCCAAGGCCGTGAAGATGGTCACCGAGGGCATCGAGAACTACACCTTTGGCGACATGGCCCGTGGCGTGCAGCAGTTCTTCTGGAACGAGGTCTGCGACTGGTACGTCGAGGTCACCAAGGCCCGCCTGAAGGGCGAGGGCCGTCTGCAGGCTCAGCGCAACCTGATCTTTGTGCTCGACACCTCCATTCGCCTGATGCATCCGCTGATGCCGTTCGTGACCGAGGAGATCTGGGACAACATGCCGGCAAGCGTGCTCGACCTGGACGCCGAGGGCAACGTGGACCGTGCCGAGGCACTGATGATCGCCAAGTGGCCCGAGCCCGCCGACTACGCCAAGTACGTCGACGAGCCCGCCGAGCGCGCGTTTGAGCTGTGCCGCGCCGTCGTTTCCGCCGCTCGTGCCACGCGTTCGCGTTATCGCCTGAGCCCCAAGGCCGAGCTCGACGTGGTCGTGCGTGCCGGTGCCGAGGATATCGAGAAGCTCGAGAGCCTGCGCTCCACGATTGAGCCGCTGGCGAACACCGCCTCGCTGGTCATGGGCGTGGACGTTGAGAAGCCGGCTGCGAGCATTGCCGTGGTCGACAGCGGTGTCGAGGTCTTTGTGGTGCTCGAGGGCAAGGTCGATCTTTCGGCCGAGAAGGCGCGCCTGGAGAAGGAGATCGCTGCGGCCCAGAAGGAGCTTGCCGGCTGCGAGAAGACGCTCGCCAACGAGGGTTTTGTGGCCAAGGCCGCACCCGCGGTGGTCCAGAAGAAGAGGGACCGTGCAGCTGAGCTCAAGGAGATCCTGGCGGCGCTTACCTCGCAGGTTGCTGACTTCTCGTAGGTGGTAACTGGGGGACGCGGTTTGGGGCATTGCTCGCTACTGCGGACAGTCCTGCTCGCACGAAGGCCACATTAAGTGGCCTTCGGCTCGTGCGGAACTTGTATCGAGCAAAGCCCCAAACCGCTCCCACAGCGGTTACGGGGGCGTCCGCTGCCTGCCTGATAGGGCCACATGGCTGATGCCTTGATTCTGCTGCAAGCGGGTAGTGGCTGATATTTTTGAACGCTAGGGGCTCATTCTATTTAATGGGCCTCTTTTTCTGTAATTGGAGACTTTGGTTATGGCGAAGCGTACTGGCTCTTATGTCGTCCCTTTCTCGTTTGATTTGCTTTCTTTTGGTGAGGCTGTGGGGCTTGCTGGTGATACGGGGCGGATTTCTGGGGATGCTGGGCCGTTGTTGGAGACGGTTGTCGATATGCTCGATGAGCTGGGGCGTCCGGACGAGTATTTTGATTGCATTCAGGTTGCTGGTACCAATGGCAAGACTTCGACCACGCGTTTTTCGGCTGCTATCTTGCGTGGCGAGGGGCTCAAGACCGCTCTATATACGTCGCCGCAGCTGGTGCGCTATCCCGAGCGCATGGAGGTTGATGGGCGTGTTGTGAGTGACGAGGCGTTTGCCCGCGGCGTTTCTGCTGCCGTTGAGGCGGGCCGTCGCGTGAATGCTCATCGCTTGGCGGCGGGGGAGCGCGCGTATACCATTACGCCGTTTGACCTACTGACGGCTGCCGCACTGGTGGTGTTTGCCGAGGCTGCGGTGGACGTGGCCGTGCTTGAGGTTGGCATGGGCGGCCGTTGGGACGCGACAAGCGCGACCGATCCCGTCGCAGTTGCCATTACGGGCATCGGGCTCGACCATACGCGCATTCTGGGTGACACGCTCGAGGCCATTGCGGGGGAGAAGGCTGCGGTCATTAAGCCTGGGCGTTTGGTTGTTTTGGGCGAGGGTACGCATGAGGCGAGTGTTCAGCGTGTGATGGATACGCGTTGTCGCGAGTGCGGCATTGTGCCGCTCGTGGTGAGCCATTCCACGACCAAGGTGCCGGCGCATGTGGGCGATACGGTGGAGTTTAGCTGCACCACGCCGCGCGCCATCTACACTTCGAGCATGGTTAAGCCGGCGTATCAGCCGCAGAATGCCTCGTGCGCGATTATGCTGTGCGAAGGCTATTTGGGCCGCGAACTCGACCATGACAAGCTCGATGCTTCGCTTATGGGCTGCCCCACGCCAGGCCGTTTTGACGTGCTGGGGACCGATCCGCTTAAGCTGATCGATGCTTGCCATAACCCCCAGAGCTGCGAGAACTTTGTAAGCGCGCTGGACGAGATTGATCCGTGCGTGGAGAATCGCCCCACACTGCTGTGTGCCGCGCTGGCCGACAAGGACGTAGCGGGCATCGTCGACGTGCTGATTCCGGCCTTCCCACGCGTGGTTGTGACCCAGACCGATTCCGACCGCGCCCTGCCGGTAGAGGAGCTCGCTGCTCTTGTGGACGCCGACAAGCTCGTGGGAGTGTATCCCAGTGTATCCAAGGCTCTCGCGGCCTTCGATGCCGCGGGCGAGCCCTTCGTAGCAGCCGGCACCATCACCCTGGCTGGCG
Organism: uncultured Collinsella sp.; assembly: GCA_934654835.1. Lineage (GTDB taxonomy): Bacteria > Actinomycetota > Coriobacteriia > Coriobacteriales > Coriobacteriaceae > Collinsella. Next base: position 45,043 of record CAKUGY010000011.1, read on the forward strand.
AAGTAGCCGGCTTGCTCCGCTAGATCCCGCGGGCAGCGAGGGCCGCTTGCCACGAAATGGGCCTATCTACTACGTTTGACCGGTCGCCCTCGACCACGACGAAATTTGCGATATTAAAACCGCAGGTAGAAGGCTTGCCGATTTTCAAAAAAGACCCGCATGGTCGACCCATGCGGGTTAAACGTAGTAGATGGCCCGTTTTCGTGGCGCGGCGAAAATTAGCTACCCTGGCGCTTTGTCAGTTGCGGTGAAATAGGGACTGTTTTATGGGCTATAAGGCGTAAACAGTCCGAATTCCACCGCAACTTATTGAGGGGTCGTTGAGATTGGGTTAGTCCAGGCGGGTCGGCTTGTGGGGGTAGCTGTTGAGAATCTCTACGCCGGACTCGGTGACCAGGGCAAGGTCCTCGATGCGGACGCCGGTGCGGCCGGGGAGATAGATGCCCGGCTCGATGGAGAACGTCATACCCTGCTCAATGACCTGCTCGTTGACGAGCGAGACGTCGCCCGGCTCGTGGTCCTGTAGGCCGATCGAGTGACCCAGGCGATGCGTAAAGTACTTGCCGTAGCCTGCATCCTCAATCACGTCGCGTGCGGCGCGGTCCAGGTCGCACATGCGCACACCCGGTGCAATGAGCGCCTCGGCGGCCTCGTTGGCGCGGCGCACGATGTCATGGATGCGCGCCGTCTCCTCGTCCGGTTCGCCCCAAAAGAACGTGCGTGTCATGTCCGAGCAATAGTTGCGATGGCGCCCGCCAATGTCGAACAGCACTACGTCGCCATGCTTGAGCACGGTACCGTCGGGCTCGTGGTGCGGGTCGCCGGCGTTGGCACCAAAGCTCACGATGGGCGGAAAGCTAAAGCCCTCGCAGCCGTGATTGCGATACAGGCCGAGCATCTGGTCGGCAATTTCGCGCTCCGTTACGCCCTCGTGGACGAGTTTGATGGCGTCGGCCATCACAGCATCGTTGGCGGCCGAGGACACGCGCATGAGCTCCTGCTCGGCGGCATCCTTGTGGGTGCGCGCGGCGGTGACGGCAAAGTCGCCCAGGAAGAACTCGCTTGCGGCGTGACGATCCATGAGCGGCATCAAAAAGCCCGAACGCATGACGGTGTCGATGCCGAGAGGTTTGGTCGGGTCGATCTCGCGAGCGATGGCGTCGGTCACGACGTCGGTATCGGTGTGATAGGCGACGCGGGCATTGTCGTACTCGGGCAACTGATGCAGCGCGTTGACCAAGATCACGGGCTCGCTACCGCGTGCGAGCAGCACGCCACAAAAACGTTCGAACATATCGGCATAAAAGCCGGTCAGGTAGTAGATCGACCACGGGTCGTTTACAAGCAGCTGCGCGCCGGGGTGCTGGGCCTCGAGCGCATCGAGCACGCGCGTCACACGCTGGTCATCGACATGTGCCATGAAACATCCTTTCGCTAGGGTTCCACCATGGTATCCCATGCCCGGCACATGGGGACGTTCCTTTTATGCCGGCACCTTGGGACACTCCTTGGTCTGATGCCTTTTGAGGCGGGCAAAAGAGGCCAAAAGAGGTCCGTCCAAAATGAGCTACCTAAGCAGGGCCGATGTCCATGCTGGCGATGAGGTCGATGTTGGTGTCTAGGAGGTTCTCCAGCACGACGTCGCCCATGTGGATGGGTGCGTTGGCGACCAGGCCGCGGATGAGGTCCATCGCCTGGGCGTGGAGCTTGAGCGGGATGGCCTCGGCGGTGCGTACGGGCAGCAGTGTCTCGTCGCCGCCGGATACTGCCACCGTGGTGGTGAGCACGCGCATGGGGCAGGTGAGCTCCTGACGTGCGAACTTATCGCCGCGCGGGCAGCTGTTGCCGGCCACGGAGCGCACCTCCGCCACGTTGCCGTCGGTATCGCGCTCGACTTCCACGGTCAGGAGACATTCGGATGGGCAGGTGGTGCAGTTGAACTGCAGCGTCTCGGTTACGTTGTCGCTCATGGCCTTATGCCTCCTCGACGGGATCGACGGACAGAACAATCTTGCTGGCACCTAGGTCGAGCGCTTGTTGGATGACTTTCGCCGGTAGCGGGAAGCTCTCCATAACGCTCGGCTTAAACGCGCGAACCTTGCCGACGAACAGTTCCTCGTCGTCTGCGAGGATCCGCACGCGGGCGGCATCGACCGGCCGGCGCACGCGGAAGTTGACCTTGGTGAGCCCGACGGCCGTAATGCGGCCGGGCAGTGCATAGCCCGCAATACCGGCGGGAGAGACCGTGAGCTCGCAGCACGCGCTCGCAGTGTCCACCCCGGCACCCGTGCTACCACCCAGCGCCCACGCCGCCGCAGCCGCACCGGCACGTTCGGACTCGGTCGTCACGTTGTCGGCCAAGTCGTGCACGTGCAGGACGTTGCCGCAGGCAAAGATGCCGGGCACGCCCGTCTGCAGGCTCTGGTCCACCACAGCGCCGCGCGTGCGTGGGTCCAACTCAACGCCGGCGCCCACCGAAAGTTCGTTCTCGGGAATCAACCCCACCGAAAGCAGCAGCGTGTCGCACGGAACGACGCGCTCGGTCCCCGGAATGGGCGCCAGGTGCTCATCGACCTGGCTGACCTCGACGGCCTCCACGCGGTCATGCCCGATCACACGCGTGACCGTGGTCGACAGATGCAGCGGAATGCCAAAATCGTCCAGGCAGTTCTTGACGTTGCGGCGCAGACCGTTGGCGTACGGCATGAGCTCGTACACGCCCTCGACCGAAATACCTTCGAGCGTGCAGCGGCGCGCCATGATCAGCCCGATGTCACCCGAGCCCAAGATGACGGCACGCGAGCCGGGTTTGAGGTTTTCGATATTGATGTATCGCTGCGCCAGGCCTGCCGTAAAGACGCCAGCGGGTCGGCTGCCGGGAATCTTGATCTCGCTGCGGGTGCGCTCGCGGCAACCCATGGCAAGAACGACCGCGCGACCGGTGAGCTGCAGCATGCCGGCGGGACTCATGAGTGTGACGGTGTGGACGGCGGCGTCTCCCGCGGCCTCGTCCGCACCCGACGTGTCCCCGTCAATCCCAATCACCATACTGTCCAAGAACAGCGCGATATCGGTCTCGCGCACCTGGCCGATAAAGCGCTGCGCGTACTCGGGACCGGTGAGCTCCTGCTTAAAGTGCGACAGGCCAAAGCCCGGGTGGATGCATTGGCGCAGAATGCCGCCCAGATGCTGCTCGCGCTCCACGATGGCCACGCGCGCTCCGGCCTTATGCGCGGCAAGCGCGGCCGCCATGCCGGCAGGTCCGCCGCCGATAACGACCACGTCGAAGGTCTGTGTCGGCACGGCGTCGACCTCAGCTGCAACCGCGGCGTCGCGCCCAGCATCCATATGCATATCCGTCCCCATCCTAGCGCACCCCCTTCAAAGGTCCCTCAACGAGCCATGAGCCAGCATCCTCCAGCAAAACCTCGCTGGGATCACAGCCCAACTCGCGAGCAAGAATCGCCACTACGCGGCTCTGGCAAAAGCCGCTTTGGCACCGCCCCATGCCGGCGCGGCAGCGGCGCTTGACGCCTTCGACCGAAACCGCTCCCGGGCGGCGTCGGATCGCGGCCACGATCTCGGCCTCGGGTACCGTCTCGCAGCGGCAGACGATCTGTCCCCACGCGGGGTCGAACTCAATCAGTTCCTCCTTGCGTGCAAGCGGCGCGCGGTCAAAGTCGTCCGGCGCGTGGCGAATCGGGTCCCAATCGTCCCGTTCGCGCAGAACCACGCCGGCATCGCGCAGTACCCGCTCCATGCGCTCGGCAATGGCCGGTGCGCTCGCCACGCCCGGCGATTGAATGCCGGCTGCCTGGAACAGCCCCGGCACCACGGCCGACTGTCCAATAAAGAAGTCGTTCGTTCCCTTAATGACCGGACGTCCGCCGGCAAACGCGCGCACCACGCGGCGCGTGTCCAGATCGGGCACCAGCTTGCGCGCGCCGGTCAGCAGCGCGTTTACGTCGGCGGCGTAGGTCTGCGTGTCGCCCGGCTTGCGCACGGCGGCGGTCGCGGTGATCACGGTGTTGCCGTGCACGGTGCCCGTCACAATGACGCCCTTCGATACCGGCGTCGGCACCGGGTAGAGCGGCATGAGCGTGCGCGGCTCCTTGTCCAGCACCACGATGTTGCCCTGGCGCCAGACCATCTGGAACTCCTCGGCGCCCGCCATATGCGAGATGTCCGCGGCGCCGTTGCCCGCGGCGTTAATGAGGTGGCGGCAGCGCACGTCACCGGCGGGCGTCACCAGCGTAAAGTGCGCAGCGCCGTCGGAAGCCTCGCCGCCAGTGACCTCAATCGCCCCCACCGGCGTGGACCGCATAAACGTCACGCCGTTGGCAACGGCGTTCTCCAGCGCGGCAATGGCGACCTCAAACGGATCGACAAAGCCGGTCGAGGGGCACCACAGCGCGCACGTCGCCTGGGCACTCGCGCGCGGCTCCAACTCGTGGATACGCTCGGGGCCGATTATCGACAGCTCGGGCACGCCATTGGCAAGGCCGTTGCTGCGCAGCTGCTCCAGCTGCGCGCGGTCCTGGTCGTTAAAGCCCAGCACCATCGACCCGGTGCGGCAAAACAAAAAGCCCAGCTCCTGAGCCCACGTGCCATACAGTTCGCAACCGCGGGCGTTGACCTGCGCCTTTACCGTGCCCGGTGCCGGATCGTAGCCGGCGTGCACCAGGCCGCCGTTGCCCTTCGACGCGCCCAGCGCGATGTCGTTGGCCGCCTCGACCACACAAATGGAAAGGTCATAGCGTGCGAGCTGCCGCGCGATAGCGCATCCGGTAATGCCCGCGCCCACAATCGCGATATCAAACGTTTCTGTCACAGTGCCTCCCAGAAGAGTTGACAGGCTGTCAATAAGACTATCCTACGGTCTGCACACTCCCAGTGCGGCGGCAATGCGGCGAACAGCCCCGCAACACCCGCCAACGGCAGGCGAGGGCCGGCCCAGCACGGATGCCGACCCCGCGAGACCGCGAGTTCCTCCCATCCAACCTCGCGGTCTACGTCGTTACCCGTTACAGATTGAGATGTTTGTGTCCGTAGCGGCCCCGTACCCTGCCGTGGTCCCATATAAACAAACCCCGTGGTAAACTTGACCGAACTGTAAATATTCCGAAAGGTACACCTCAATGTCCAAGTACATCTCCGAGCTCATGTCGCCGCAGCTTATGGGCGCCATCTATGCCTTTGTTGGCTTTATCATCGCCCTGTACGTGCTGTCGGTCGTCTATGTGTTCATTGACGCCCGCCGCCGCGGTGCCAGCGCCTACGTGGCGTGGGGCATCATCGCCCTCATCCCGTTTGTGGGCCTCATCGCCTACCTGGTCCTGCGCCCGCACTCCTACGCGGCCGACCGCGAGGAGCAGGAGCTGGACATGGCCCTGCGCGAGCGCCAGCTTGCCCAGTACGGCACCTGCCCGCAGTGCGGCGCCCCCATCGAGAAGGACTTTGTCGTGTGCCCCGTGTGCGACACCCAGGTTCGCAACGTGTGCCCCAGCTGCCATCGTCCGCTCGATGCGCACTGGAAGGTCTGCCCCTACTGCCGAACTCGCATCCAGTAACGCATCCATCGCCGGGCTGGCTGCAAGCCACGGGCACCGCGCATTCCGCGCACGCGCCCACGCCCACACGATGAAGCATGCGTAGAAAATCGCCCGCCGTGCCATTAAGGTGCGGCGGGCGCTTGTATACCAAGGCAACCTGCCTATAATGATGCAAGTCAAAAACGCCGAGCGCATCGCACGCACTTGCACCAGGCATCCGAGAGGAGAAAACATACCCATGAAGGCACTCTACAATGACGGTTCGGTGGCCGAGCTCCCGCAGGACGAGGTCACGCACGTCATCCGCCACTCCGCCGCGCACATCATGGCGCAGGCCATCAAGCGCCTGTACCCCGAGGCCGACTTTGCCTACGGCCCCGCGACCGACAACGGCTTCTACTACGACGTCGACCTGCCCGAGGGCGTCAAGATCAGCGAGGACGACTTCCCCGCGATCGAGGCTGAGATGAAAAAGATCGTCAAGGAGAACCTCAAGTTCTCCGTGTACGAGAAGCCCCGCGCCGAGGCCATCGCCCTTATGGAGGAGCGCGGCGAGAAGTACAAGGTCGAGCACATCGGCGACCTGGACGACGACGCCCGCATCACCTTCTACCAGCAGGGCGACTACATTGACATGTGCGTCGGCCCTCACATCTGCTACACCAAGGCGCTGAAGGCCTTTAAGCTCACCGGCGTCTCGGGCGCCTACTGGAAGGGCGACAAGGACAACAAGATGCTCACCCGCATCAACGGCGTCGCCTTTGCCACCAAGGAAGAGCTCGACGAGCACATGCACATGCTGGAGGAGGCCAAGAAGCGCGACCACCGCAAGATCGGCCGCGAGATGGACCTCTTTATGATGCGCGACGAGGCCCCCGGCTTCCCGTTCTTCCTGCCCAACGGCATGATCCTTAAGAACACGCTGCTGGACTACTGGCGCGAGATTCACCACAAGGCCGGCTACGTGGAGATCTCCACGCCGCTCATCATGAACAAGCAGCTGTGGAAAACCAGTGGCCACTGGGACCACTACAAGGACAACATGTACTCCACCGTCATCGACGACGAAGAGTACTGCATTAAGCCCATGAACTGCCCGGGCGGCGTGCTGGTGTACGCCTCCAAGCCGCACTCCTACCGCGAGCTGCCCATCCGCGCCGGCGAGATTGGCCTGGTGCACCGTCATGAGCTGCGCGGCGCCCTGCACGGCCTGTTCCGCGTGCGCTGCTTTAACCAGGACGACGCCCACCTGTTTGTGCGTCCCGACCAGCTGACCGACGAGATCGTGGGCGTGGTCAACCTCATCGACTCCGTGTACCAGAAGTTTGGCTTTAAGTACCACGTTGAGCTTTCCACCCGCCCCGAGGACTCCATGGGCTCGGACGAGGACTGGGCTCGCGCCGAGGAGGGCCTGCGCACCGCTCTGGAGCAGCTGCACATGGACTACGAGGTCAACGAGGGCGACGGCGCCTTCTACGGCCCCAAGATCGACTTCCACCTGGAGGACTCGCTCGGCCGTACCTGGCAGTGCGGTACCGTCCAGCTCGACTTCCAGATGCCGCTCAACTTTGACCTGGAGTACGTGGACGCCGACGGCACCAAGAAGCGCCCCATCATGCTGCATCGCGTGTGCTTTGGCTCCATCGAGCGCTTCATCGGTATTCTGATTGAGCACTTTGCGGGCAAGTTCCCCACCTGGCTGGCTCCCGTGCAGGTTAAGGCCCTGCCCGTGTCCGAGAAGAGCCGCGACTACGCCCACGAGGTGTGCGCCAAACTGGAGCAGGCCGGCATTCGCGTGGTCTGCGACGACCGCGACGAGAAGATCGGTTACAAGATCCGCGAGGCCCGCAGCATCGACCGCGTGCCCTACATGCTCATCTTGGGCGAGAAGGAGGTCGAGGCCGGCAACATCTCCGTCCGCGACCGCTCCAACGAGACCGTTCAGATGAGCGTTGACGAGTTTGTGGCCAAGGTGCTCGAGGAGATCAAGACTCGCGCCTAAGGCTGCGCTCAAGGTTTATAAACCGCATGTATACGCGGCCGTCCCATACACGGGGCGGCCGCGTTTTTTATGCCGAGCAAGGGGCAGGGGAGCGCGAGCCGCAGTTGCGCAACACTCACAAGATGCCGACATCCCCTGTAGCCGTTTGGTACAGCAGAAATGCTTCTGTAACAATCCAATATTGCCCCGATACGAGAAAAGCCGCTGGTAGAGCGGCTTTTTTGTTGCACAAAAATGTACAGGTTTTTGTAGAGGGGTATGGAGATGCATCCGTTCACGCCGCAATTTGCGCAATCTGGGAAAACAAGACGGATTAACTCGTATAATGTCCTTCGTCGAAAGATACAAAAACCTGTACTTTTGCGACTGCGCCTAGCTGCGAGCGAGAAGCCTGTTCTTAACGCCCCTGCATCCGCGTGCGTCGCGGAGCTGGAGAAGGGGGCGAGACATGGAACAGACAATGCGGCGCCAAGAGCAGCTGCCCGGTGCCTTTAATGGCGCTACCACCAACAGCCAGCACGGCCGCGTGCGCTGGTATTTGGTCCACACCCCCAATGGAAAAGAGCGCGAGACCTGCGAAAAGGTCCGCCGCATTATCCCGCACGAACTGATGCAGGACGCTTTTGTGATGCAAAAGGAGTTCTGGTTTAAGCGGGACGGCGCCTGGTCGCTTCAAACCAAACCCATGTACAAGGAATACTTCTTCGTCGCTACGCGCGATGCCGCCACGCTCGACAAGGCTTTGGCCCAGTTGAGCTTTGGCTGTCGCGTTGCCGGCAGCAAGGAGCGGGCCTATGCGCCCATGCCGGACGATGCGCAGGACTGGTACCGTAGCGTGCTCGACGACGACGGCGTGGTGCGCAACAGCGTCGCGCGGATCGAAGACGGCGTATTGCATATAGAGCAGGGTCCACTGGTGGGGCAAGAAGCTCGGGTGAAGAAGATCGACCGTCATAAACGCTGGTGCCTAGTGGACGTGGGCGAAGGCGACTCCGCATTTAGGGAGCTGCTTCCGTTAGACGTGCCAAGCAAGACGTAAGGGGACGTTGCGCAGGCAATTCATTCGCAATTTGAATTCATCGATTGGGGGATCCCTGGGAACAGGGACGTGGATTTGAACTTGACTACCAAAGAAGTGACAGGGCAAAACGCGCCGGTGGGGGCCGCGCTTGTTGCTCAGGCCATGAATAATGGTGAAGTGAGCGTGCGCTACAAGGCCATGCAGGCCGTGAAGGACTGGGACCGCACGCGCCTGGGCTACAGGGCCGTAAAGCGCGCGTTCGACATCGTGTTCAGCGGCTGCGTTCTGGCCGTCATCGCAATCCCGAGCCTGATTCTGGTCGCCGCCATCCGCCTGGAGAGCGAGGGCAACCCGTTCTACAGCCAGATCCGCGTGGGCCAGACCCACCGCGACGGCAGCCTGTCCACCTTCCGCATGTGGAAGTTCCGCTCCATGTACAGGGACGCCGACGAGCGCCTCGCCGAGCTCAGGGAGCAGAACGAGATCGCCGGGGCCATGTTCAAGATGAAAGAGGACCCGCGCGTAACGAAGATCGGCAAGTTCATCCGCAAGCACTCCATCGACGAGTTCCCGCAGTTCGTCAACGTGTTCCTGGGCCAGATGTCCGTCGTGGGCCCGCGCCCGCCTCTGCCCAACGAGGTCGCCGAGTACACCGAGTACGACCTGCAGCGCCTGGCCGTGAAGCCGGGGATCACCGGCTGGTGGCAGGTCACGGAGCGAAACTCCACCGGCTTCGACGGCATGGTCCGCCGCGACCTGGAGTACATCGCCAAGCGCGGGCCAATCACCGACCTCAAGATCGTCATCCTCACGGTGATCGAGGTCATCACCGGCAAGGGTGCGTGCTAGATGCGCATCGCGATGATCGGGCACAAGAGGTACGGCTCGCGCGAGGGAGGCGTGGAGGTCGTCGTGACCGAGCTCGCCCGCCGCATGGCGGCGCTCGGCCACGAGGTCACCTGCTACGACCGCTCCGGCGCGGACGTCATGACCGGCGACGCCGCGGACGGTCGAGAGCGCACCGTCGACGGCGTGCGCGTCGTCCCCGTGAGGACGATCGACAAGAAGGGGCTCGCCGCGCTGAGCTCCTCGTACTTCGCCACCCTGGCGGCCATCAAGGACGGGCCCGACGTGATCCACTACCACGCGGAGGGCCCCTGCGTGCCGCTTCCCCTGGCTAGGCGCGCCGGCATCCGGACCGTGGCGACCATCCACGGCCTGGACTGGCAGCGCGCCAAGTGGGGCAAGCTCGCCAGCACGTACATCAAGATGGGGGAGAGGGCCGCGGCCACCAAGGCCGACGGCCTGATCGTCCTGTCCAAGTCCGCACAGTCCTACTTCCAGGAGGCATACGGCCGAACCGCGACGTTCATCCCCAACGGCATCGGGCAAAAGCGGCCGGTCCCAGCGAATTTAATTAAGCAGAAGTGGGGGCTCGACGAGGGCTCCTATCTGCTGTACCTGGGCAGGCTCGTCCCCGAGAAGCGACCCGAGCTCCTGATCGAGGCCTTCAAGAGGCTCGATACGGACAAGAGGCTCGTCATCGCCGGCGGCGGGTCGGACACCTCGGAGTTCGAGGCGTCCCTGCGCGAAGCAGCCCAGGGCGACCCCCGCATCCTGTTCACCGGCTTCGTCAGCGGCGGGCCCCTGGAGGAGCTGTACTCCAACTGCTACGCCTACGTGCTGCCGTCCGACGTGGAGGGCATGCCCATGAGCCTGCTGGAGGCCATGGCCCACGGCCGTTGCTGCGCGACGAGCGACATCCCCGAGTGCGCGGACGTACTCGCCGGCAACGGCGTGACGTTCGACAAGGGGAGTGCCGACTCGCTGCAGTCCGCGCTGAAGGGCCTGCTCGCCGACAGCGGTCGCGCGGCCGCCCTCGGCGCCGCCGCCAAGGCGCACGTCGAGAAAACCTACAACTGGGACTCCGTCGTCGAGCGGACCCTTGCCGTCTACAGGGGTGAAGCCCGATGAGGATCCTTCTTGTAAACAAGTTCCACTACCGCAAGGGCGGGGCGGAGACCTATTATCTTACCGTCGGGTCCGAGCTGGAGCGCATGGGGCACGAGGTCGCCTATTTCTCGATGAGACATCCCGACAACCTACCCTGTAAGTGGGATAAATACTTCGTGACACAGCGCGAGTACAACAACGTCAAGAACCCGCTCAAGGCGGCGCGCGACGGCATGGCGCTGATCTACTCACCGGAGGCGAAGCGCAACTTCCAGGCTCTCTGCGAGGAGTTTCGCCCCGATGTCGTCCACCTCAATAACGTGCATAGGCAGATCACGCTGTCCATCCTCGACGCCCCCTATCTGAGGGAGAACAGGGTTCCGGTCTTCTACACGGCCCATGACTACGTAACCGTCTGCCCGGGCTACCTCATGCTCGACGGCGACGGTCGCGTCTGCGACGCATGCCTCGAGGACGGTCACTATCGCCATTGCATCGTGAACCGCTGCGTGAAGGGTTCGCGTGCGAAGAGCGCGCTTGCGGCGATGGAGGCGTCCTTCAACAGGGCTCATAAATCCAATCAGCGTATAGATCGGGCCATTGCGCCTTCCAGGTTCATGCGATCCAAGCTCATCGAGGGCGGCTGGCCCGAGGGCAAGGTCGTCTTCCTACAGAACTTCGCCGACGACGCGATCCTCGACCGCGCCTCGAATGCTGGGGCGGACGCGACCGACAGGGATAACCCCTACCTCCTGTTCTTTGGACGGCTTTCCGTCGAGAAGGGCGTCGATACGCTTCTTAGGGCTTTCGATGACGCCTCGCCGAACCTTCCGCAGGACATGCGCTTGGTCGTGGTCGGCGACGGCCCCGATGCCGCCGAGTTCAAGGCGCTCGCTTCATCGCTAGATTGCGCAAGCCGTATCGAGTTCGCCGGTTATCAGACGGGAGACGCCCTGCAATCGTATGTCGAGAGGGCATCTCTCGCCATCTCGAGTTCGAGATGTCGAGAGAACATGCCGTACTCGATCGTGGAGGCTTTCGCTGCCGGCACGCCCGTCGTCGGAACGAATATCGGCGGAATCCCCGAGTTGGTCGATGAAGGGAAAACGGGATTCATTTGTGAGCCCGGGGATGTCCAGTCGATGGCGGATGCCATTTTGCGTGGCGCGAGCGCGTTCTTGGAACAGCCTGCTTACGCGAGGCTGCAGCATAACTGCCGCTCCTATGTCATGGATAACTGCTCACGCGAGAAGTTCATGAACGATCTCGTGAACCTATATAAGGAGTCAATCGATGGCTAACGGCCATAACAGTATCAAGAGGATTATGCATCGCTCCTGCGAGGAGATCGGCGCAACGTTCCGAATCGCCAGGGCCACGTCATGGCCCGAGGCAGTCAACACGTTTCGGGCGAAGCTCGATATCCAGGTCATGAGCCGCAATGGTTACAAGGAGCCGCCTGCGGTGAAAGACCGCCTGCTGCGCAAACACGAGACCGTCCTCAAATACCTCGAGAATCACTTTGGCGAATTCTTCGAGTCATATGACTACGATGCACCGCTGCCCCCAACCGATCCCTCGCTTGAGGGGAAGATCTGGATGTGCTGGTGGCAGGGTGAGGAGAACGCACCCGAGATCGTCAAGGCGTGTATCGACTCCGTGCGCCGCAATGCAGGCGACCACGAAGTTATCGTCATCACTGATGAGAACCTTTCCGACTACGTTCGCATCCCCGGCTGGGTGCTCGAGAAGGTCCGTGCCGGTATCATGTCGCGTACGAACCTATCTGACCTGCTGCGTCTTTCGCTGCTTGCCGAGCACGGTGGCATATGGCTAGATGCCACTTTCTTTTGCACCGGCTCGCTAAGTGAATATATGGATTTGCCCATCTGGTCCATCAAGAGGCCCGATTACTTGCACGCTTCGGTCGCATGCGGCATGTTTGCGGGGTATTCGCTTGCTTGCAAGGAGAATCAACGTCATCCATTTGTCGTAGCGAGAGACTTCTTTCTCGAGTATTGGCGTAATAGCGACCGCTTGATTGACTATCTGCTGGTCGATTACCTTATCGTCCTGGCTCAGCGCCATGACCCCTCGATTGCCGCCGCATTTGCGTCAATCGAACCCAATAATCCTCGATGTGATGACCTTATTTCATTGCTAGATATGCCGTTCGAACGGCAAGTCTGGAACGTTTTGAACTCTGATACGAAGTTATTTAAGTTGACCTGGAAGCAGGACTTTTATCGAACTAAAGACGGTTGTCCAACTGCTTACAGAATGCTGCTAGACGGTGTGCTGAACTAGAATTTATTGAAATGGGTGGGCTATCTTTTGAGTAATCCAATTCTGAGCGTAGTAGTTCCAATCTATAAAGTGGAGCAATATTTGCCTAAATGCTTGGACAGTATCCTTGAGCAAACCCTCAAAGATATCGAAATCATATGCGTCGACGATGGCTCGCCTGATAGTGGCGGAGAAATTGCAGAGTTTTACGCCAAGAGTCATGCCAATGTGAAGGTTATCCATCAAGTGAACTCCGGCTTGGGGCCCGCCCGCAACACAGGCATAGAGCATGCAACTGGCAACTTTATTGCATTTGTTGATTCTGACGACTGGCTTGAGCCTGACATGTATGAACTTATGTATAAGGAGGCTATTGAGACTGGCGCGGACATTGTGGTCGGGGGCCATTGCGATTCATCTGAAAACAAGGTTATATGCACAAAAAAGCATCCTCTTGCAGGGACTATTGCCTGTGGACAATCTCAAATTGAGCCGATAAGGCTAAAGCTGTACGGCCATGCTGAGGATGACGATATAACTGAGTCATTTCCTATGGCGGTCTGGGCATCGATATATCGAAGATCGTTGATCGATAAAAATCAACTTCGATTTAAAGCCATTCTTTCTGAGGATACTATCTTTAACCTTCGTGCTTATGCTGAATCGCGCGTGATCGCCTTTACGGATATCGCTGGATATCGTTACAGGAAGGAAGGACAGGCGTCGATAACTTCGAGTCTCAGCCCCGATTTGATTAATCGTTACGAGCGGTTTGTAGATGAACTTTGCGCTATGGCTAAGAAGGAAGACATTTTCGAAGACGTTAAGATGAGGATTGCAAGAACGGCAATTGACTGCATTAGACTCTGCGCCGGCATTATTGCCAAATCAAATCTGTCTATTAAAGAGAAATGTAGTTGGCTGAACGAACTTATGAAAAGCCCTCTCCAACTTGAATACGGTTCAACCTTACCGATTGAGTTCTTACCGTTTCAACAGCGTTTATTCGAAAGCTTGATGATCGGAGAGCATTATTGTTTTTGTATTTACCTTTTGAAATTTAGGGAGTGGATTAAGTTTTTTAGGCATTGGAAAGAGCGCGGCTAAACAAGAGGTAAACATGGGTGTGATTACGATAAACGCACATAGAGATGACGGCATTTTAAATAGAGTTGATAATCGCCGTGCTGGTTTAGTTGTCATTGCAAGTAGGGTTGAAATCAGAGATTTATTAATAGTAATGGCCAGCTTGCTTGCAATGTTTAATTATGGTTCATCTTGGACCGGATTAACTGGCTCACAACTTACTACACTGAGGCTTCTCATTGCTCTGTTTGCATGCGCCCTGGTCTTTTTTCGGGTTTCGTGGAGTGCGCTCTCTCGCTACGAGAAGGCCGGACTTGTGTACTGTGGGCTTGTCTTTGTTGAAGGCTTGTTTGGAAAAGTAAGTCCAGGGTCTGCATGGGTCGAAGGTATGGTGGGCGCTCTGCTGTTCATACTTCCATCCGAATTACGACGGAAGTATGGGAATGAATTGTCAGGTACGACGATTAGCCTGATTACCTGCCTGCTGATTTGTGTGGCTGACGTGTTTGCGATCGCGACTGGCGGCAAGGGATTGGTAACTCAGGACAATGAATACCTTTTCTCGTCAAACTACATTATTGGTGACAAGTTCTTGCTTTCGTATATGAATATGCTTTGTTTTGCACTCATATATTGGAAGATTCCATCCGTAATCACGTTGGTAGTATTCGGTTCTATTTCTTTCTGGATTAGCGCTTTGGTTGGCTGCTCGACTGGTATGACTGGCACGATCGTTATGATAGTAATGATTTTGCTAAGCTATCCGGTACGCGCATTGCCTACTCATCGGTTATTGGTGCCAACCCTGACAGTTCTTTTCGCTATTGTTGCAGTTGCTTTTACGGGACTGTTGACATGGGGTCCATTCGGTAGATTTATTACGAATGTTCTTGGAGAGAGTTCAGATTTAACGGGCAGGATTTTTATCTATCCCGTGTTATTTGGTCTGTTTGTTAAACGTCCCTTGTTTGGCTATTTAACTGCAAACGGTGCAAATCAGGCGGTAATTGGCGCATGCGGAGCGGCTGATGCGCAGGAGGGCTTGTTTCACATCCTGCTCACTAATGGCCTTGTTGGTGCAGTTTTATTTCTGATTATGGAGTATGTAGCGTTCTATAGAATCCAATATATGAGTCGCCGCGAACATGGTCTTTATGCTTTCGTTGTTGCAATGACTGTGTGCTCGATGGTTGAAATTAATTTGGGAATGCCTTTCATCCTCGGGTTATCTATCTTAGCTTCTTCGCTTGAAGTGTGCGAGTAGGTTAGCGCGAGAGTAACTTCTGTTTTATGGGGCTTGTTTTAGATGAGGAAATAGCGGCGATGAAGAGGTTGTTAAAAAGGCTCATTTTCGGATACAAAGCTGATTCGGATATATATTTAGCCGCCCTAAGAAAGATGGGTATGAATATTGGCGACGGTGTGTATTTATTTTCAAGTCCGAGGGACTGCGTTATAGATGAGCAAAATCCCTATTTGATAACAATTGGGAACAACGTCCAGTTAACCCGAGGCGTAATTATTCTGACTCATGACTATAGTTGGTCTGTTGTTAAGGGTTGCTACGGCGAGGTCCTTGGTCATCAAGCGCCGGTTTCTATTGGTAATAACGTATTTATTGGGATGAACGCCGTCATTCTCGCGGGATCAACTATTGGCGACAACGTTATCGTGGGAGCAGGATCAATTATCAGCGGAACGATTCCCCCTAACGTTGTTGTCGCGGGTAATCCAGCAAAGGTGCTTTGCACTATTGATGAATATCGAGTGAAACGAAAGAACAAGCAACTTTCTGAAGCCATTGATTTGTACGCAAGTTATTTAAAGCGTTATGGACATGAGCCTGAAGAAGCTTTATTCAGAGAGTATTTTTGGCTGTTTGAGAAAGACAGAGACAATCTGTGCTCTGTATTTCGTGAGGTTAACGACCTTGTTTCGCCTGATGTGACTGATGTTGTTTTTAGTGATTGGAAACCGCAGTTCAATGGATATCCAGATTTTTTAGAGCATTGCAGGAAAGAGCAACTTTAACTTGGGCGTTTAGACGGAGGGAATAATGGCCGCCATTAAGACTCGCGTTCCTGAGCCGGCTAAAAGGCTATATAGGTACGCCAAATCATTCGTGAAGTACTTCTACTACACTGTTAAACTTTCATCTAAAAGATACCCTGATATTGATTTCATGACCAATAAAACAGCGGTTGATGAAATCGTCTTTAATAATAAGTCTCTAGCACGCTTTGGTGATGGGGAGTTCGGTTGGCTTCTTGGTAGAGAAGCTGCCTGTGGATATCAGGATGTTACTCCAGAGCTGTCTCGCAGATTAATGGAAGTTCTTCAGAGCGCTAACGAGAATTTGCTTATTGGCGTGCTGCGGGTCCTTAACGATGATACAAACATGAACTTTTTGGCTCGAGCTCACTGGCGAGAGTTTAAATTTCAATCTGAAGACCAATTGCTTCAAGTTTTGAATTTGGGCGAGTGCTATGTCGACTCAAGTATTACGCGTCCGTATATTGATTTGAAAGATAAAAGTAGCGCTTCAAGTGAGTTTGAAAATATAAAAAGGATCTGGAAGGGCAAAAGAGTTCTTCTAGTTGAAGGGAAAGAATCAAGGCTGGGAGTTGGAAATGATTTATTTTCCCAATCTGAGTGCCTGCATCGAATTCTAGCGCCTTCTACAAACGCCTTTTCTAGATACGATTCCATATTGGCGTTAACTAAAAAGAGTGCGCCTAATTACGACATGGTTTTATTGGCGTTGGGCCCCACTGCAACTGTGCTTGCTTATGATTTATGCTTAGACGGTATTCAGGCGGTGGATATTGGCCATATCGATAATGAATATGAGTGGATGCGTATGGGGGCGAGGCGCAAAGTACCGATTCCCGGCAAAAATGTCGATGAGGTCGGTGTATTTACGTCCGAGGCTTCCTTAAATACTTCTTATCTTAATTCAATAGTTGGTGTTGTTGACTAGCTTGTTAAGCCGAACGGCGGCGTGAGGGGGATTATGTCTGATAGTCGTTCAAAATACCTTTTTAATAATACTGTAATATTTGCCCTTGGGAACTTCGGTACCAAATTGATTTCCTTCTTTTTGGTTCCAATCTATACATACACGCTTAGCGTTGCGGACTATGGTACGGCGGACTTGGTGACAACGATTTCGTTTGTGCTGGCTCCCATGTTGACCCTCAATCTTTCTGACGCTGTCATGCGCTTTCCGCTGGATAAAAAGGGTAACGATAATCAAATTTTGACCGTTGGAATTGCTGCTTTGGTCTTTGCGTACGTTGTCGGACTGCTTATGATTCCGATGGCTCAGCTATCACCGGATGTCTCCGATTTCGCTGTCTTAATGTATTTATACTGCATCACCTCGGCATCGTCCTCTATGTTGCAAGCCTTTCTTCGTGGTTTAGAGAAGCTTCGCGAATTCGCATTCAGCAATATACTCTGCACTGCTTTTACTGCTGGTTTTAATATTCTGTTCTTGGTTGTATTCAAATGGGGGGTTTCAGGCTATCTTCTTGCCTATGTAATGGCCTTTATCGTAACTTCTGTATACTCTGCACTGGTTTCGGGGCTATTTGGCAGACTTCGTTGTTTGCGCTTTGATAGAACACTCTTTTTAGAGATGTTTAAATATGCAATTGTGCTAATGCCTAGCACGTTCATGTGGTGGATTATCAATTCGTCTTCGCGTGTGATGGTCACAGCTATGCTTGGAGCAGCTGCAAATGGCATTCTTGCCGTTGCGTATAAGATTCCTTCTATTATTAGTGTTGTTGCAAATACATTTACTCAGGCCTGGTCTTACTCCGCGATTCGTGAAGACGATAGTAAAGATAGAGATCAGTTTACTTCGAATGTATTTAGCAAGCTTGTATTATCGGCAGGCTTATTAACTCTATTTTTAATGATGATAATTCGTCCTTTGACCATGCTGTATGTTTCTCCCGACTATGCGAGCGCTTGGCAGTATTCATCATGGCTTCTTCTCGGAAATTATCTATTTACTGTCGGCAATTTTTTGGGTGCGCCTTATACGGTTCACAAGGATAGTTTAGGCTATTTAATTTCAACCGCCGTTGGTGCTTTGCTGAATATTGCTTTGATGTTTCTATTGATTCCGATTATGGGTCTTTACGGAAGTGTCGTTGCTGCATTTTTGGGTTACCTTGCTGTCGTCATATTTAGGTATTTCCATACCAAGAAGTATGTTGAGATTGCAGTTGAATGGCGACAATTTCTCCCGATGTTATTGTCGATGGCCGCCATACTGATTTTGCAATCGTTATTCGTGCGATTTCTTACCGCTGGAACCCTTCTTTTTGGCGTATTCATTCTCTATTCATATAGAACGCTGTTTGTTCAAGCTATTAACGCCTTGAAGGTAAAGTTGGCCGCACTTCTATGATTGTTTTTTCGATGCCGGTCGTTATGGAAGCACTTGCATAACGACCGTTATTTATCCGCGCGTTTGGATTGCTTGCCTTGGTGTATTTAGCTGGCAAGAGGGTAAATTATTTAGCAAGATAAGTGTGTAAGACTCTTGCCACTCGTGGGGTCCTACGTTCATAAAAGGTCTAACTTCGACTGTTTTCGCGCATTTGCGGGCCGCATGCTCTTGCGCTGCTTTCTAAGGTTTTGGTGCTAGGGCTTTGCGTGCCCTGCGGTTGATTTTAAATCGATAACGTTTCTCATTGGAAGGAGAGAATAACATGAAAGCGGTTTTCAAAAAGGATTTGACACGTTGGGGGGGGTGTCCCTATCTCTTTGGATAAGGGAACCTGGTGTAAGGTTTATGTGGGTCATGAGGAATTGTCAAGAATCTTGTAACCCAATATGGAAGTTTATCCTTTGGCGAATGCGCGAGAAATACGGCCTTGGAATCAGTCCACGCGTGCAAATCGGACCAGGCTTCTATCTTGGTCACCCATATGGGATAGATATTAATCCGGCTGTAAGTATAGGCGCGAATTGCAACGTACACAAAGGCGTGACGATAGGGCAGGAAAATAGGGGCCGTCGTAAAGGTGCGCCTTGTATAGGCGATGGCGTGTGGATGGGGGTCAACTCAACTATCGTTGGTGGAATCACAATTGGCGACGATGTCCTCATCGCTCCAAATTCGTTTGTGAACTTTGATGTCCCCAGTCATTCCATAGTAATTGGCAACCCTGCCAAGATAATCCATCGAGATAATGCAACCGAAAATTATATTGAAAACAAGTGCATTGCCTGATGTTGACTTTATAGTTTGGACATTACACTGCTAAACGATGAAGCGCATGCTTTATTCGACAATTCTTGAGGTCCTTGCGATTTAGAGAAGAAGTTCTCATTTGGTTTTTGGAGAAATATGATTAAACAACGTCAATCTAATTTCGAATTGCTGCGCATTGTTTCGATGGTTTTAATAGTTTTGCACCATTTTGGTTACTATGGGCCGGCTACCGCTGGCGATCCCATTAAGACGGGTGTTTTATTGCTTCTTGCAGGGGGGGGAAGCTCGGTGTAAATCTGTTCATTCTGATATCTGGTTATATGACAACTTGCTCGACCTTCAAAGCAAGATCGCTGTTGCGCGTGGTATTTGAAACGGTGTTTTATTCCGTTAGTATCCTTCTTCTTTTCTTGATTTTCAATCCAACCGCTGTTGATAGCGCTTCTAACGTTGTTAAGTCTTTCATTCCTTGTATTAGCTCGATGTATTGGTTTGTAACTTCATATATCGGCATGGTTATTGTTAGCCCGGTTTTGAGGTTACTGTTAAAAAGGCTTAGCCAGGAACAGCTTTGTAGATTTTTAATTCTGATGCTTGTTCCTCTGTCGGTAATTCCTACGTTTACCCACATGGATTTTATTGTTAACGGGTTCGTGTGGTTCGTTTATCTATATCTAGTGGCGGGCTATATTCGCCTTTGGGGAATTCCGTGGTCTAGGCGCTTGAATTTTAGACTTATCGCCCTGTCCTTTGCCGTCATTTATTTATCGAGCTTTGCTATTTCTTGCGTTTGCGGAGTGCGTAAGATGCCCCTTACTGCAATGAACTCTATTTTCATGCTGTGCATTTCTGTCTGTGTGTTTAGGGCCGTGTCGGAGCTAAACATCGGTTCAATTGCATTTATTAATAAGATGGCAGCGGGTTCATTTTCTGTTTATTTAATACACGAAAATTGGCTGATAAGGAAGACTTTATGGCCTTCGCTTGAGCCGGTCTACAACTCTCCTTCTGCCTTGCTGCTGCTCGAGGGACTATTATTCGCCTGTATGCTATTTGCGATTTGCAGCTTATTGGATTTGATAAGGCAAAAGTTTATCGAACAGCCTTTGTTTAAGCTGCTCGACTCTTCTCCTGCCGGTCGTACAATTGATTCATTCGATAGATGGGTTAACTCGATCGAAGGCGAATAATCCGGTTAGTTAGAGATGGCTATCGGATTATAGAAAATACCGCGCCAATAGAGGGGCATCGACGCTGGTCGATGCCCCTTTTTGCTAAAACTTCATGCTCTTTTATTAACCCGCACGCTGTCGATTAAGCCGACGGCGCGCCTGAGCTCATCGATCATACGCCCAGAAATCATGGCGGCGCTGTCAACGATGTCTCTCTCGTACCGTGAACATGCGGTAGATCGGTAAGAGCCAGTTGGCGTAGATGCCCATCCCGTACGATAAAGACGCCTCCAATGGATCGTCCTGCTCGCCGGGTAGACCATGATAGTGGCCGGCTGCGTTCATATAGAGGCGACCGCTCATCAGATCGATGTGCGCCTCTTTGGGTGCGAACTTCAGTAGTAGACGATGTTGTCATTAGGCATGGCGTGTTCTCTCGTTGGCAGACGTGCCCCGGACCGCCCTGTGTGCTCCGGGTTGTTGGCTTCCAAGATAAGAGCGGCTCCTCAAACCCGCGTGCCGGATTGGCGCGCGTTCGGCATCGTTCGAGACTCTGACTCTCTATGATGCCAAGGTTATCGTCGTCAGATGATCTGCCGTTGTTGACGAAGAGGCCATACCCGCTCTGGCCGGGTTCTTGCTCGCAAGCGTGGTGCTCTTGCCGATCTCATCATGGGCGATCTGGCTAAAAGAAGGCATCTTGTACTTCAACGGACTCTTTTCGGATGCACCCCGGAGTTTATTGCGTTCAATGCGTTTTCGTTCTCCAGGATTACTGATATGGCATCGAGGGAAAGGGCGTCAGCCGGTCTGCTTCGGACAAAATAATAGACTCCATCTCTGATGAACTGCTGACTGGCTCCAGGAGATTCGAGTATGGGCGGTCCTATGCCATGCTTCTTGGAGCGCTGCGGAAACACCTCTAAAATGACTGCGTCGCGATGGGCCCTTCGGAGCGCTTCGACTATATCGTGAGCATCTTTTCCGAGGGCTCCCTGTGGCGTTTCTCTGATTACCTTGATGCAGATATCTCGATGATGGCCGTTCACTCCGCTAGGGGCTCGAGCGGGATACCGTTTTCATTCCGGGCGTTACGCGTTTCGATTGGCCTGGAGGGATTTGTTCGCGGTGCGAAAGTGCTGGTATGTGCTCGCGTTCTGCGTATGGATGCCGGATCGTTGATACGATGAATATGCCAGACGGGCTTATTGAGGAAATGGGCCTACTGTACGTCGGCGTCACTCGCGCTCGCAATGCGGTATATGTCTCCGCTTCTATGCAGCGCAGGACAAAGTACGGGAACTTTCAGGTTGCCTGTCCCTCTTGTCTAACGTTTCTTCCGGGCATTGAGCCCGTGAGTTGGACGGTCATGGACGGGGAGGGGCGATTGCTTGCGCTATGCGTAAGAGGCGGATGCCGACGTTGAATCATGATGAGTTTTGTGGTGTAACTCGTGCCCGGGGTCTGGGACTAAGAGGAATGAATTCAGGTCGAAATCAGTCTCTAGGTGACAACAGTCTCTTTACAATGAAACAAATGTTCGATAGTATTTCCAAAAAGAAGGAAGAGATGGTTGAGTATTTGCGCGCTTGAGCACTGCTGAATATCGCGAAACGGCACTGTCGGTATTGCGCTTGGGCATCGGGACCGGCGTGGGCCGCGGATGTCCTTTGCAGTTAGCGGACTGCCCCATGGCGCGGCCGCATGTGGGCCTCGACGAGCCATTCCAGTATCCGATTTCCAGCTAAACGCGTTAATAAGGAATGTTGAGCTAACTAACGAGAACGGAGACCTGATGGCTGACGCCAACAGAAAGCCGTGGCTTACGGCGTCACAACAGATCGATCATCTCAAGTCGAGAGGTGTCCATTTCTCACTGATGAGCGAAGACGATGCCAGGGCCTATTTGGAGAAGAACAACAACTATTTTCGGCTACGCGCGTATCGGCTTGGCTTTCCTAAGGTCGAGGAAGGAGCCCGTAAGGGGGAGTATGCAAATCTAGACTTTAAGATGTTGGTCGACTTGTCGATTGTCGACATGCTCCTTCGCTATGAGATGTTGCCGCTCACACTCGATGTAGAACATTTTGCAAAGGTCAAACTCTTGAAGCGGATCGAGACGGAAGGGGAGGACGGCTATGCGGTCGTCTCGGATTTCATTTCCTCCTACGATTGCACGAAGCCAGATGGAACGCCGTGCAATTCGCTCAGGGATGAGATTCTCAGGTGCAAGAACAGCCCCTACACTGGTGGGTTGATTGCCAAGTATGCTGATTTCGACTTCCCCGCGTGGGCTTTTATCGAAGTCCTCTCCTTCGGCTCATTTCTCTATTTTTACAAGTTCTGTGCTAATAGGTTTGACGACCGTGAGATGCTTAAGGAGTTCTATATTCTTCAAGCAGTCAAGTCATTAAGAAATGCATGCGCTCACAATAGTTGTATTTTGAACAACCTGCGTGCTGATAGACCGCAATTTAAGCCAAGCTACGTTGTAACGCGGGAGTTGTCGACCATAGCCGGTATCGGTCTCGACCAGCGTAAGTCAAAGATGAGCAATGACCGTATGCAGCAGATTGTCACTACGTTATATGCGCACAGGGAACTTGCTTCACAAGGCGTTTCCGAACATCGAGCAAAGAGTCTGGCGGTGTTTGTTCAAAGAATGAATAGACATGTCGATTACTATCGGGGCAATCTTCAGGTGTCCACTGGATTTGACTTTCTCGCGAAGGTGATTAGTGCGTGGTTTCCGGTGAACGTTGATTAGTTATGAATCTGTGGTGAGTCATGGCGCAACGCCCTGGATGCCGAAATTGAGCTAAACTAACTTTACAACAAAAAACAGAAGCCTTTCTTTGGCCGAAGTTTTGCAAGGGGGTTCCTTCCTAATGGAGGGCATCCCCTATTTTTATGGCGCTGTGATTGGCTGCCTTCGCTCATGGGCAGCCTGTAGACAAACAATTGCCTTTGACTAGAATAAAGTCAATTGTGGTGGAAGCCTTCGGGCGACACCTGAAGAGGGTTGATGCGTCGGCCCTCTTTTTGTTTGGATGTAAGATTTGGCCTGTCAAAACTTACATCTCAATTGGGAAAAGGCGAAATTGCTGGTGTTTTTCTGTCCGCACGTAACTTTACTGACGCATACTTCCGGTTTACCGCCTTGCTCCTGTTGCCGCAGGGGCGTAAACCCTTGATTGACGTTATTTAAAGTCTATAATCAAAGAAAAGCTCTGAAATATCTGTTTAAAACAATGAAAGGAAAGTTGAGGACGATGCTATGTCAGTTTTCCTTCAGGAACTATAGATCCTATCGCGACGAGGCCGAGCTTTCCATGCAGGCGACGCCGATGAAGGAGTTTGAGCGCTCCCTTATCGCGTGTCCCGATGGGCAGAGCTTTCTGCCGGTGGCTGCGGTATACGGACCCAACGCTGGCGGTAAATCAAACCTGCTTGAGGCTCTCGACTACGTTCGCTCGGCAGTGGCCAGACCGATCAGATTGTTGTCTGCTAGCGCTGATGTGTCAGAGGGCGATCGCCCTTCGATACCCCGTTGTTCGGCGTTCGAGTTCGATGACGTATCTGCTCTCGAGCCGACGGAGTTCGAGCTCTACTACCGCGCGGGCGAGCATGAGTACCGCTACGCCCTGTCCGTTCATGCCGACGAGATCGTGTCCGAGGGGCTGTGGCGGCGCAAATTGGGAGCGTCGCGTACGGCGATGCTGTTCGAGCGCGAGGGTGCTGAGGTCGAGCTCGGTCCCACGCTGCGCAAACTTGTGACGGCCGCGAGATTCAACCCGAGCCTGCCGTACCTGTCGTTCCTCTGCATCAACTTTGACGCGCCGGTGGTCAAGGAGGCTGCCAGCTGGTTTCTTGATGGCATGTTCCTGAACTACAACAGTTCTTACCTGGAGCGGATGCTCGAGCAATTGCTGGATGAGGCCGAGTCGCCCGAGGTCACGCGTTTCTTGCGCGCCGTAGACGTACGCATCGATGGCTTTAGGGTAGAGAAGGCCCCGGAATGGCGTGGCCAGCGAGTTTTTGTGAGGCACGAGGTGGACGGCAAGGGCTATGAGCTGCGCCTGTCCGAGGAGTCGGCCGGCACACAGAAGCTCATGGGGCTAGCTGCATATCTTATGATGGCTCTCGAGCGCGGCAGCACCGTCGTGGTCGATGAACTCGACGCCAAGCTTCACCCGAAGCTCCTGCGCTACGTGATTCTGCTGTTTAAGGATCCTGCGGTCAACAAGAATGGCGCGCAGCTCATTTTTTCGTCTCAGGATGTTTCTACCATGAGGAACGATGTGTTCCGCCGCGATGAGATATGGTTCGCCGCGCGCGGCGAGGGGGAGGCAAGCCAACTGTGGTCGCTCGCCGACATCCACGAGGCTAATGGCAACCTGGTCAGCAAGAACGCAGCTTTTGATAAACAGTATCTGTCTGGTCGCTACGGTGCCGATCCGTATCTCACCCGCATCGAGGAATGGGATTAGCATGGCGGCGAAGAAGTCGAGAAGCGCTTTAGCGTGCCGGGCGCCTCATCGCGCACCATAGGGGGCTATGCAACGTCAAACCGTCTGCGCAAAATCCTGCAACCAGGGTAGGCGAGATATTCGATGTGATAGGGCCGTATCTGATTGGTTAATCGAGTCCGATCAAGCTTGCTAGGGCATGGGGTTCATGAAAGATGTCGCATGCTGGGTTGCCGCTTTGAATTGACCCTTTGGGGACCGGGCGCTAGAGTGAATAAGTGGTATTGACGCGGTCAACCTACGGGCCTGCGTCCTGCGGAGAGGCGGCTGTTCTTCTGGATGGCCGCCTCTCTTCATTTAAGTGACCGACATGCTTGTCAGGCCTTTCTTAACTATCAATCGATGATGATTGCGAGCCATTCAATCTTTAAACGCACGCCTCCCTTTCCTGCTGATATTATTCTTGTCCTTCTTAGCTGCTATAGTAGTTTTACCGCAGAGGTAAAACTGTGGTAGGAGGTTGTTATACAGGTCAATTACAGAAACCGATAAATCGAGAAGATCTGTACGAACGCCTCCGACGCTACTAAGAAGTACGGTAAACGAACTGCCGGGCTTATTCATCAACGCATCGACGAGATCAGTGCCGCTGTTTCTATCGAGATACTCGTCCAGTTTAGGATCGGGCGATGCCATCAGCTTGTTGGTGATCGTAAAGGGCAATTTGCAATGGACTTGGTACATCCTCTGCGATTGGTATTTGAAGTCATTAGGGATGAGATTCAGATAGCGGAAATTCAAGAAATCGTTGACTACCACTAGCATGAGGTTTGAAATAGGAGAATGCTAAAGAGGTGAGAGGTCATGGCAAGGAGCAAGACTTATATCGCAACACCACCGGGAGCCACTATAAAGGAGCAGCTTGAGTATCGCGGTATGAGACAGCGCGAGTTTGCTAAGCGCATGGATTACTCTGAGAAGTTCATAAGTCAGCTTATAAATGGACAAGTTGAGCTTACTCCAAATACTGCACACAGGCTCGAGATGGTACTGGGCGTTCCCTCAGCGTTTTGGATGAATCTTGAGGCGCGCTATCGTGAGAAGTTGCTACAGGTTGAGGACGAAAATTCTATCGATGAGGATAAACAGATAGCCAGGAAGTTTCCTTATGCGCAAATGGCCAAACTGGGATGGGTCGAGCCGACGCGCTCCGCGGCGAAAAAGGTATATGAGCTCAGAAAATTCTTTGAAGTGGTTAGGCTTGCATTGCTGAATGAAGACCACCTTGCTCCTGGAATCGCTTATCGTCGCCAGAAGGAAACCGCTGAATCCGAATACGCACTTTTGGCTTGGGCTCAGAAGGCCAAGATCGATGCGCGAGAGATAACGACCGGTAAGATTAATATTGACAAGCTTGGGGAGTGTATTCCCAAGCTCAGAGAATTTTCGACTATGGATCCTGTAGATTTTCAGCCGCTTCTTGTGTCTATGTTGGCTGAATGTGGGATTGCGACCGTCTTTTTGCCCCATCTTGAGCACACGTTTCTCAACGGTGCAGCTTTCTATGACGGATCAAAGATCGTGCTCGCGCTTACGTTGCGCGGGGCCGATGCTGACAAGTTCTGGTTCAGTCTCTTTCATGAACTTGCGCATGTTATTTATGGTCACATTGGACGTACCGCCGGGACTACCGAAAAGGAAGAGTGCGCGGCGGATGCTTTTGCGCGTGATACCTTGATTCCTCCAGAGGCATATGCTCAGCTCGTTGTTGAAAATAAGACGCGTAGTTCTGTGGTGTCTTTTGCCAGTGAGATGCGGATTGCCCCAGGAATTGTTGTGGGCCGTTTACAGAAAGACGGCTATCTGCCATATAGCCAGTTGAACGGCCTCAAGGTTGGGTATCAATTCGCAGAGTAGAGGTCGCATCTCCGAGAATCCTGAGTGCTGGATGTTACGATAAGATATTCGGAGTGATGCAGTCGCCGTGGACTCTACGTGAGGCGGAAACGTCAAAGGGCCGTTGTTTGGTTTTCCGACAACGGCCCTTTGACGTTTCCGCGGCTGCTGGATGTTGTCGCAGATGCCGCTGATGTTGCTAGGACACGCTTTGCAGGGCCTCGTATTTCGGAAGTGCGGGCAAAAATCGAAAACCTCCGAGCGCAACCTGATTTTTAGCAACAAAACCGCAGGTCGTGAAAGGGTGAAACCGGGGCCTGGTCCCCAGCTCTCGGTTTTACCCCGCACTTCCGAAAGCGCCTGCCGGAAGTATGCGGCAAATTCTGGAACCTTCGAGCACGCTGCTTTTTTTGACTAAAGAAACCGCTGGTAGAAGCGTTGTTGCTTTTCGGTATGCGGTAGCGCGCACAGTCGTGGTGTAAGAAGCAATGGAGGGCCATCGCCTAGAATCGTCAGTGCCTAGATATTCGACG
>CAKUGY010000012.1 GCA_934654835.1 uncultured Collinsella sp.
TGCACCAAAGGGTTGCATCATCACGACGCCTTCATTTTGGGGTTTATCTCGCAGGCCAGTAGGTATATCATAACGACGTTTGTTTATATTGCCCGAGCATCTGCGTTGGGCTTTAGGTCGAAACCGATAGGAGACACGTATGTCCGGACACTCTAAGTGGGCCACAACCAAGCATCGTAAGGGCGCGCAGGACGCCAAGCGTTCCGCCCTCTTCTCCAAGCTGAGCCGCAACATCACCGTTGCTGCCCGTCTCGGCGGCGACCCGCTGCCCGAGAACAACGCCAGCCTCGCCGCTGCCGTTGCCAAGGCCAAGGCTCAGTCCATGCCCAAGGACAAGATCAAGTCCGCTATCGATAAGGCCTTCGGTTCGGGTGCCGACGCTGCCGTCTACGAGAACATCGTGTACGAGGGCTACGGTCCCGCCGGTGTCGCCGTCTACGTCGACTGCCTGACCGACAACCGCAACCGTACCGCTGCCGACGTTCGTTCCGCCTTCTCCCACGCTGGCGGCAACCTGGGCACCTCCGGCTCCGTCGCCTTCCAGTTTGAGCGCAAGGGCCAGATCGTGGTCGCCAAGGAGATCCTGGACGAGAACGCCAAGAAGGAGACCATGATCGCCAACGGTGCTGCCGGCGACGAGGAAGAGTTCATGATGGCTATCGCCGAGGCCGGTGGCGACGATTACGAGGACGCCGGCGAGGAGTGGATCGTCTGGACCGCTGCCAACGACGTCATGGCTGTTTCCAAGGCGCTCGAGGAGCAGGGCATCCAGGTCAAGGGTTCCGAGACCACCATGGTCCCGACCACCCCGACCGAGGTCTCCGGCGCCGACGCCAAGAAGGTCCAGCGCCTCATCGACCGCCTCGAGGAGCTCGACGACGTCCAGGACGTCTACAGCACCATGGACATGACCGACGAGGTCATCGCTGCCCTCGAGGAGGAGTAGCGCCCGCACGGGTTAAGCCGTGCATATCTGGGCATAATGAAGCGAGCATGCAAGCCTCGTGGAATAGATGAGCCGGATCCGCGTGCGTATGGCACCGGACCCGGCTCTTTTATAATGATGCGAACCGTTTGCATCCTGTGGACCGAGATTTGAAGGGAGCGCCGCATGCGCGTGCTCAAACGAGCCCTAGCGATCGTGTATCTTGCCGCTGCCATTGTGGCGCTGGGCACGTTAGTCTGCCAGTTTTGGGGGCCGTATACCTATCGCTTTATGCTGCTGATGCGCGATCCCATGCCGCGCATTGTCGTGACGGTGTGCGGCGGAGTTGTGGCGTTCGGCGTGCTGGCGAGCTTCTTCCGTCTGATGTTTGCCCGTCGTGAGCCGTCCTGCGTGCATCCGGCGGGGGAGCGCAATATCGAAGTCACGCTCGCGGCGCTCTCCTCGTGCGCTCGCGCTGCGGCCGAACGCGACGATCGCGTGATGGTCGAGCATATCGAAGCGAGCGTCCAGGGTTCCGATGAGTCGCATGTCCGTTTTAAAGTCGAGGCCATCGCGCTCGACGACAAGGACGTGGCTTCCCTTGCCACCGCGATGCAGCAACGCATCGAGGAGGCCTGCGACACCATGCTCGGCACGCCGGGTACGACCGCTCGCGTCCGTTTTTTGCCGTCCAAGACTACCGTCCAGACCGTGGAGGTTTCCGGTGAGTGATACCAATCAAGACAAGACCGTCCGCACGCCGCGTCTGACGATCGACCAGAGCGCCGCGCCGGCAAGCGAGGCTGCCGATTCCAAAGTAGGGGCACCCGAGTCGCACGACGCGGTCGCCGATGACTTTGACGAGGCCATGGGCCTCATCAAAGGAACGGGGGCGGCGATCTGGAGTTATGCCGTTCATCACCCCAACACCACGCTCGGTGCTGTCGCGGGTTTTGTGCTCGCGGTGCTGGTGCTCACGCTGGGCCTGTGGGATACGCTCGTCATCGCATTCTTTGTGCTGATCGGCGCCGTGATTGGCCAGATCCGCGATGGCGAAAACGGGATCGTCAACTTCTTCGGCCGTCTGTTTAGCGGCCGCTAGCACGTATTCGACCGCCGCGCGTGCGGTGGGCATAAGGAGGAACCATGGCTTTTAACACGAAGGTCGATGTGGCCGATACTGAGCTTGAGGCTGACGAGGCTGTCGTCACCGAGGCCGAGGACGTAACGCTCGAGGACGAGGCACTTGTCGAGGCTGAGTCTGAAGACGAGGTTGACGAGGACGACGAGGAGGCAGATGAGTCCGAGGACTCGCTGACCTATTCCAACGGCGTGATCGAGAAGATCGTCGCCATGGCCACCCGCGAGGTGCCGCACGTCTTGGGCATGAAGGGCAACCTTATGCACTTTGTACAGGAGCAGTTTGGTGCCGAAAACCTGACCAAGGGCGTGACGGTCGAGGTCACCGACGATAATCGCGTGGTCGTCAATATCTCCGTCATCATCGAGTACGGCGCCTATGCGCCCGCGATCTTCGACGATGTCAAGGCGCGCGTCACCGAGCGCCTTGCCGCGATGACCGGCCTTGAGGTGGCAGGCGTCAACCTGCGCATCGAGGATGTCATCACGCCCGAGGAGTACGAGCATCGCACCAACCAGCACGAGTAACCTACCAGTTAGGGACAGGTTCGTTTTTGCAGGTTTTATCTGCCAAAACGTCAAATGGCCGGCAGTGCAGACGCATGCGCTGCCGGTCGTTATTTGTATGTCCCTGATGTAGGTATACCGCTTGTCTAACTAAGGGTTGCAATCGCTGCGTTCCGCGTTACCCTAATGGGCGCATTGTTTCCAAATTGTTAACGAGGGGTTGCCGTAATGGCCGACGAACACGAAGCAGAGAGCAAAGCATGGGCCATTGAGGCCGCTGCGGCAGAGGCGGCATCGCGCGCTGCCGAGGAGGCGCATCGTCCTCCCGTGGTGCCGATGAAGCGTGTGGTCGATCGCGCCGATATCGAGCGCGGCGAGCGTGCCGGTCAAAAGCGCAGTCAGGAGCCGGGCTTTCCGCGCTTTTTCGCCGAGCTCAATCTGGGCCTGATTCTTACGGCCTTTGCCATCGTCGCGTTTAAAACCCCTAATCACTTTGCTTTTGGCGGCACTTCGGGTGTGTCGGTCATTCTTTCCACACTGTTCCCGACCCTGCCCGTCGGCGTCTTTATGTGGATCATCAACGCGGTTCTCGTTATCTTGGGCTTTATCTTTTTGGAGCGCAAGGCAATTCTGTGGAGCGTCTTCGCCTCGTTTGCGCTATCTGCCTACGTTTCGCTGTTCGAAATCTTTATTCCGACCGATGTCTCGATGACGGGCGATATGTGGCTCGACCTGTGCTTCGCCGTGATTCTGCCGGCGCTTGGTAGCGCCATCGTCTTTGACATCGGTGCCTCGACGGGCGGCACGGACATCCTGGCGATGATCCTCAAGCGCCGCACGACGCTCGAGATTGGCCGCGCCCTGCTGCTAGTCGATATCGGCATCGTGACCATCGCCGCTTTTCTGTATGGCCCGCGCGTCGGCCTGTACTGCGTGCTTGGCCTGTTTGCCAAGACGCTCGTTGTCGATAAGGCCATCGAGAGCATTCACCTGCGCAAGGTCTGTACGATTATTTGCGCCGAACCGCGCAAAGTCGAGGAGTTTATCGTCAAGCATCTCAACCGCACGGCAACGATCAGCCGTGGCTACGGCGCCTTCTCGGGCAAGTGCGTCACGGTGATTATGAGCGTGCTGAGCCGTCGTGAGGCCGTGCAGCTGCGTCGCTATACCCGCGAGATTGACCCCGACGCCTTCATCACCATCGTCGACAGCTCCGAGATTGTCGGCAAGGGTTTCCGCGGAACGAACTAGCGCAGACGCGCCCATCGAACAATCGAATAGCGCCCCGCGCATTGCAAAAGCGTCATCTAGGAGTATTTGTCCTCACATTGGGTGATAATGATGCTAAAGACATCGTTTGCGATCCAGGTGATTCGCTCAAGATACGAAGGGATGATCTCGATGTTCTGTTCGCAGTGTGGCGCTCCCATGGGCGATAACGACAAGTTCTGCGGCGTGTGCGGCGCGCCGAACGTCACTGCCAGTGCGGCTCCGCAGGGGCAGCCTCAATCTCAGGGGCAGCCGTTCACCCAGTCTCAGCAGTTTGTTCCTCAGCCTCCCGTCATGAATGCGCCCAAGGGCTGCGTGGCTCAGGCGTTTGAGGATATGACCAAGACGCCGGGCGTGTTGCAACGTGTGTGCCAGATTGCCTTCTTGCCGGCGCTCATCTGCGTCGTGTCGGTGCTTGTACTGTTTATCCCCGTTATCGGCGGTATCGCGGCTGCCATTGGCTTTTTGGCTGCCTGCGTGGCGAGCGTGTGCGGTTCGGGCTTTGGCATCGAGTGGGGCCGTGATCTGTCGCTTAAGATCGATGACGGCATGGACCGTCCGCTGATGCGTTCCACGTCGTTTGGTCTCGGAGTGTTTTCGGGCGTTATCTCGGTCGTGCTCGAGGTTATCGCTGCTATCCCCGTCATTGGCGTAGTGCTTTCGCTGGTGGAGGGCGTGGTAATTGGCGCTGCGGGCTCGTACTCTTACTACGGCTCTTATGCCCTGGAGGCAGCGCTGTCCGGCTCGCTGGGCCTGCTTGTCTTGGCTATGATCGCCACGGCGGTCCTGGGTGTCTTCTTTAAGATGTTCGCCGACATTGCCGTGATGCACTTTGCGGTGACCGGTCGCGTCGAGAGCGCGTTCTCGCTCGATAAGGTCTGGGCTGCCTTTAAGAACAACAAGACCAAGCTGTTCTGCGCTTCGTTCCTTCCCGAGTTTTTGACGGGCTTGGTCGCCAACGTCATTACATGGATCTTGACGGCCATCTTTGGCGCCATTGCCTCTGTCGGTATGTATAGCTACTACTATCGCCCCACGGGTATTGAGGCGATTGTTACCGGCGGCGGCATCACGCTCGTATTGTTCTTGGTACTGACGGCGTTTGTCACGGTGTTCCTCACGGTTTTTGGCACGATGCTCAAGCATCGCGCTATTGGCTATTGGGTTGCACGCTATGCAAGTCAATGGGCCGATGAGGATAAGGACGATGTCCTGACCTTTGTGCTGCCCTTCGAAAAGAAGGCCGCTCCTTCGGGTTATAGCGCTCCGGACGCTTCGCCGGCGCCTGCACCGGCGCCCGAGCCCGCGCCCGTGCACGCGCCTGCGGCCGAGCCCGCGCCTTCCGCAGACTCCGATGAGCCACTGCAGCCTATGGCTGACGAACAGGACATGCCGTCTTCGGACAATGTTCCAACCGATCAGATCGAACACGGTCCGACCGAGGATAACAGGGAAGATTAAACAAAAGGCATCCCGAGCACCCAAGCTCGGGATGCCTTTTTCGTTTCGTTCGTATCGAGATGATGAAAGGAGGTCTAACAGCAGAGTCCATGCGTCAATCGGTATCGTATGGGCGGCCGTCGTCAAGCGCGGCAGAAAAGGAGCACGCACGGGTGCTCGACGTTTCGCATATGAAAGGAGCAATCATGTTTTGCGAGCATTGTGGATCACCCATTTTGGACGAGGCAAAGTTTTGCCCCGTTTGCGGTGCCCCGGTGAGCTCTGAGCCTGCGGCCCCGCAGCCCGGCCCCGTTCAGTCCCATGACATGCAGGTGCAACCATCCCCCGTGGTTTCGCAGACTGACCCCTCCGGCGCGCATCGAGCAGGTCCTGGGCCCGGGGCGCATCGTATGGACAGCGATCGCAGCTTCGTAAAGATACTTCTGCTCTCATTTGTCACCTTAGGCATTTACGGCATCTATGCGCTCAACAAGATTTCGCAGGATGTTGCCGTGATGTGCGCGGGCGACAATGATGAGATGCCCAGTTATCTCAAGGCTTTTTTGCTGTCGCTCATCACCTTTGGTATCTACGGCATCTGGTGGACGTATCGATTCGGTAACCGTCTGCAGAATAATGCCGCGCGCTATGGGTTGAGCTTTACGGAAAACGGAACGACGTTGCTGTTATGGCAACTTCTCGGGTCTTTGCTGTGCGGAATCGGCCCCTTGGTCGCCTTCTATCTGATCGTCAAGAACGTCAATGCCCTGTCTTCTGCCTATAACGCGCAAACCGCATAACGCCTGCCATTTGGGGACGGGGTAGAAATGGTAGAAATAGCGCTTGGCAAACAGGAGGGGGCGGACGTTTATCCCAACGTCCGCCCCCCCATTGTCTTGAATGGCTGGTTGAAGCTGTTTGTAGCTTACTCGCCGTGCTTTTCTTCGTGGCGAGCGGCGGCACGTGCATCGTGGATGCCCCTGATCGCGGCGTGGCGCGCCGTGCGGGCATCACGGATGGCGTCGCGAGCCTCGGCGGTCGTCGCCTTGGCTGAGCGCAGCTTGGCGGCCAGGCCGGGGTTGGTCTCGGCGACTGCGGCGATAGCGGGCCCGTCGAGCTCCTCTTGCGTTGGCTCGGCCAAAAAGTCGATGGCATACTGGGCGGCCACCATGGAGCCCTTTGCCAGCACGGTCTCGTCGATCTTGTAGAAGCAGGAATGCTGAGCGTACGTGGCGCCAATCTTGGGGTTGCGCGCGCCTACAAAGGCGAGCACGCCCGGCACACGGCGCAGGTACTCCGAAAAGTCCTCGCCCGAAAGCGTGCCACGGTAATGGCCCTGGCCGGTGGGGCCCAAGCATTTGATTACAGCCTGGCGGCAGCGCTCACTCGAGGCGGCGTCGTTTTCGACCTTGTAATTGGCGATAGTGTAGTCGGTGAGCTCGGCCTCGGCGCCCAGAGCTGCCGCGGTGTGCTCCACGATGCGGCGCATAAGCTCCGGCATTTCCTCGTGGGTCGAATCGCCGTAGGTGCGCACTGTGCCGGCAAGATAGGCCGTGCCGGCGATAACGTTGCGCGCGGTGCCACCATGCAGCTCGCCGACGGTTATGACGGCAGGCTCGTAGGGGCTGATCTCGCGCGAAACGATTGTCTGCAGGGCGTTGACGATCTCGGCGGCAACCATAACGGCGTCGTGGCCGCGCTGGGGCATGGCGCCGTGGCACGAGGTGCCGCGCACGTCGATGCGGAACCAGTCGGTATTGGCCATGCGCGGTCCGGGCTCGCAGCTCACGGTGCCGGCGTCGACCTCACTCCAGATGTGCGCGGCGTAGGCGCCATCGACGCCGTCGAGCACGCCCGTGCCGATCATGAGCTTGGCGCCTTGGCCATTTTCCTCGCTGGGCTGGAAGACGATGCGGACCTCGCCGTGGATGTCATCGGTCATGTGGCGCAGGATCTGCAGTGTGCCGAGCATCATGGCGATGTGGCAGTCGTGGCCGCAGGCGTGCATGCAGCCCTCGTTGACGCTGGCGAACTCCTCGCCGGTCTGTTCGGTGACGGGAAGGGCATCGATGTCGGCGCGCAGTAGAATGCGGCGACGCGGTGTGCCGTCCTCGCGGTAGGCATCGGGCGCGGTGCCACGAAGGGTCGCCACCAGGCCCGTCTTGAGGGGACGCTCGTAGGGGATATTCATGGCGTCGAGCTGGTTGGCGATGTCGGAAGTCGTGCGCTCCTCGGCAAGGCTCAGCTCCGGATGCTTATGAAAGTGACGACGCTGCTTGATGATGTAGGGCTCAAACTCGGCGGCGATATCTTGGATGGCCGCGGTGACGTCATTGGCTGCGCGAACCTCGGTAGCCGCCATAATCTGCTGTGCCTTGGTCTTCGTCATGGTCGATTTGCTCCTTGCTGGTTGTATCGCAAAATCGTACAGGCTCTCTTCAGTATGCCACCTGCCACTTGGCGTGGCAAAGTTGCCGTTTGCCGCTTGGCGTTTTGTAACAGGGGCGGGGGAGTACACTCGGGGGTGTTGAATTTCCTGCCAGAGATGGGGATGCCCATGCAGCATATCGATCGGATTATCCGCTCCACGAACGTCTTTACCGCCCAGGATGGTATCGATGCCGCCCGTGAGCTCGCGATTGCCATTGCGGGCGATCGTATCGTCGCGGTCGGCAAGCCGGATGACGTGATCGCCGCCGCGCCGGCCGCCACGCCGGTCATCGACTACGGCGAGCAGTTTGTCTGCCCCGGTTTCCACGATGCGCACCTGCACTTCTTCCATACCTCGGTCGGCTCCTCGCCGTACATGCTCATGGATATGGGCACCTCTGAGGCTGCATTGGTGCAGCACGCGCTCGAGTTCTCCCAAGGTCTGCCCGATGACGCCTGGGTCGTGACCCAGGGTTGGCGCGACTACCGCTGGGACCCGCCCGAGCATCCCACTAAGGCGTCGCTCGACGCCGCCTTCCCCAATCGCCCTTGTGCTATGTATTCGGGCGATGGACATACCCTGTGGCTCAACAGTCGTGCGCTCGAGGCGCTCGGCGTGACGCGCGACAGCGAGCCGCCAGCAGGCGGCAGCTACGATAAGGATGCAAACGGCGACCTCACGGGTATTGCCCACGAGGCGGCTGCTATGCAGCTGCTGCCGCGCTGCCTGGAGTGGCTGGGCGAGGACCGCATCGCGAGCGCTTACGCCGACCAGATGAAGCGCATGGCCGAGCAAGGCATCACCTCGATCTGCGACATGTCGCTCATGCCCATGCCGGGCTGCGACTTTATTCACGACGATGTCTACGACAAGTTGCAGGCCGCCGGAAAGCTGGGCATCCGCGCACATCTGTTCCCCACGCTGCTGGACGACCAGTCGCGCCTGGAAGAGCTGCGGGCACGCTATGCCAACAACGCGCTGCTCTCGGCACCGGGCTTTAAGCAGTTCTTCGATGGCGTATCGAGCGAACATACGGCGTATCTCACCGAGCCCTATACCAATCCGCGTTTCCCGGGTGACCAGGGTCGTCTGACGGTTCCTGCCGAGCGCATGCGCAAGCTAGTTCTGGCGGCAGCAGAGCGCGGCCACACCGTGCGCATCCACGTCATCGGCGACGGCGCCATCCATGCCGCACTCGATATCTTTGAGGAGGCGGCAGGGCTCTACGGCCTGCCCCAGCACGGCCACAACACGCTCGAGCATCTGGAGAACCTCCTGCCCCAGGACATCGACCGCCTGCGCAAGCTCAACGTGATCGCCTCGAGTCAGCCCTGCCACATCACTTTGGACCCGGGCGGCCCGGAGCGCGATCTGGGTCTGGAGCGCAGCCGCATCATGTGGCCGTTTGCGACTTATAAGCAGCGCGGTATCCGCCAGGCCTTCGGAACCGACAGCCCCATCACGGCCGTCACCAGTATGAATGTGCTCTACACGGCCATCACGCGCCAAGACCCCCGCAGCCACTGGCCCGAGGGTGGCTGGCTGCCGAGCGAGCGCATCGACGCGGCAACGGCCCTGCGCAACTACACCCTGGGCAGCGCCTACGCGGCCGGTGACGAGCAAAACCTCGGCAGCCTGGAACCCGGCAAATACGCCGACCTGGTAGTCCTGGACCAAAACCCACTCACCATCGACCCCCAAGAGCTCCAAACCACCAAAGTCCAAGCCACCTACCTATCCGGCAACCTCATCTACGAGCGCTAACCCCATACCCCATCCATCAGTTGCGGTGAAATACGGACTAAATAACGCCTCAACAGCCAAAAACAGTCCATATTCCACCGCAACTTAAAGGGGCACGTTTCGACAACGTGCCCCTTTCTTGTACATCCCATCCGCATCGCCATTTTGCTGCACCGACTTTTCTGAATGCCGGGCCCGATAACGTAATCTCAGCTCCCGTGTGGCTGCGGAGGGGCGGGGCATAAGGTTTATCGCGAGTTCCGCACGAGCCGAAGGCCACTTAATGTGGCCTTCGTGCGAGCAGGACTGCCCGAGCAGGAAACCTTATGCCCCGCCCCTCCGCAGCCACACGGGAGCCGCGCGCAAGTTATCCCCCGGCATTCAGAAAATCTAAGTGCCAAAAAATAAGATTTTTTGACTCCGTGTTGTATAACCCGCCATTCGTGGGTACCATTCAACGCGTACGCAAACGAAGTAGGGAAACCCGCACGGTTCAATCGTGCGGCCCAAAAAGGAGGAAACAAGCATGTCGTCTTTGAAGCCGCTTGCAGATCGCGTCCTGGTCAAGCCCGACGAGGCCGAGCAGAAGACCGCTTCTGGTCTGTACATCGCCAGCAACGCTCAGGAGAAGCCGCAGCGCGGCACCATCGTTGCCGTTGGCGCTGGCAAGGTCAACGACAAGGGTGAGCGCATCCCCATGGACGTCAAGGTTGGCGACGTTGTCATCTACGGTAAGTTCGGTGGCAACGAGGTCAAGGTCGACGGCGAGAAGTATCTGCTGATGCGCGCCGACGACATCTACGCCGTCGTCGAGGCCTAGTCTCGTCGGAATCTCTGATTCGTCTTTGAACGCGTCGGCCGCATAGGACTCGGAAGCGGCGATGCGAGTCACATTTCTTTTGGAGGAATACCTACCATGGCAAAGAACATTACGTTCAACACCGATGCCCGCGCTAAGCTCGCCAAGGGCGTCAACACTCTGGCCGACGCCGTTACCGTCACCATGGGCCCCAAGGGCCGCTACGTCGCTCTGCAGCGCACGTTCGGCGCCCCGACCATCACCAATGACGGCGTTTCCGTCGCTAAGGAGATCGAGCTCGAGGACAACATCGAGAACATGGGCGCCCAGCTGGTGAAGGAGGTCGCCACCAAGACCAACGACACCGTGGGTGACGGCACCACCACCGCAACCCTGCTCGCTCAGGCCATCGTCAACGACGGTCTGCGCAACGTCGCCGCTGGCGCTAACCCGCTGGCCATCCGTCGCGGCATCGACAAGGCCGTCAACGCCGCCGTCGCCGAGATGAAGGCCCAGGCCAAGCCGGTCGAGACCAAGGAGCAGATCGCTTCCGTCGGTACCATCTCTGCTGGTGACCCCGAGGTCGGCGAGAAGATCGCCGAGGCCATGGAGGTCGTGGGCAAGGACGGTGTCATCACCGTCGAGGATTCCCAGACGTTCGACATCACCATCGACACCGTCGAGGGCATGCAGTTCGACAAGGGCTATGTCTCCGCTTACTTCGTCACGGATAACGACCGCATGGAGGCCGTGATGAAGGATCCGTACATCCTCATCACCGACCAGAAGATCTCCAGCGTTCAGGACATCATGCCCGTTCTTGAGGCTGTCCAGCGCGCCGGCCGTGGCCTGCTTATCATCGCTGAGGACATCGACGGCGAGGCTCTGCCCACCCTGGTCCTCAACAAGATCCGTGGCGCCCTCAACGTCTGCGCCGTCAAGGCTCCGGGCTACGGCGATCGCCGCAAGCGCATCCTCGAGGACATCGCCGTTCTCACCGGTGGCCAGGCAGCTCTCGACGAGCTGGGCGTGAAGGTCGCTGACATCACCGCCGATATGCTCGGTACCGCTAAGTCCGTCACCATCTCCAAGGACAACACCGTCGTCGTCGGCGGCGCTGGCTCCAAGGAGGCCATCGACGCTCGTATCGCTCAGATCAAGGGTGAGATGGAGAACACCACCTCTGACTTCGATCGCGAGAAGCTCCAGGAGCGCCTGGCCAAGCTCTCCGGTGGCGTTGCCGTCATCAAGGTCGGCGCTGCTACCGAGTCCGAGCTCAAGGAGATCAAGCACCGCGTCGAGGACGCCCTGCAGGCTACCCGCGCTGCCGTCGAGGAGGGCATCGTCGCCGGTGGTGGCGTCGCCTTCATGGACGCTGCTCCTGCGCTCGACGCTGTTGAGCTCGACGACCCCGAGGAGAAGATCGGCGTCGACATCGTCAAGAAGGCTCTGACCGCTCCGGTCGCCACTATCGCCAAGAACGCTGGCTTTGAGGGCGCTGTCGTGGTCGACAAGGTTGCCGAGCTGCCCGCCGGCCAGGGTCTCAACTCTGCCAACGGCGAGTGGGGCGACATGATTGAGATGGGCGTCCTCGACCCCGTCAAGGTCAGCCGCGTCACCCTGCAGAACGCTGCTTCCGTCGCCAGCCTGATTCTCATCACCGAGGCTACCGTCTCCGACGTGCCCAAGAACACTCAGCTTGAGGACGCTATCGCTGCTGCCACCGCTGGTCAGCAGGGCGGCGGTATGTACTAAGGCCGACAAGGTCTAGAACTCCCACCGGGAATCCGGGGGCGGGACGGGGGTGTCTCCCCAGAACGTCCTCGGACATGCAAAGAGGCTCCGCATCGCGCTTCGCGCTGCGGAGCCTCTTTGCGTCCTGACGCTCCTATATGGCAAGGTCTTTTTTAGAATCCATTTTTCGCTCGGCCTCGAACGCCTGCCTGTCCCAATCGAGCGGGAGCCCCGCCTCGACCCATGCCTCGTAGGCCCTCCTTATGGGCTTGAGCTCCCTTTGGCCCCTCTCCAGCATCGAGATGTACTTCTCGCTGGTGCCGAGTATGGATGCCGCCCTCACCTGGCTGATTTTCGCCGCGCGCCTGGCCGCCACGAGCGCCGAGGCCCCCTCGGGCCTCCTGACCTCGTGCGGGTGCATCAGCGCACGGTACGCCTCCCTGGCCACGTAGCGCTTGAGGCACCTCATGACCTCCCTGCCGCTCTTGCCCCGCCCCCTGGCCCTCTCGGCGTACTCGGCCGTCTCGGGGTCGCGCATGACCCTCTGCCTCGCGATCTCGTGCAGCGCGCTGTTCGCCTGCCGGTCGCCGCCCCTGTTGAGCCTGTGCCTCACGGTCTTGCCGCTCGAGGCGGGGATGGGGCAGGCCCCGCATATCGCCGCGAACGACGCCTCGGAGCGCAGCCTGCCCGGGTTGTCCCCGGCCGCGACCGCGAGCTTGGCGGCGCTGACGGGCCCGCACCCGTACATCGCCAGCAGCGCGGGGCAGTTCTCCTCCAGGGACGCCTCGATCGCGCGCTCCATGTCGAGCGCCGCGTCGCGCGCCGCCGCCCACAGGTCCGCCAGCGCGCCGAGCGCGGCGCCCAGCGCGCCCTCCGACCGCACGGAGGGGAGCTCCTCCATCAGCCTCGGCCCGCCCATG
Organism: uncultured Collinsella sp.; assembly: GCA_934654835.1. Classification (GTDB taxonomy): domain Bacteria; phylum Actinomycetota; class Coriobacteriia; order Coriobacteriales; family Coriobacteriaceae; genus Collinsella. The sequence continues at coordinate 12,909 of CAKUGY010000012.1, forward strand.
CCGCGGAACCTCGACCTGAGCCCCTCCGGGGCGGTGGTGAGCAGCGACCTCGCCGTGTTGATCGCCGAGGTCCGCGCCTTCACCGCCCCGGAGCGCGCCGCGAGCATGCAGCGCACCCCGTCGACCCACCCGTCCTGGCTCTTGGGTGTCCCGAGCTTGGAGCCGGACATCGCCGCGCGGGCGGCCCTCTCCGCGTCCGCCTCGTCGCACTTGCCCTGCCCCGGGCGCCTCCTCTGCACCCTCGCCGGGGAGAGCGCCTCGCGCACGGGCATCCCCAGCGACGCGAGGTGCCTGGTGAGGCCCGCCCCGTAGGACGACGTCCCCTCCATCGCGATGCAGGCCGGCTCCCCGGCGGCGGCTATCGCCCCGGCGAGCGCCTCGTAGCCCGCCGCGTCGGCGGGGAACTGCCTGGACAGGACCTTGCGGCCCCTCCAGTCGAGGACGCACAGCCAGTGCGAGTCGGCGTGGGTGTCGACCCCGCAGAAGACCGGCCCGCGGGCGTCGGGTGTCGATTCGGTTCTCATGTCTCGCTCCGTTCTTTCCGTGCTCGCCTGGACCGGGCAGACGGCACACTGACGGGGCGCGATAGAATGCGGTTGTTCGGGTCCGCGGTATCGCTCCATGCTCCTATTAGGTCATGCGGCGGTCTCGGCTCGCCGCGGGCCGCACGGGACATGTCAGAAAACGAGGGCAGCCCCATGGGCGCCAGCGGAATGTGGGGTCACCGCGCGGTCCGCATCTGATGGTGTCGACGCCAATGGTATGCGGGCATATCATCGACGTCTTCAATACAGAAGATATCAGTGCGGAATGTTCTGGGGAGACACCCCCGTCACGCCCCCGGATTCCCTACGTTTACGGCCTTGAGGTCGGCTCGCGGAGAAGGACGTGGTTGACAGGTATACGTGTCCCCTTCGCTGTTTCGCGCTTCGCGCGAAAGACGCGCCACCTAGGGATGGGTGGGAAACTAAATCGAGGCGTTGCTCCATCCCGGGTGCATTTCCAGAGCGTTTCCCCAGCAGAAATTACCCTCGGCGTACTTGCGCCTATTTTCCCTCGTGCTACACTTTTCCTTGCTGTTTCAGGGCGGGGTGGAATTCCCCACTGGCGGTAAATCGGGCGGTGCCAAAGGGGTGCCGTGGCGCAGGCGAGGTGCCTGCGGCCGAGCCGATGAGTCCGCGACCCGTGTGTGCGTTGGTTCGCATGCCGGCTGAACTGGTGAAATTCCAGTACCAACGGTTAGAGTCCGGATGAAAGAGGCAGGTGATCTTATGTCTGAACAGTCGCAGCATATCCATTTTGAGAACACGAATAGGTGGAGCACCAAACAGCTCGTCACCATGGCGCTGATGTGTGCCCTGGGCGCCCTGTTTATGTACGTGCAGATACCCATCCTTCCTTCGGCGCCTTTTTTGACGTATGACCCGTCGCTGGTGCCGGCGATGGTGTGCGGATTTGCGTATGGCCCTGGTGCCGGCACCGCTGTCGCCGCCATGGCGATCGTCATCCATGCGCTCACCACGGGTGACTGGGTCGGCGCGCTTATGAACCTGGTCGCCACGCTGGGCTATATTCTGCCCGCAGCTATCGTCTACCAGAAGATGCACACCTACAAGGGTGCCGTGATTGGTCTGGTGCTTGGCGTTATTGCCGCTACGGTGCTGTCTATGGTTGCAAACCTGACCATTGGCGTTTGGTTCTGGTATGGCTCGGTCGATGTGATCGCCCCGCTCATGATTCCTGCCGTGCTGCCGTTCAACCTCATCAAGACCGTGCTCAACTCGGTGCTCACGCTTGCCGTGTACAAGGCGGTCTCCAACCTGATCACGCCTAAAAAAGACCAGGTCAAAGGTCGCGCATGATTGAGTGTCGGGGCGTCTCCTTTAGCTATGACGGTGCCGCTCAGGCGCTCGACGGCATCGATCTGAATATCGAGGATGGCGAGTTTTTCTGCATCCTCGGTGGCAACGGGTCGGGCAAGTCGACGTTTGCCAAGCATCTGAATGCGCTGCTGCAGCCCGATGAGGGCACGGTGCGCATCGATGGCATGGATGCGTCCGACCCTGAGCTGGTTTATGACATTCGTTCGACCGCGGGCATGGTATTCCAGAACCCGGACGACCAGCTCGTCGCGACGCTTGTCGAGGACGATGTTGCGTTTGGTCCCGAGAATTTAGGGGTGCCGTCGGCGCAAATTGCGCAGCGCGTGCGGGATGTGCTGAAGGCCGTGGGTCTGGTGGGCTTTGAGCGCCACGAGACCCACGCCCTCTCGGGCGGACAAAAGCAGCGCGTGGCGCTTGCCGGCGTGCTCGCCATGGAGCCGCGCGTGCTCATCCTGGACGAGGCCTCCTCGATGCTCGACCCGCGCGGGCGCAAGGGTCTTATGAAGGCCTGCCACGCGCTCCATGACCGTGGCATGACCATCGTGATGATTACGCACTTTATGGAAGAGGCGGCGGAGGCCGATCGTGTCGCCGTATTCCGCTCCGGTTGCGTGGCCATGCTGGGCACGCCCGAGGAGATTCTGACACGAGCGGATGAGCTCGCGGAGCTGAACCTGGACATGCCAGAGTCGTGCCGTTTGGGTATGGCGCTCCGTGCGAAGGGCGTGCCCGTTCATGCGCAGGTGCGCGAGGCAGATATGGTCGCCGAGGTTGTTCGGGCTTATACCGAGCGAAGTGAGACTGGCGCCGTGGGGCAGCCTTCCGCATCACAGTTGGAAATCACTGGCGGTTCTGTTCCGGCGGACAACGAGGGCAACGCGTCGGAGCCCGTCATCGAACTGTCTCATGTCTCGTATAGCTACTCGCTCAGTCCACGCGAGCGCCGTCGCTGGCAAAAGCGCTCGGCGACTGCGGGCAAATCGAACAAGCAGGCCCTCTGGGGCAATGACCCCAGCAGTCCATGGGCACTACGCGATGTGTCATTGACGGTGCGTCGCGGCGAGTTCCTGGGTCTGGCGGGTCATACCGGTTCGGGCAAATCGACGCTGGTTCAGCACCTCAACGGCCTGATCCGTTCCCAGGAGGGATCCGTTCGCGCGTTGGGGCTCAATCTGTCATCTAAGAAAGACGCCGCTGCGGTTAAGGCCAAGGTCGGCGTGGTGTTCCAGTATCCCGAGCGTCAGTTGTTTGCCGAGACCGTGGCACAGGATGTGGCGTTTGGTCCGCATAATCTTGGCTTGTCGCAAGACGAGGTCGACCGCCGTGTTGAGTCATCGCTTGCGCGCGTGGGCCTCGATCTGGCCGCGGTGGGCGACAAGAGCCCCTTTGAGCTTTCGGGCGGGCAGCAGCGGCGTGTGGCGTTTGCCGGCGTGCTCGCCATGGAGCCCGAGGTCCTGGTGCTCGATGAGCCCATGGCGGGTCTCGATCCGGCGGCGCGCAGGGATTTCCTGGAGCTCATTGATCGGCTTCACCGCGAGGGCCTGACTGTCGTCATGGTCTCGCACAGTATGGATGACCTGGCCAATTGCTGCGACCGTATCGTCGTGATGAACGAGGGCGCGGTGTTTGCCGAGGGCACGCCCGCGCAGGTTTTTGCGCATGCGGATGAGCTCAAGTCGATCGGCTTGGGTGTTCCCGCTGCCCAGCGCATGGCGCTGGCGCTTGCGGAGGCCGGCGTGCCGCTGCGCTGCGCCGGGCTCTATACGGTTGAGTCGCTGGCCGACGAGTTGGCGGACTTGCCGATCGGTCGCTCGGGTGGCGTTTCGGGTGCCGTGGGCATGGCCAAGTCCAAGATGGCCGCGCGAGAGGAGGGCTGCTAATGGAGGCGTTTTCGTTTGGCAGTTACTACCCCGGGGATAGCGCAATTCACCGCTTGGATCCGCGTACCAAACTACTGCTGGGTTTCGTATTCCTGATCACGACGCTCACCGTCAGCAGCTTCCGCGGCTTGCTCCCGGTGGCGGCCTTCGTTGTCCTGGTCTATGTCGTTTCCCGGGTGCCGGCTCGTCGCGTTCTGTCGTCGATGGCGCCGCTGCTGGCGATTGTCGTGGTGGTCGCAGTGCTCAACCTGTTTAGCGACCAGAGTGGACGCATCCTGTGGCAGTTCGGCTTTCTGCAGATAAGCGAGGGCTCGCTGCATTCCGCCGCCTTTATGGCGTGCCGCCTGACCTTGATGATGGCCGGCATGAGTGCCATCACGCTCACCACGCCGACGCTCGATCTCACCGCGGGCTTTGAACGCTTGCTCGCGCCGTTTGCGCATGTGGGGCTTCCTGCGCATGAGCTTGGCATGATCATGGGTATCGCATTGCGCTTTATGCCGCAGTTCGCCACCGAGATGAAGCAGACGGCCGATGCGCAGGCAAGTCGCGGTGCGCGCGTGACAGGTGGTCCGCTCGGTGGCGTGCGCATGCTCGGTAGCGTGGCGATTCCGCTGTTCACAGGTGTGTTTCGTCATGCCGAGACGTTGTCTGCCGCCATGGATGCCCGTTGCTACCACGGCGAGCAGGGCCGCACGCGCCTGCATACGCTCGTATTTAGCCGCGGGGACGCGCTGGCTGCGGTGGTGACGGTGCTACTGCTCGCATGCGTCATTGTCGTCAATCTTCAATTCGCCTAGGCTCGATTTGAGCGCAAGAAAGGGGTCCCTATGACCGATATCGATCGCATAGCTCAGCTCGAGCGCGCCTGTTCGTATCTCAGGCGCATTCCGGCGTGGTATCTTGCCACGACCGATATGACCGACGGGCATCAGCCGCGCGTAAGGCCGTTCTCGTTTGCCATGGTCGATGATGGCAAGCTGTGGTTTTGCACCTCGCGTGACAAGGACGTGTGGGCTGAGCTGAGCGCGAACCCCAAGTTTGAGGTTTCGGGTTGGAAACCAGGGGAGTGCTGGATCGTGCTGACTGGCGAGGCCGCGCTCGAGGATGATGAGGTCGTGAGCGATAAGGTGCGCCAGGCGGGCTTTAAGCACATGGTGGGCATCGGCGAGGATCACGAGAGCGCCGACGACGGCCGCCTCGCGTTTTTCTCGGTTCGCAATATCGCCGCGCGCTTCTGCGATATCGACGGCAGCGAGGAACAGCTCGAGCTCTAATTCGCACAAATGGACCGGTGACAGGAGGATACATGGACGGATTGAATACGGTGCTGGAGTATCTGACGTCGGTGCCGGCGTGGTACCTGGCGACGAGCGTGGACGGGCAGCCGCATGTGCGTCCGTTTTCGTTTGCGCAGATTCAGGACGGCAAGCTGTGGTTTGTGACGGCGCGCACCAAGGATGTGTGGCAGGAGCTGCTGCAAAATCAGCGCTTTGAGGCTACGGGCTGGTGGCCTGGCCATGGGTGGTTGATTCTGCGCGGGCGCGCGGGTCTGGACGACCGGGCTTCGGACGAAATGCGTGAGGCCGGATGGAAGCATCTGGAGCGCTTGAGCGAGCACTATGAGGGACCTGATGATCCCACGCTTGTCTTCTTTAGCGTCGAGGAACCCGAGGCCTTTATCTGCAACCACGACGAATGGGTGCCGGTCGAGCTCTAGTCAGGCAGGCTCATCCCAACAACTTAATTGCAACATGGGCGGGCCCCGTATTGTCCGGCGCCGTAAGGCGTGTCGGACATTGCGGGGCCCGCTTCTTTTTGTCAATTCCTTCGAGCGAATGTGTCGGGATTGTTTCAATGCATGAATATGCAAGCTATTTACGTATTCATGCATCTTTTGGTGCTAAAGTTTCAACCCACTTCATAACGACGGCTGCGGGATGCGCATTGGTGCATAAACTGCAGACAAGGAGTCTGATATGTCTTTAAAGGTTGGAATTGTCGGCGCTGCGGGATATGCCGGTGCCGAGCTTATTCGCCTCGTGCTCGGCCATCCCGAGTTTGAACTTGTCGCCATTACGTCTAACGCCGATGCTGGGCAGCCGCTGTCTGCCGTTTATCCGAGCTTTGCCGGCGTGAGCGACCTTGTCTTCACGACGCACGATGCTCCCGAGCTCAAATCCTGTGACGTCGTCTTCTTGGCCGTGCCGCACACGGCTGCTATGGCGCAGGTGCCCGCCCTGCTTGCTGCAGGCGTTTCCTGCTTTGACCTTTCGGCCGATTACCGTCTGAGCGACCCGGCCGTGTTCGAGGCCTGGTATGCCGTCGGGCACACGAGCCCCGATCTGCTCAAGACCCGCGCCTTCGGCCTGCCCGAGCTGTTCTGCAAGGACTTGGAAACCGCCGCATCCGACCACGCCGGCGGCAAACCTGTACTGGTTGCCTGCGCCGGTTGCTATCCCACCGCAACGAGCCTTGCCGCCGCACCTGCCGTGCGCGCCGGCTGGGTTGCCCAGAGCGGCCCCGTGATCGTCGATGCCATCAGCGGTGTGACGGGCGCCGGCAAGTCCTGCAACGCCCGTACGCATTTTTGCAGCGCGGACGAAAGCCTGGAGGCCTATGGCGTGGGCAAGCATCGCCACACGCCCGAGATGGAGCAGATCCTTGGCCTGACCGATCGTATCGTCTTTACCCCGCATCTGGCACCTCTCAAGCGCGGCCTGCTCTCCACGGTGACGATGCCGCTCGCCCAGCAGGCTCTCGACACCCTGGCTCTCGAGGATGTTGTCGATCATTACCAGCAGTTCTATGCCGGCCGCACCTTCGTGCGCGTACTCGATGCCGGCCAGCAGCCCAAGACGGCTTCGGTCGTCGGCACCAACGTTGCCCAGATTGGCCTTGCGCTCAACAAACGCGCGGGCGTGCTGGTGGCGACGGGCGCCATCGACAATCTGTGCAAGGGCGCCGCAGGCCAGGCGGTTCAGTGCGCCAACATCGTCTTTGGGTTTGACGAGCGACGAGGCTTGCCCACGGTGGCGTGCCCGGTGTAGCACATTCGATTGTTAACGATTTGGTAGTCGGGCATCGAGTGGGGCGCCACTTTTAAGCTGGTCTCATGATTGCGATCGGCATGGCGCACCAGGCGATGCCCGTTTATTATTTGATATAAGGAGTCATAAAGACGATGAATACCGAGTTGATTGACGTTAAGATCCGTGCCGTAGAGGGCGGCGTTACGGCGGCAGCTGGTTTTAAGGCTGCGGGCATCCACGCTGGGTTCCGCAAGAATCCCGAACGCTTGGATTATGCGCTCGTCGTGCCCGATAAGCCCTGTCCCGGAGCCGGCGTGTTTACGACCAACCGCTTTTGCGCGGCGCCCGTGCAGGTGAGCCGTGCCAACCTGGGTGGTGCCGACAAGGGCTACGGTATTATCGCCGGCATCTCGGTCAACTCTGGCAACGCCAACGCCGCGACGGGCGAGACCGGTCTTGCCTGTGCGCGCGAGACCTGCAACATTGCTTCGCAGGTCATTGGCTGCGAACCCCAGCAGATTCTGGTTGCCTCCACGGGCGTGATTGGCCAAATTCTGCCGATCGACACGTTCGAGACTGCCGTTCCTGCCGCCTACGAGGCACTCTCCGCCCACGGTGGCGCCGATGCCGCCCGCGCCATCATGACGACCGACACGCACTCCAAGGAGTATGCCGTGCGCTATCGTAGTGAGGCTGCGGGCCATGCGGGCAATGCCTATACGGTGGGCGGCATGTGCAAGGGCTCGGGTATGATCATGCCCAACATGGCCACCATGATCGCGGTCATCACCACCGATGCTCCCGTCGAGCCGGCGGCGCTCCACGCCCTGCTGCTTTCGATCGTCAAGCAGACCTTCAACAAGGTGACGGTCGATTCTGACACCTCGACCAACGATACTTGCATCATGCTTGCCTCCGGCGCCGCGGCTGCAGACGCCGAGCCTATCGTCGAGGGCACTGATGCCTTTGATGAGCTGGCTTTTGCCGTGCACGAGGTGTGCGAGAGCCTGGCTCGCAATATCGCCGCCGATGGCGAGGGCGCATCCAAGCTCGTGACGGTTAATGTCTCCGGAGCCCTTAACGACGAGGAGGCCGATACTGCCGCCCGCGCCGTCGCCAACTCGCCACTCGTTAAGACCTGCATCGCCGGTCACGACTGCAACTGGGGCCGCGTGGCCATGGCGCTGGGCAAGTGCGGCGTGCACTTTAACCAGGAGGACGTCGCCATCGACATGATGGGCATGCCCGTCTGCCGCGACGGCTTGACTGTTCCCTTCGACGAGGACGAGGCCCTGCGACGTTTTGAGGCGCCCGAGATCGTGATCTCGGCAGACCTGGGCACGGGTGACGCTGCCACCACCGTGTGGACCTGCGACCTAACGCACGAGTACATTTCCATTAACGGTGACTACCGTTCCTAGACTTTGGATGCGCTGCGCCTCTCGCTGCAATTGCGGGCAGTGAGGCGCGGCGTGATGGCTATGCGAAAGACGAGGCAGATTATGAAATTCGCACGCGATTGCCGCTCGAGCGAATCCAACGAAGTAACCGCGCAGCTGCTGTTTGAGGCGCTGCCGTGGATTAAGAACCTGACCGGCAAGACGGTCGTCATCAAGTACGGCGGTGCTGCCATGGTCGACGAGCAACTGCGCCGCGACGTGATGAGCGACATTGTCCTACTCAAGATTATCGGCATGCGTCCCGTCATCGTGCATGGCGGCGGCAAGGCTATCAACGAGGCGCTCAGCCACTACGATATCCCCGTCGAGTTTAAGAACGGCCAGCGTGTGACGACGCCAGAGACCATGGATATCGTGCGCGAGGTGCTGGGTGGCAAGGTCAACCAGGAGCTGGTCGCGGCAATCAACCACCACGGTAACTTGGCCGTGGGCGTGTCCGGCAGCGACGCCGGTACGCTTATCGCCGAGCCGCTCGACCCCGAGCTCGGTCGCGTGGGTAAAGTCACGCACGTCAACACCGACTATATCGAGCGCTTGCTCGACAGCGAGTACATTCCCGTTATCGCCACGGTTGCGGCGGGGGAGGACGGCGGCTTCTTCAACATCAATGCCGATACCGCCGCCGGTGCCGTTGCGGCGGCGCTCCATGCGCACAAGGCGATCTTCTTGACCGATGTTGACGGCCTGTACAAGGACTTTAGTGATAAGGATTCGCTTATCTCCAACCTGACGCTCGACGAGGTCAACGAGATGCTCTACGGCGGCGAGGTCGATAAGGGCATGATTCCCAAGCTGCGTGCTGCCGTCGATGCCCTTACCGCTGGCGTCTTCCGCGCCCACATCATCAACGGCACGACGCCGCATTCGCTGCTGCTGGAGCTGCTGACCGATGCCGGCGTCGGTACCGTGATCCATTCCACCGAGACGGCCTACGAGTTCGATACGCATCCGCACCCGCTTTCGACTTTTGCGGCGCGCCTGGCCGAGAACCTCGACGAGGTCGAGAAGCTCCAGACCGTTTAGCCTGTCCGCAATCGTCGCATATCCACATCCATAGCCCGCGCCATCTGGCGCCCAACGAAAGGCATCCCATGTCACTTGCAGCTCAACAATCGCTCGAATCCCGTTACGTCATGCATACCTTTGGCCGCTCTCCGGTCGAGTTTGTCGAGGGTCACGGCATGAAGCTCACCGGCGACGATGGCCGCGAGTATCTCGACTTTCTTGCCGGTATTGGTGTATGCAGCCTTGGTCACGGCAACCCGGCTGTGCTCTCGGCGCTCGAGGCGCAGACCAAAAAGCTCATGCATGTTTCCAATTACTTCTACATTGAGCAGCGCGGCCAGGTCGCGGCGTTGCTGTCCAAGCTCGCTAACGATGACATGGATGGTGCGCACGTGCTTGCCGATGCCATCGCCGCTGGTGACGAGACCACGGCCGCCGCGCTCGGTGCCCCGGCTGCGGACGAGCAGGTGTGGGAGACCTTCTTTGCCAACTCCGGCGCCGAGGCCAACGAGGGTTCGATGAAGCTCGCGCGCCTGTACGCCAAGCGTGCCGGCAACGGCGGCAACACCATCGTGTGCATGCGCGGCGGTTTCCATGGCCGCACACTCGAGACCATTGCCGCTACCATGCAGGATTGGCTGCAGGATAGCTTCCGTCCGCTGCCGGGTGGTTTTGTGGCCTGTACGCCCAACGATGTCGACGAGCTGCGTGCGATCTTTAAGCAGTTGGGAAGCGAGATCTGCGCCGTCATGCTCGAGCCGATTCAGGGCGAGAGCGGCGTGCACCCCATGACCGAGGAGTTTATGGCGGCGGCGCGCGACCTGGCGCACGAGGTGGGCGCCGTACTTATCGCCGACGAGGTCCAATGCGGTATCTTCCGTTCCGGCAAGCCGTTCGCATTCCAGACCTATGGCGTGGAGCCCGACATCATGAGCCTTGCCAAGGGCATTGCCGATGGCGTGCCCATGGGCGCTGTGGTGGCAAAGAAGGAGATCGCCGATGTTTTTAAGCCCGGCGACCACGGTTCGACGTTTGGCGGTAGTTGCCTGGCCGTCGCGGCGTGCGCCGCGACGCTCTCCGCGCTCGTGCGCGGTGATTATGCCGAGCATGCCGCCAAGGTGGGCGCCTATATGGAGGCAAAGCTTGCTGCGCTGCCGCATGTGATCGAGGTGCGCGGACGCGGTCTGATGCTCGGTTGCGATTTGGATGACGCCGCGGGCGATGCGCATGATATTGTTGCCCGCGCGCTGGCCGCCGGTGCCGTGATCAACGCTACTGGCGCTCATACGCTGCGTTTCCTGCCGCCGCTCGTCTGCGAGGAAGCCGACGTGGACAGTTTGGTTGAGATCCTGTCGGACGTTTTGGCCTAGCACGGGCGAATATAGTTGCTTGGAACGGGCTCCGGGTTGCTGGCGTGCCATATACGGCACGATTCAGCGGTCTGGAGCCCGTTTTGCCTTAGATTTGCGAAGGCAGGGAGACCTGCTGGTCAAAAAACATCAAATATGAGTACTGTTACCGATTTGGTAGCAGCAATTTTGGACTAATAAGGCTAAATTGCAAGATGAAATGGCGATGAATGCACGATTCTAATCCAGCTGCTAGTACTTATAATGGACATATGTTGCGTAACAGCGACAAGAACTGTCTTTTTATATGTTGCAAGCAAAGTAGCAGTACTCATTTTTGCCATTTTTTGAACACGGACCTTGAAATAGGGGGTCCTTGGGGTTCGAATCCCTCTGCGATGGGCCCAAAAACGAAAGGCTCCCATTGCTGGGAGCCTTATCAATCAAGTGGTGGGCGATGAGGGATGTCGCGTGCGGCTGGCGCCGCCCGCTTTCGCTTCGTCGCTTCGCTCCTCGCGTGCTGCGCTGGAAAACGCTTCGCGTTTCCTCAGCTTCGCACCCTGTCGGGTTCGAATCCCTCTGCGATGGGCCCAAAAACGAAAGGCTCCCATTGCCGGGAGCCTTATCAATCAAGTGGTGGGCGATGAGGGATTCGAACCCCCAGCCTTGTGCGTGTAAAGCACCTGCGCTAACCGTTGCGCCAATCGCCCGCAGGGATTGAGTATAGCGGAAACCTTGCACGGTTCACTGCTAATTCATAACGAAACTTAGGCGGCGACTTCGGTACCCTTGTTCTCGTCGATAAAGAAGCGCTTGTACCAAATGAGGAACGTCAGCGTGGTATAGATCTTGCGCTGGTTGAGTGCGCGACCCTCAAAGTGATCGTCGAGTAGCTTCATGAGTGCATCGGTGTCAAAGAAGTCGGCAGCCCACGGTGCGGTGAAGTACTCCTTAACGTAGTCGTAGTACTTCTGTTCGCGCAGCCAGAACTTAACAGGCACGGGGAAGCCGACCTTCTTGCGTGTTGCCCACTCATCGGGCAGCGTGCGGTTGGCGGCGTGACGCAGGACGAGCTTGCAGCCTTCTTCGTTAACGCGGTAGTTAGCGGGAATGTGCTCGGCGAACTCCATGACTTTCTTGTCCAGGAACGGGACGCGAAGCTCCAGGGAATGCGCCATGCACATCTTGTCGGCCTTGAGCAGGATGTCGCCCGGCAGCCACATGTTCATGTCCAGATACTGCTTCTTGGAGAGCTCGCAACAGTCGGGAACCTGCTTGTAATACTCGGCGCACATTTCGGCGGCGTTCTTGCCGGTATCATAGGCAGGCTTAAGCACCTCGTCGACCTCGGACGGGTCGAACACCTTTGCCTGGCCCACATACCAGCGCTCGGGGACCTCGGCACACTTGGTCAGGAAGTTGTGGCCCTTAAAGTAGGGGAGATGCTGAACGAGCGAGCCCAGGGCGCGGCGAATGCCGAGCGGCACGCGCTTCTTAAAGGAGCGCATCTCGGGGGTGTCCTCGTACCACTCGTAACCGGCAAACAGCTCGTCAGCGCCTTCGCCCGAAAGGACGACGGTAACCTCCTCGGCAGCCATCTGGGCCAGATAGTACAGCGGTACGCTGGAGAGGTTCGACTGCGGCTCGTCCATGTGGTACTGGATATCAGGCAGCGCGTCGAAGAACTCGTCGGCGGTAATCATCTTGCGCACGTTCTTGATGCCCAGCTTGTCGGAAAGCTCGGCAGCGTAGTTGGTCTCGTTGAAGTTCTTGTAGTCAAAGCCGACGGAATAGGTCGTGTCGGGCATGAGGCAGGCGGCAATGTAGCTGGAATCGACGCCGCCGGAGAGGAACGAACCAACCTTGACGTCGGCGATGCGGTGCGCGGCGACGCTCTCGTGCACGACCTTGTCGCACTCGTCCACGTACTCCTCGAAGGTCTTGGAGTTGTCGTCGGTAAAGTCGCAGCTCCAGTAACGCTTGATGTCCATGGTGTTGGTCGTTAGGTCGTATGTAAAGCAATGCGCCGGGGCAAGCTTGAACACGCCCTTAAAGAAGGTCTCCTCCGTGGCGGGGAACTGCAGTGTGAGGTAGGGGCGCAGCGCGTCGTGGTTGACGGCCTTCTCGAACTTGGGATGGTCCAGGAAGCTTTTAATCTCGGAGCCAAACAGCAGCGAGCCGTCGGCGGCCTGGTAGTAATAGAACGGCTTGATGCCAAAGATGTCACGGGCGCCAAAGAGCTTGTTCTTGTTCTGGTCATGAATCACAAACGCGTACATACCGCGCAGGCGGTTGACCAGGTCCTCGCCCCACTCCTCGTAGCCGTGCACCAGAACCTCGGTGTCGGCGTTGCAATGGAAGACGTAGCCGGCTGCCTCCAGCTCGGCGCGAAGCTCCTGGAAGTTGTAAATCTCGCCATTGAAGACGATGGTGACCTTGCCGTCATCGCTCGACATGGGCTGGGCGCCAGCCTCGGAAAGGTCGAGAATCGAAAGACGGCGGAAGCCGAGCGCGACGTTATCGACGATGTGCTGGCCACCCATATCCGGACCGCGATGGATAATGCGATCCATCATGGCTGTGAGAACCAGCTCGCTCTGTTCATCTGTACCGGTAAAACCGACAAAACCGCACATGCAAGATCCTTTCTGCTGACGGCTCAGGTGCACTGCCGCAAGGCTAGCAGCAGTCAGTGTCAATTAATCTTTACTATGATGACAATCTTTTGTTTCGTGATGGAGCATAAGCGCCGAGGGGACCGAAAAACCACGGCCCGCACTTCGGATGAAGTGGCGGGTCGTGACTGCGGCGATCGCTGCATGTGAGGTGCGCGAGCAGTTAACGCTTGCTGCGCTCGGCCAGGCGTCGCTCTATCTTGGTGACAACGTGGATGAGCGGAATCGTCACGACCAGATAGTAAAGTGCGGCGCAAATGTAGGGCGTGATGTTGCCCGTGGTCGCCGTGAGGTTTTTAGAGAACAGCATGAGCTCCATGACGCCGACGCTCGAAAGCAGCGACGTGTCCTTATAGAGCATGACGAATTCGCTGGTCATGGTGGGGATGACGCAGCGTACCGCCTGCGGAATCACGATGCGCGACATCACTTGGGGCCATGTCATGCCAAGCGAATAGGCGGCCTCGGACTGCCCATGCGGCACGCTTTCGATACCGGCACGGAAGATTTCGGCGAGATAGGCCGAGCAGTTAATGGCGAGCACACCAATGCCGAGCGGCAGGTTGGGCACATTGAGGCCGATCATGGGGAACCCAAAGAATGCTATGTAGATCTGCAGGAAGAGTGGGGTTCCGCGCAGGACATTGATGTATGTCACGGCGACGCCGCGCAGCACACGGCTATTGCTGATTTTCATAAAGGCAAACAGCAGGCCGATGGGAATGGCAAGCGGAAAACCGATGGCGGTCACGGCGAGCGCGATGCCCCAGCCCTTAAAGAGCGAGGCGATCGAAGTGACGATGATCTGCGGCTTGCAGAACATGCCCAAAAACGGGTTGGAGTTCCACGCCGCGACCCAAGGCTGGGCATCGAGCCAAGCAACGATTTCTTGTACGGTGGTGCTCTCCGAGACGCTGATCGTGGGACTCTCGGGCAGCTCGCGTTCGGTTCCGTCGGCGACATAGCTGCCGGTGACGGCGTAGGCGCCTGCGCTACTGGGGAACACGACGTCGGGGACGACGACGCGAATCTGTGCGCCGGCCGCGACGGGCTCGGCGAACTTGATGATGAGCCTTGAGCCGTCGAGCGAGCACGATGCCTTGACGCTCGTCTGGTGAAGGCCGTCGAGTAGTGTGACCTTGGCGTCGGTGCTTTCGAACGATCCGCCCTCGGGCAGTTCGAGCGTAATTTGCGAAACGTCGCCCTCGTCGCTGCCCGTTGTCGCCTCCCAGGTCAGGCGGGTTGCGATGCCGCCAAGCACGCCGTTGCCACTGTCTTCGTTTGACTTGGCGGTTGCCGAGGTGACGGCGAGTGACGCGCCCGTCGCGTCGTCCGTGCTCGAGGCACCCTCGCTATCTGACCCGCTCGTGGGCGCCATGCCAAACCACTTCTCGTACAGTTTGTCGTAGGCGCCGGAGCTCTTGATCTTGGCAAGGGCATCATTGATGGCCTGCGTCAGCTCGGGGTTGTCCTTGGAGACCGCAATGCCAAACTGCTCGCCGGTCGGAACCTCTTTGATGATCTCCATGCCGGTAAAGGAGTTCGAAACCATCCACTGCTCAACGGGCAGGTCGCACACGACCGCCTGACACTGACCGCTCACGACGGCGGTGAAGGCTGCCGTCCAGTCGTCAAAGTTGACGGTGGTTGCCTGTGGCAGATTCTCGATTGCCCATTCTTCGGACGTGGTGCCCGACTGCACGGCAATTTTGACGCCCGATGCGTTGAGGCTATCGACCGTGTCGTATCCGGTGCCCTTTGCAACCGCGACGCCCTGGTTGGAGTCGATGTAGGGGTCGGTGAAGTCGACCTCTTCCTTGCGCTCGTCGGTGATAGTGATATTGCATGCGCCGACGTCGGTCTTAACGCCCTGTTTGACCATGGGGATGATGCCGTCGAACTTTTGCGCCGGCAGGTAGTTGAGTTCCAGGCCGAGCTCGTCTGCGATCATGCCCATGAGCTCATAGGTAAAGCCCTGGTCATCGCCGGAATCGTTGACGTATTCAAACGGGGGCGTGGCGAGGTCGCTTGCGACGGTCAGTTTGCCAGCCTCGACGAGCGTGTAGCTGCCCGAGGTGTCCTGAGAGGACGAGCAGCCGCTCGTTCCGATGATGGCGGCAAGGACTACGGCGACTGCCATGAGGGCGCAGGCGATATGCCAGGTCGATAGGACGCATGCAGAATGGTGGCGACGTTTGACGTGTCGTTTCATTTGGAATCCTTTGCTTAGGGCATGATGGGTCAACATTGCAGGTCAATGAGGCGCATCAAGACAGTTGGGCAAAGAATAACACCCGGAATGCTTCGGTTTTATACGATGTGGAGTCTGTTGCCAGTTATTAACCCATGGCGCAGTCCATGCAATTTTTTAGGAGGCTGCAATGCCCACAAGGTCAGGTGGCATATTAGGATGGTTGATAATACAGGGGGCGTGACCGATTTCGCTTGAGACGGTTTTGCCTTTTTAAGGTTAGGTTTAACGAGAGAGGTCGTTATATGTCGGGTGCGACGCAGGAGAAGCTGGCTTTGATGCGCTACGTGGAGCTGCTCGAGGCCGAGGGCCTCGTTGTCTTCAAGCCGGATACCATGTGCGACCAGTACATAGAGTTTGCGACCGACGACTCGCGCCAAGTGCGTCCGGGGACGCTGTTCGTTTGCAAGGGCCGTGCGTTTAAGCGCGAGTATCTGGTCTCGGCGATTGCCGATGGCGCCGTGGCGTACGTGTCCGAGGTCGATTACGGCGTCGATGTTCCCGCCGTGATCGTCAGCGATATCCGTCGCACGCTTGCCGTGGTGGCGGACGCCTACTACGGTCACCCCTCGGGCAAGGTGAAGGTTTGCGCCTTTACCGGCACTAAGGGCAAGTCGACCTGCAGCTTCTACCTGCGCGGCATTCTCGCCAACGAGGCAAAGCTCACGGGCTGTCATCGACCCGCTCTGAATACGGGCATTGAGTTCGACGACGGAATCGAGGCGGGCCCTTCCAAGCTGACGACCCCCGAATCCTTCCTGCTGCAGTCTCGCATCGCGCATGCAGCGGAGGCGGGTGCTCCGTGGCTGGTTATGGAGGCATCGAGCCAGGGCCTCAAATATGAGCGCACAGGCAAGATCGCCTTTGAAGTTGGTGCCTTTACCAATATCGGCGAGGACCATATTTCGCCGATTGAGCATCCGACGCTCGAGGACTACTTTGCCAGCAAGCTCAAGATCTTCTCGCAAAGTCGCTTCGCTGTGGTTAATCTCGACATGGATAAGGTCGACCGCGTGCTCGAGGCGGCATCTCGTTGCGAGCGTACGGTGACGTTCTCCCTGACCGACGAGCGCGCCGACGTGCTTGCGCTGGCGATTCGCAATAGCGACCGCGGCGTGGTGGCAACGGTGCGCACACCCCGCTTTACGCGTGACATCGCGATTCCCACGCCGGTTAAATTTAACGTGTCCAACGCGCTTGCCGTCATTGCCTGCGCCGAGGCCTTGGACATTTCGGAAGAGGGTATCGTCCACGGCTTTGAGGGCGTCTTCGTTCCCGGTCGCATGGAGCTCTATCCATCCGCATCGGGCAAGATTCTGGGCGTCGTCGACTTTGCGCACAACGGCATGAGCCTCGAGACACTTTTGCGCGACCTGCGCGAGAACTATCCCGAGCGCGAGCTGGCGGTCGTCTTTGGCGCCACGGGCGGCAAGGGCGTCGATCGCCGTACCACGATGGGTATCGCCGCCGGCAAGTACGCCGATCGCATCGTGATCACCGAGGATGACCCCGGTCCCGAGGATGTCGAGGATATCTGCGCCGAGATTGCGCGCAACGTTCAGGCCCAGGGAAACGATAATTGGCAGATTGTGACTGACCGCGCCGCCGCCATCGAGACGGCCGTGCGTGAGACCGAGCGACCCGCCGTGGTTATCGTGACCGGCAAGGGCGAGGAGGAGCGTATGCTGCGCAAGAACGGGCCCGAGCCCTGCGAGCGCGACGGCTCGGTCCTCAAGCGCATCCTTGCGGCGTACGATGCCTAAACTCTGCTGTTGTTAAGCTGGCGCTTGCGGGCGCTCGACGCCCGATGACGCAATGCCTTTCAGGCGTGTTTACCTTAGGGAAAACACGCTATCAAGATCAAATCCCTTCAACGTAAACGGAGTGACCATGTCCCACAACACCCTGCCGAACGTCGCTGAGCTTTCGGGCGAGATGCGCGAGCGTCTTGCCAAGGTTAAGTACGTCTTTACCGACTTGGACGCCACCATGCTCGCGCCTGGCTCGTGCGTGCTGCGCGACAACGACGGCAACCCTTCGACCAAGCTCGTCGAGGCCGTCGTGGCGCTCGCCCGCGCCGGCATCCAGGTGGTCCCCACCTCGGGCCGCAACCGCACCATGATTCACGAGGACGCCCGCGTGCTCGGCCTCAATTCCTACATCGGCGAGATGGGTGGCCTGGTCATGTACGACCTCAAGGCCAATGATTGGGAGTACTTGACCGGCGATATGCCCTACGATCCCGCCTGTGGCTTCACGCCGCATCAGGTGATCGAGCAGACCGGCGTGTGCGAGAAGATCCTCGCTCGCTGGCCGCACAAGATCGAGTACCACAACGATATGTCGACCGGCTACAAGTACCGCGAGGTCACCGTCGGCATGCGCGGCGATGTGCCCGACGACGAGGTTCAGGCTATCCTCGACGAAGCCGGTTGCGGCCTGGTCTGGGCTTGCAACGGCCATCTGACGCACCTGTCCAAGCCGACGACGCTCGAGCTCGATCGCGTCGAGGACGGTCGCGCGTTTAACATCAATCCCGCGGGACTCAACAAGGGTGTCGCCATCGCGCGCTTTTGCGAGCACCTGGGTATCGAGCGCGAGGAGACGCTGGCACTCGGCGATTCCGAGTCCGACTTCTATATGGCCGACCACGTGGGCACGTTCTGCCTGGTCGAGAACGGCCTGACCAGCGCCGGTGCGCCCGAGTTCCTGAATGCTTGCGACAACGCCTTCGTCACGCGCGGCAAGATTGTCGACGGTTGGGTGGCAACGGCCGAGCTGCTCGTCGCGGCCCGTTCGTAGCGTTGCCCTATCGCGCTAAGCCATATCTTTTCGAGAGAGAATCTGGTGAGGTCATGTCCGATATCGAGAATCTGGCAGGTGACACGCGCCCGATCGGCGTGTTTGACTCGGGTCTGGGCGGTCTGACGGTTGCGCGTGCGATCGCGACGGCGCTGCCGCACGAGTCCGTCTACTACTTTGGCGACACCAAACGCTGCCCCTACGGCACCCGCACCGAGGACGAAGTGCGCTCGTTTGCGCTGCAGGCGGGCCGTTGGCTGTCGAAGCACGACGTCAAGATCATGGTCATCGCCTGCAACACGGCGACCGCTGCGGCGTTGCGCCTGGCCCAGCAGGTGCTCGACGTCCCTGTGATCGGCGTGATCGCGCCGGGCGCCCGCGCGGCAATCAACAGCACCCGCACGCGTCGCGTGGGCGTGCTCGCTACCAACCTCACCATTCGCTCGGGTGCCTACACGCGCGCCATTCAGGATCTGGATGCCGGTGTCGACGTATACGGCTGTCCTGCCTCGAGCTTTGTCGAGGTCGTCGAGCACGAGCTCGCCTCGGGCGCGCATCTGCAGGAGCAGTGGCTCGAGAACGAGGACATCTTCGATACGCCTGCCGTGCGTGCGCTGGTCGGCGCCACGGTTGAGCCGCTGCGCGACCGCGGTATCGATACCGTGGTGCTCGGCTGTACGCACTTCCCGCTGCTGGTGGGTCCCATCCGTCATGCATTAGGTCCCGGGGTGCGCGTGGTGAGCTCCGCCGAGGAAACCACGCGCGAGCTGACCGACATCCTCACGCGCCGCGAGCAACTTGCGGGCGATGCGGCCGAGCCGCAGCATCGTTTTGCCACCACGTCCGACAACATCGCCGAGTTTGCGGTGGCGGGCAGTTTTATCTTCGGCCAGCCGCTCAAGAGCATCGAACACGTCGATATCGACGAGCTTGGTTAGGCGCGCAATAGTCGCCGAAACCGTCGCCCCATCTTTCGCCGAAAGGATAGTTCCATGGAGTATATGCAGGTCAACCGCGCCAACGGTCGCGCCGCCAACGAGCTGCGCCCCGTTAAGCTCACCCGCGGCGTCATGAAGCACGCCCACGGTTCGTGCCTGGCCGAGTTTGGCGACACGCGCGTACTGTGTGCTGCCACCATCGAGGAAGGCGTGCCGGGTTGGCGCAAGGGCGCCAAGGCCGGCTGGGTAACGGCGGAGTACGCGATGCTGCCGGCGTCGACCGGCAAGCGCTGCAAGCGCGAGCATGCCAATCGTAAGGGTCGCTCCATGGAGATCGAGCGCCTCATCGGTCGTAGCCTGCGCACCGTCGTCAACATGAAGGCGCTCGGCGAGTACACCGTTACCGTCGACTGCGACGTTATCCAGGCCGATGGTGGCACGCGTACGGCGAGCATCACCGGCGCCTGGGTGGCACTGCACGATGCCCTTGCCATGTGGGTCGAGGCTGGCAAGATCGAGCGCATTCCTCTCACAGGCCAGGTCGCCGCTATTTCCATGGGTGTCGTCGACGGTAATACCCTGCTCGATCTTGATTATTCCGAGGACAGCCGCGCCGAGGTCGACATGAACCTCGTCGCTACCGACACCGGCGAGATGATTGAGCTCCAGGGTACCGGCGAGCAGGCGCCCTTCGATCGCAAGCGTCTCAACGCCCTGCTCGACTTGGGCGATAAGGGCATCGCCGAGCTCATCGAGCTCCAGCGCCAGGCCCTCGCCTAACCTCCCAAAAAGGGACAGGTTTATTTTGGCAGGTTTTATCTGCGGAAACGCCGAACTGTAAAGGTTTTTGCCGCCAAGGAGGGGAGAGGGCCCAAAGCCAATTTCCCCTGGGCGGCTTTGCTATACGGACAAGGAGACCACTCATGGCACTTGAAAAGATTGACATCGACACGCTCGACCCCGCGGCCACCATCGTCGTGGCTACGGGCAACGCCCACAAGCTCACCGAGATCGAGGCCATTTTGGGCAAGGTCATGCCCGAGGTGCGCTTTGTGGCGCTCGGCCAGCTGGGCGATTTTGAGGACCCCGAGGAAAACGGCACGACGTTTTTGGAGAACGCCATCATCAAGGCGCAGGCTGCCGTCGAGGAGACGGGCCTTATGGCCATCGCCGACGATTCGGGCCTGGTAGTCGACGCCCTGAACGGTGAACCTGGCGTGTATAGCGCGCGCTACGCGGGCGTTCACGGCGACGATGCCGCTAACAACGCCAAGCTGCTCGTGAACCTGGAGGGCGTTGCCAATGAGGACCGTACCGCGCGCTTTATGAGCGTTGTCGCGCTTATCGACCAAGACGGCCTGGTCACCTATGGCGAGGGCGCCTGTGAAGGCGTTATTGCGCACGAGGGACGCGGCGACCACGGTTTTGGCTACGACCCGCTGTTCTTGCCGGTTGATACGCCGGGTAAGACCATGGCCGAGCTGACGGCGGAGGAGAAGAACGCCATTAGCCACCGTTTCCACGCGCTCGAGCACCTGTCCGCCAAGCTGACGGGCGAGGAGTAAGCCGTGCGTGCGGTGGTGCAGCGCGTGCTCAACGCCGGCGTGACGGTCGACGGCGAGTGCGTGGGCCGCATTGGACGCGGCTACCTGGTGCTGCTGGGCGTGGGTCACGGCGACACGCGCGCCGAGGCCGATAAACTGTGGGGCAAGCTCCGCGGCCTGCGCATTAACGAGGATGAGAACGGCAAGACCAATCTATCGCTCGCCGATGTCGACGGCGAGGTGCTCGTGGTGTCGCAGTTCACGCTGTTCGCCGACTGCCGCCATGGTCGCCGCCCGTCGTTTACAGATGCCGGCGCGCCCGATGTCGCCAACGAGCTCTACGAGTACTTCCTGACGCTCGTGCGCGAGGACGTCGAGCATGTCGCGCATGGCATCTTCGGCGCCGACATGAAGGTCGACCTCGTCAACGACGGTCCGTTCACCATCGTTCTTGATACCGATAACCTGTAGGTTACGCGGTTTTACCAAACCGCGTAACTGCTCGACGCTGCACGGCCACCATTCGGCCAATCTGTCGCTCAAACCGTCGCTCGCGTACCAAAACGCGTCGCTCCTCTTTCGCGACACCTTGGCTCGAATGGTGGCCGTTCGCTGACGCGAACTAGCCATGCAAGTAATTTCAGAAACGTCTTGCGCGGGGCTGCAGCAGGGTGCTATAGTATTAGAGTTTTGTCTATCTTAGGGGTATTATCCCCTTTTTGAATTGCACCTTCTGGAGGCCCTGTTCATGGAAGAGATGGAAGTCAATCACGTCGACGACATCCACGAGAAGCTGACCGATATGGTGGGCGATCGCGTCAAGGTGAAGGCCAACATGGGCCGCACCCGCGTCGTCGAGCGCATGGGCACCATCAAGAGCGTCCACCCCGCCGTCTTCATTGTCGAGGTTGACGAGCGCCGTGGCCGCAAGTCGCGTCAGTCCTACCAGTATATCGATGTCCTCACCGGCCAGGTCGAGCTGTTCGACCCCGAGAGCGGCGAGCACATCTTTACCCCGCTCGGCAATCAGCTCGAGGAGCACTAACGGTGACCGATTGGTCCCTGACCCTTTCCGCGCCGGCAAAGATTAACCTCTACCTGGGGGTTCATACCGAGCTTGACGACCGCGGCTACCACAAGGTCGATTCCCTAATGGCCGCCGTCGGTCTTGTCGATACCGTGACGGTCAGGCCTGCGCAGGCGCTGACCGTCCAGACGGTTCCGGCATCCGATTTTCCCATGCAAAAGAATACGGCGTATCGGGCTGCGGCTGCCATGGCCGAGCATTATGGTCGCCAGGCCAACATCTGCGTGACGATCGAGAAGCATATTCCGCTGTGCGCCGGCCTGGGTGGTCCTTCGACGGATGCCGCGGCGGTTATCGTTGCTCTGGCCGAACTCTGGGGCATCGACCGCACCGATCCCGCGCTGGACGATATCGCCCGCAGCATTGGCGCCGATGTGCCGTTCTTTTTGCACGTGAGTCCCGCATTCTACGTGGGCGGGGGAGACGTTCTGGCAACCGAGTACCCCGCATTGCCCACAACACCTGTCGTGCTGGTTAAGCCGCGCGAGGCGAGCGTTTCGACAATTGAAGCCTATCGACGCTTTGATGAGACCCCAGTGCCTGCGGAGAAGCCCGGTGCGATCGCATCGGCGCTTCGCTCGGGAGACGCCGAGACGGCCTACGCGCTCGTCCACAACAACCTGGGCGTTATCTCCGCGCAGATGGAGCCGCAGATCCAAACCGTGCTCGACTGGCTGCGCGCGCAGGACGGTACCGTTGCCGTAGACGTGTGCGGATCGGGTGCCTGCTCGTTTGCTATTTGCGACGCCGCCGTCACGGCAGCAAATCTGGCGGCACTCGCTCAGCAAAACGGCTGGTGGTCCTGCGCGACGGAGCTCATTCCCAGCACGGTTCGCGTCGAAGTGCCAAAGAAGTAAAAATTTCTCTAGCACACGACGGAAATCTTTGTTACTATAGTCGAGCTAACGGGTTGTGGCTCAGTTTGGTAGAGCACTGCGTTCGGGACGCAGGGGTCGCTGGTTCAAATCCAGTCAACCCGACCAGAGCATGAGGAGGGACCGCTTCTTGCGGTCCCTTTTTTTAGCTATTGTTGTGATACCGCGATACCCGCGGTATACTCATTCGAGCTTGTCTCGCTGTATTGTGGAGGTCTACATGTTTGGACTGAGGGCTCCTGAGCTCATCATTATTCTCGTCGTTGTCCTGATTATCTTCGGGCCCAAGAACCTGCCGAAGCTCGGCAAGTCCCTTGGCTCTACCGTCAAGAATATCCGCGAGGGTATGGAGGGCGACGATAAGGCCGAGACCAAGCAGGCCGAGGAGGTCGTGGTCGAGCAGTCCGAGGAGGACAAGGAGATCGCAGAGCTCGAGGCCAAGCTCGCTGCTGCCAAGAAGAAGCAGGCAGAGGACAGCGACGCGGACGCAGAGTAGTCCCATCCCTTTGGGGTGAGCACCTGACCGGCTTGCCCGCAGGCTAGCCGGTCTTTTTCGTTTTGTTGACAGTTGATTGTTTGATCAGAGTTGGGGAGATATCCGTATGGACGCAAGCCAGATCGTACTGACCGCTGAGGGCCGCCAGAAGCTCGTCGAGGAGCTCGCTTGGCGTGAGGGCGATTACGCCAAGGAGATCGTCGAGGACATCAAGGAAGCCCGCGCGTTCGGCGACCTTTCGGAGAACTCCGAGTACGATGCCGCCAAGGACAAGCAGGCCCAGAATGCCGCTCGTATTGCCGAGATCCAGGCTATCCTCGCCAACGCTCAGATTGCTGCCAGCACGGGCGACCTGACCGTTTCCATTGGCTCGACCGTCACCCTGGTCGACCCCAACGGTGAGCTCATGGACGTCACGCTCGTCGGTACCACCGAGACTAACTCGCTCGAGCACAAGATCTCCAACGAGTCTCCGGTCGGTCACGCCATCATCGGTCACGGCGAGGGCGATTCCGTCGAGGTCGTTACGCCTTCCGGCAAGACCCGCATCTACACCATCGCCAAGATCGCACGCTAGACCACGGTCCCGCGTAAAGGTATGTTTTCGCTCCCTGGGACCGAATCCTGGGGAGCGTTTTAGTTTGAGGAGCTAACTTATGGCAGAGAATCAGAACGCCGCCGATCAGGCATCGACGCTCAACGACGAGCGCGCCACCCGCCTGGCCAAGCGTGCCGCCCTGTTCGAGGCGGGCCAGAACCCCTATCCCGAGCACTCTGAGCTCGAGGACTACGTTGCCGACATCGAGGCTAAGTATGCCGAGCTTGCCGATGGCGAGGACACCGAGGACGTCGTGAAGATCGCCGGCCGTGTTGTCGCCAAGCGCGGTCAGGGCAAGATCATGTTCATCGTCGTGCGCGATGCGACTGCCGAGATTCAGCTGTTCTGCCGCATCAACGACATGGACGAGGCTGCCTGGAATACGCTCAAGGCCCTCGACCTGGGCGACATCCTGGGCGTGACCGGCGTGGTCGTGCGTACCAAGCGCGGCCAGCTCTCCGTAGCCCCCAAGAGCGCGACCCTGCTTTCCAAGGCCGTTCGCCCGCTACCCGAGAAGTTCCACGGCCTTTCCGACAAGGAGACTCGTTATCGTCAGCGCTATGTCGACCTGATCGCCAACGACGACGTTCGCGAGACCTTCCGTAAGCGTTCGCAGATTCTCTCCACCTTCCGTCGCTTTATGGAGTCCGACGGCTACATGGAGGTCGAGACCCCCATCCTGCAGACCATCCAGGGCGGCGCCACGGCCAGGCCGTTCATTACGCACTTCAACGCACTCGATCAGGAGTGCTACCTGCGTATTGCCACCGAGCTGCACCTCAAGCGCTGCATCGTCGGCGGTTTTGAGCGCGTGTTCGAGATCGGCCGCATCTTCCGTAACGAGGGCATGGACCTTACCCACAACCCCGAGTTCACCACGATGGAGGCCTACCGTGCCTTCTCCGACCTCGAGGGCATGAAGGCGCTCGCCCAGGGTGTCATCAAGGCAGCCAACAAGGCCATCGGCAACCCCGAGGTCATCGAGTATCAGGGTCAGACCATTGACCTTTCTGGTGAGTGGGCAAGCCGTCCCATGACCGACATCGTCTCGGACGTGCTCGGCAAGCAGGTCACCATCGATACTCCGGTCGAGGAGCTCGCCGCTGCCGCACGTGAGAAGGGCCTGGAGATCAAGCCCGAGTGGTCCGCCGGCAAGATCATCGCCGAGATCTACGACGAGCTGGGCGAAGACACCATCGTCAACCCCACTTTCGTGTGCGATTACCCCATCGAGGTCAGCCCGCTTGCCAAGCGCTTTGAGGACGACCCGCGCCTGACCCATCGCTTTGAGCTGGTCATTGCCGGTCACGAGTACGCCAACGCGTTCTCTGAGCTCAACGACCCGGTCGACCAGGCCGAACGCTTTGCCGCTCAGATGGCCGAGAAGGCCGGCGGCGACGACGAGGCCATGGAGTACGACGAGGACTACGTGCGTGCACTCGAGTACGGTATGCCCCCCGCGGGCGGCATTGGTATCGGCATCGACCGCGTGGTCATGCTGCTTACCAACCAGGCCTCCATCCGCGACGTGCTGCTGTTCCCGCACATGAAGCCCGAGAAAGGCTTCCAGTCCGGTGCCGCTGCCGCCAAGGCCGCCGAGGCCGGCAACGCCGCAAGCCCGTTCGTCAAGTCGCTCAAGCCTACGCTCGACTACTCCAAGATCGCCGTTGAGCCGCTGTTCGAGGAGTTTGTCGACTTCGATACCTTCTCCAAGAGCGACTTCCGTGCCGTGAAGGTCAAGGCATGCGAGGCCGTCAAGAAGTCCAAGAAGCTGCTGAACTTCACGCTCGACGACGGCACCGGCACCGACCGTACCATCCTCTCCGGTATTCACGAATACTACGAGCCCGAGGATCTGGTCGGCAAGACCCTGCTCGCCATCACCAACCTGCCCCCGCGCAAGATGATGGGTATCCCCAGCTGTGGCATGCTCATCAGCGCCATCCACGAGGAGGAGGGCGAGGAGCGCCTCAATCTGATCCAGCTCGACGCCACCATCCCCGCCGGCGCAAAGATGTACTAATTTGTTACGCGGTTCTACGAACCGCGTAACGGCTCGACGCTGCGCGGGCCGCATTTGGACAATCTGACGTTCAACTTCAAGGGCGCGACCAGAAGGTCAGCGCCCTTTCGTTTCACGTCACCTTGTCTCAAATGCGGCCCGCTCGCTGTCGTTGCCAAAACATCGGCATTTCTTTGGTTGTCAAGAGATTGCCGCTCGGGCGGGTTTTCGCTGTCCGCGCCAAAACATCGGCGTTGCCTTGGCCGTCAATAGTCATTGGGGGCGTTCTTAAACGACTGGCCAGCGGCTATTGCGCACATGGTTCGCATGACAGTCGTCTCTTTTATGTTTCCTTTAGCCGTCGCTGCCTAGGATGGGAGTTAGTCGGCAGGAAGGGAGCGTCTATATGGACGACGCGAGCGAGCGTGCAATCGAAGAGGACATGCTCGATCAGTTCAACTACTTTGATGACGAGGACGAGGAATTGATCGATCGTCGCGAGCCGGCGTCGCTCGATGCCTTCGACCTTGTTGATGAAGAGCCCGACGAGGACGAGGCCGAATCAGCGGAGCCCCCACAGTCTTCGCGCCTGGACTCGCTGCTTTCGAGAGTCCCTATGCACCACGGCGTTCGTGCCGGCGCCCTCCATATGAAAACTGACTGGCGCCAGATCGTGACGGCAGGCGATGAGCTTGCCGTCGATGCGCCGCTCACCGATAAATCATCCATCATCTGTCGCACCGGCATGCTTATGCTGGCAAGCGGAACAGGTGCCTGGCGCGTGCGCGATACCATGAATCGTGTTGCTGCCGTACTCGGCGTCACGATTCACGTCGATCTGAGTCTCCTGTCGTTTGAGTGCACCTGCATCGAAGACGGTCACTGCTTTAACGAGGTCGTCAGCCTACCCACAACGGGAGTCAATACTCATCGCATTTGGATGATGGAGAGCTTCTTAAAGGAAATCGAGATTTACGGGCGCCGTTTTACCGTGCACGAGTACCACGAGATGCTCAAGACCGTTGAGAGCTCGAAGCCCGATTACGCTTCCTGGCAACAGGGCCTTGCGGCGGCCTGTGCTTGTGGCGCCTTCGTCTTTTTGCTCGGCGGCGGCCCTATCGAGATGGCCTGTGCATTTGTGGGCGCTGGTGTCGGCAACTTTGCTCGCTCCCATATTCTCAAGCAGGGCCTTGGCCAGTTTAGCGCGCTGACGATCGGCGTTGCGCTCGCTTGCGTTTCGTATCTGCTGGCATTGCTCGGCCTTGGCCAGGTTGTACCGGGGGCAATGTCGCACCAAGAAGGCTATATCGGCGCCATGCTCTTTGTGATTCCCGGCTTTCCCCTCATTACGGCAGGCCTCGACATCGCTAAGCTCGACATGCGAAGCGGTATCGAGCGTCTTTCGTATGCTGTGTCTATTATTGTGATGGCGACCCTCGTAGGTTGGATGGTTGCCGAATGTGTGGGACTGGCGCCGGATGACTTCGCCCCGCTTGGTCTCTCACCGTTGGCTCTTACGCTCTTGCGCGTGCTGATGAGCTTTATCGGCGTATTTGGCTTCTCGGTTATGTTCAACAGTCCGGTAAAGATGGCAGCGGCGGCAGGGCTCATCGGCGCCGTGTCTAATACCTTGCGCCTTACGCTCGTCGATGCGCCGACGCTGTTTCCCTTCTTGGGTCTGAGTGCGGGCATGCCTCCCGAGGCGGCTGCGTTTACCGGCGCGTTGGTATCGGGGCTGCTCGCGAGCTTGGCCGAAATCAAGCTCACCTACCCACGTATCGCCCTCACGGTGCCATCGATTGTCATTATGGTGCCGGGTTTGTATCTGTATCGCTCGATGTATTACATGTGCACCTTCGACACGGTCAATATGCTCGGCTGGTTTGTGCGTGCAGTGCTCATCGTGGCGTTTTTGCCCGTTGGTCTGGGTGTGGCGCGTACGCTCACCGACCCTCGCTGGCGCCACACCAGCTAATTTGTCGTTGGGGACGTCCCAACGGATCAACTGCGCCTCGTATCTCCATAAACTCAACGCTTACGAAGCGCGCGCCGTTCGTGTTAGGGTAGTTCCACCACATAAGTAGTCGCAGACGCGCGTATCACGGGCGGGCGAGATGAAGTTCCAATAGCTCCATCTCGCCCGCCCGTTTTTGTTGCGTGGTGCCGCGGCGTAACACAGAAAGGACCATGCCCTTTATGCCTATCAACAAACGAGAGAGCCTGCTGTTCACCTTTATCATGTGCTTTTGCATGGTGCTCTGGATGAGCATCTACAACGTCGCCCTGCAGCATGGGGCCATCAACGGCGAGGTTGTTGCCGCTGCATGGCTCGGCTTCCCCGTTGCCTACGTCTTTGCCATGTGCTGCGACTGGTTTGTCGCCAGCCCGCTCGCCAAGGGTTTTGCCTTTAAGTACCTGGTCACGCCGGGCAAGAGCTCGCCGCTCGCCATGACGCTCGCCGTTAGCTCCTGCATGGTCGTTCCTATGGTCATCATCATGTCACTCTACGGCGCCTGCGAGGGCCTGTTCCACATGCCCGGCGGTCTGCTCGCCAACCTGCCGATGCTGCCGATGATGTGGCTCGTCAACATCCCACGCAACTTTGTCATGGCCCTGCCCTGGAACCTGCTGGTTGCCGGTCCGGTTGCCCGTTTTGTCTTCCGCCGTGCCTTCCCCATGGGCACGGTTTTTGAGGAACAGCATATGGAACTCGTGCGGATGCCGGGCGCTCCCGCCGCCGATGCCGCCGGCGACGTTGCCGAGGGTATGGACGCCGAGCCCGCCTGCTAGGCAGCAGCTCAAAACCAAACCGCTAAACGGACCCGAGCAATTCCTTTTTTGTAGACGTTGTCGCGCGGCTGCGGGCAGGAAAGGTCCCAACGGTTAACATATACTCCATATGGGTAAAGAGACCAAAGCGCTGCCGCGGGGCGGCGCTTTGCGTTTGAAAAAACTAGCTCGTCTAAGAGGAACTAGCATGTTAGACCGTTTTACCGATCGCGCGCGCAAGGTCATGTCCATGGCCAAGCAAGAGGCGCTCGATCTACACTCAAATAAGGTGGGCACCGAGCACCTGCTGCTCGCGCTTGCCAAGGAGGACGAGGGCATTGCCGCCGAGGCACTGCGTTCGCTCGACATCTCCTACGATGACATCATGGATACTCTCAAAGAGGTCCAGACCACGGTTCCCGAGCCCAGTGAGGAGACCGAGGCGGCCAAGCTCGCCTTTACGCCGCTCGTCATTAGCGTGATGGAGCGTTCATTCCGCGTGGCGCGTGAGAACAACCAGACCTACGTGTCGACTGAGCACTTGCTGATCGGCATCGTCGAAGAGGGCAACGGCATGGCCATGGACATCCTCATGCGCCTGGGCGTGTCGTCCGCCTCCATCAAAAAGGCTATCGAGAAACTCACCGCCAAGGACCAGGACAAGAAGCGTCCGCTCGCCGGTGCCGGTGCCGGGCGTCCCGGCGCGGGCCTGCCGTTCTTTAGCGGCTCGGATGCCTCTCAGCAAAAGGGGAGTGGCACCGATACGCTTAAGCAGTTCGCGACCAACCTTACGCAGAAGGCCCGCGACGGCGAGCTCGACCCCGTGATCGGTCGCGAAAAGGAAGTCCAGCGCATGATGGAGATCCTTTCGCGCCGCACCAAGAACAACCCGCTTATCTTGGGCGACCCCGGCGTGGGCAAGACGGCCATCGTCGAGGGCCTGGCGCAGCAGATCGCTGCCGGCAACGTGCCCGAGAACCTCATGAACCAGAATATCTGGACGCTCGACCTGCCGGGCCTCGTGGCGGGCGCCAAGTATCGCGGTGAGTTTGAGGAGCGTCTCAAGAACGTGATCCAGGAGGCAACCGAAGCCGACGACGTCATCCTGTTTATCGACGAGATGCACACCATCATCGGTGCCGGTTCTGCCGAGGGCTCCATCGATGCGAGCTCCATGCTCAAGCCTGTGCTCGCGCGCGGTGCCTTCCAGATTATCGGCGCCACCACGGCCGAGGAATTCCGCAAGTACCTCACCAAGGACCCGGCCTTCGAGCGTCGCTTCCAGACCATCGACGTCGAGGAGCCGAGCGTCGAGGACACGGTCAAGATCCTGACCGCGCTCAAGCCGCGCTACGAGGAGCACCACCATGTGCGCTATACGCAGGGTGCTATCGAGGCCGCCGCGAACCTTTCCAACCGCTACATCCAGGATCGCTTCCTGCCCGATAAGGCCATCGACCTCATTGACGAGGCCGGTGCCCGCGCTCGCATCGCCGCGAATCGCGCGCCCGAGCCGGTGCGTGAGGCCGAGCATCGCATCGAGGAGCTCAAGGCCGCCGCGCAGGAGGCCACCGAGAGCGACGACATGAACAAGGCCGCCGAGATCACCGAGCAGCAGAAGGCTGCCGAGATTGAGCTCGCCGAGGCCAAGGCCGCCTGGACGGCTGAGCTCGATGCCAGCCCGCTCACCATCGATGTCTCCCAGATCGCCGATATCGTGTCCGTGACCTCGGGCGTGCCGGTGTCCTCGCTTACCGAGAGCGAGAGCCGTCGCCTGCTGCAGGCCGAAAGCGTACTCAAGACGCGCATCATCGGTCAGGATGAGGCTGTCGAGGCAGTTGCCAAGGCCGTGCGCCGCAGCCGCTCGCCGCTCAAGGATCCGCGTCGCCCCGGCGGCAGCTTTATCTTCCTGGGTCCCACCGGCACGGGCAAGACCGAGCTCGCCAAGACGCTCGCCGAATACCTCTTTGGCAGCAAGGACGCGCTCATCAGCTTCGACATGTCCGAGTTCGGTAGCGAGTTCGAGGTCTCCAAGCTCATCGGTAGCCCTCCGGGCTACGTCGGTCACGACGAGGGCGGCCAGCTCACCAAGGCCGTTCGTCGCCACCCGTACTCGGTCGTGCTGTTCGACGAGATCGAGAAGGCGCACCCCGATATCTTCAACATCCTGCTGCAGGTGCTGGAAGAGGGTCGTCTGACCGATAGCCAGGGCAAGACGGTCGACTTCCGCAACACCGTGATCATCATGACATCCAACGTGGGCGCCCGCGAGATTGCGCAGGATGCAAGCGTTGGCTTTGGCACCACCGGCGAGCAGGGCCTCACCTCGAGTGAGATCCGCGGCCGCGCGATGGGCGAGCTCAAGCGCCTGTTCCGCCCCGAGCTGCTCAACCGTATCGACGACATCGTGGTGTTCCAGAAGCTCTCGGGCGAGAATCTCACCAAGATCGCTCACCTGCTGGTGGACGACCTGCGTCAGCGCCTGATTGCCAACGGCATGAACATCAAGCTCACCGATGCGGCATTCGACAAGATCGTGGCTGAGGGTACCGATCTTACCAACGGCGCGCGTCCGCTGCGCCGCGCCATCCAAAAGCTCATCGAGGATCCGCTGTCCGAGGAGCTGCTGGCCGGCGAGTGGGGCGAGGGCGATACCGTCCTGTGCGACGTGGCCGATGGCAAGTTTGTCTTTAGCCACGGCACGGGCGAAATTCCGGCGCCGCGTCCGGCGGGCACGCTCGGCGGCGATACCGCCCCGGCGGCACCGCACACCGGCAACGCCGCACCCGTAAGCGGCGGCGTGAGCTCGGGTCCCGGCGGCATGATGCAAGCCGGTTCCGGCGCGCTGTAGGGTGCAACATAGCTTTGTGAAGGGGGCGCTCCTGTTGGGGCGCCCTTTTTGACGAGTAATCGGTGCTATACTCGTTTTATAAGTATGTATAGCAGAGGAGCTGATATGCCTACATCGATGCTCGACACACGGCCGATTCAGATGAATGTGCGCATAGATCGCCAGCTCAAAGAGGCTGGAGACGCCGTACTGGCGCATCTCGGCATGACGCCGTCGCAGGCCGTTCGGGCGCTTTGGGAGTATCTGGTCGTTAACGGACGAATGCCCTCAAGATCGGGGGCTGCGGCTTCGAGTTCTGACATGGCGGTGACTGCGTCGATGGAATCGAGGGCCGTGCAGGGCAGCCACATCGTGCGCGATACATGCCTCAAATACGGCATTCCAGTCCCCGAGCTATCGGGTGACTACGACGACCTTTATGAGGAGGTCATGGCAGAGCGCTATCCCGAGTGGGTGGAGCTATGAGCGCAGGCGGCATTCTCAAGTTGCTCATCGGCACTAACGTATGGATGGATTATTTCTCTGGCAGATCCGACCGTACGGCAAATGTAGTCCGTCTGGTCGAGATCGCTGATGCCTCGGAGCGGATTGCCCTGTTTGCCTCGTCTCTTTCGGTCAAAGATGTCTCGTATCTTGTCTCGGCGGGAATCAAGCGGGAGTGTCGAAGAAAGACTGGCTCACTGAGCGAAGGCGCGATCACGGCAGCGGACGAGACTGCCTGGGCATGCGTTCGGCAAATGCGTGAGCTCGCCCTCATTGCACCGGTCGGAGCAGATGAGGTCTTCGATTCGTTTGTGTTCAAATACCACCACAACGACTTTGAGGACGACCTGATGCTGGGCGTTGCCAATCGTATCGATGCCGACTACGTGGTAACGGAGGATAAAAACCTCATTAGACATACCAATGGCGTATGCATTGACGTAGAGCAGGCGCTGAGGTTGGTTGGCGAGGCCAAAGACCCCTCTGTGCAGCCCATCTAGCCTGCTTTATCTTGATAAAGTGGCGTTTCCTCGCCGTTAGCCGATGATGCAAGGGCGCTCGGCGTTTTCGACTGGTTTATGCACGCAAAGTCTGGGAATATACAAGTCGCATGTCTTACTGTCTAACCAGTTGCGCCAAGGAGGCACCATGGATTACAAGATTACTGGCTACGAGCCCGCCCAGCTGTTCCATTTCTTTGAGGAGGTTAGCGCGATCCCCCGTGGGTCTGGCAACGAGAAGGGCATCAGCGATTTCCTGGTTGCGTTTGCTAAGGAGCGCGGCCTCGATGTGTACCAGGACGAGGTCTACAACGTCATCATTCGCAAGCCCGCTTCTGCCGGCGCCGAGAATGCCCCGACCGTGATGTTGCAGGGCCACATCGACATGGTGTGCGACAAGCTGGGCTCCGTTGAGCACGACTTTACGACCGATGGTATCGACCTGGTCGTCAAGGACGGCGTCCTCACCGCTAACGGCACCACTCTGGGCGCCGACAACGGTATCGCCGTCGCTCTGATGCTCACTGTTCTCGATGACGATTCGATCGTTCACCCCGCCCTCGAGTGCGTATTCACCACCGACGAGGAGACTGGCCTGGTCGGTGCCGAGACGCTCGACAAGTCCCAGATTAGCGCCCGCACCATGATTAACCTTGACTCCGAGGAAGAGGGCGTTGCCACCGTCAGCTGCGCCGGCGGCGTCGTTGTTACCTACACCTGTCCCATCGTGCGCGAGCACAAGACCGGCAGCACCCTCACGCTCGACATCTCCGGCCTACTGGGTGGTCATTCCGGCAACGATATCAACCTGGAGCGCGGCAACGGCAACCTCATCATGGCCCGCATCATCGACCGCCTGATGGTCGCCGGCGAGCCCGCCATCGTTAGCTTTAACGGCGGCACTAAGGACAACGCCATCAACCGTGAGTGCAAGGCCGAGCTGGTTTACGCCGGCCACGCTGCCGCCGAGGCTGCAGCCGAGATTGCCAAGGGCATCATCGCCGACGTCACCGCCGAGCTCGA
The DNA here is from genome assembly GCA_934654835.1 of uncultured Collinsella sp. Lineage (GTDB taxonomy): Bacteria > Actinomycetota > Coriobacteriia > Coriobacteriales > Coriobacteriaceae > Collinsella. The sequence continues at coordinate 46,412 of CAKUGY010000012.1, forward strand.
GGTCTTCGACCCCGGCTTTACCTGCACCGTTGAGATTACCGACGACGCCGAGGTCGAGGCCATGGACGAGAAGTCCGCACTTGCCCTCATCCGCGCGCTACGCCTTGCCCCCAACGGTGTGATCCGCCGCAACGTCGCCACCGACGGCTCCGTCGAGGTTTCCTCCAACATCGGTGTGGTCGCTACCTCCGATGACGAGGTCAAGATCATGCTGTCCCCGCGCTCCTCGATCACCTCGCTGCAGAACGAGTTCAAGGATCGCCTGCAGACGCTGGCCGATGTCTTGGGCTTCGACGCCAAGTTTGAGTTCGAGTATCCCGGCTGGAGCTACGCCGAGCATTCGCCGATCCGCGATATCTTCGTCGAGAGCTATCGCGAGCTCTTTGGCTCCGAGCTGCGTATCGAGTCCATCCACGCTGGTCTTGAGTGCGGTCTGTTCGCCGAGGCCCTGCACGGCCTGGACGCCATCGCCGTGGGTCCGACGCTCTCCGATGTCCACACCCCGGACGAGAGCATGGAGCTTGCCTCTTCCGAGCGCTTCTACGAGCTGCTCATCGACGTCCTCAAGCGCCTCGCTGCCTAAGGGGTGCACTAACAGCAGTCAGGGCTCTGCGCTGATAGATTGCAAATGATATATCGAGAGGGGGCACCCGGTCTTTTGCGACGGGTGCCCCCTCTCTTCTTTTGGAAAATGGTAAATTGTCTGGTGTCTAGTCCATATCTGCCCTGATAAGCTCGAGAGTACGCTGACAGTTTTCGCGGACGGGACCGAGCATATGCTCGCGCAGGTCCGCCATGCCGGGCAGGTCGGCGTATTCGTCCATGACCTCTTCCATGCAAATGGGCACCTCGTAGGCGAGGTCCATCATGGTCGCAAAGCAGAACTTCTCGGTCAGCCCGGCATCGGTAAGCGCCGCTTCCAGCGTGGGATCGCCCATGCCGTGATAGCGGCGAATCGCGTTAGGTCCGATGCGTCCCACGCGATTCTCGCCGCCAACGCTCATGGCAAGGCGCGCTTTTCGCCGCATGCGTTCGTATGCCAGACCCGATGCAACATCGTACATGGGTGCGAGCGCCGCGTTTGTGCCTTTGCCTAGGATGAGCGAGTAATTTTTAGCGTGCGCATCGGGTGCTCCGATAATGGCGTTATAGAACAACATATAAGTAAAGAGCACAAGATTCATGTGGTGGGGGACCGTGCTAATCAGCCGTTCTTGAATGTCTCGCGTTGTTGGTCCTCCATCGGCGGTGTATTTCTGGCTTGGAAATACACCGAGCGCCTGGCAAAAGTCCTCCTGATGCAGCCTTTCGATGTTTCCCCTGGCATCGACCGTTCTGTCGTAGCGTTCAACGACGAGTGCGTCCTCGTCTTCGAAGGTGCAATAGGAGACGTTGGCAGTTGGAATGCCAACACGCTGAGCTGTTTTCATGCAGACGAATTCGTTTAAGGCTTGATGCTTAAACCCTACGACACCATTTTTGAAGATATGAGTAGTGGGGGATGACCCTAGACATTCGCACCATTGGCCATCATGCCACGCTAGCGCAAATTTGCCTTGGTTGCCGCCCAGGGACCAGCTTTCGTTGGAGCCCATCCATGTCGCTCTTTCGTCGTCGCGAATTGCTTTGAGCTTATGGGCGATTTGAGAATTGGTAAGCGGGCGGTATGCCGAGACCCTGTCGCGGGCGGCGTCTAATTGATCGGTTTGACAAAACTGAACGGCGCCCGCGCAGTCAAGACCGATATGACACAAGAGAGTGACGGGGTTGTTGGATGCAACGTCATACTCAGCGGCAATAGCGCGACGCTGCTCTTGGCTGTCGGGCAAAAGGCCAAACAGGAACGGGCGGACGATGTTGTGGCCATACGTGCGATTGGAAAGCGGCATTGTTAGCGATAGCGGTACTCCACAGTAGGTTGGGGCGTACACGAAGCTGCAGAGTCCTTGCTTGTCTTGCCGGAGTGTGCCGGCGATTTCGCCACAAATGAGGGTTATAAGTTCCATCGCCGCCATTTATTTCACAACCTTACAGCCAAAGGAGAGGTCCGAAGTGCCGGAAAGGCCTTGTTCGGCTGCAATTTGGGCAAGCAAGGCACCGTAGGAAGATGGCGTTCCTTGTCGAGGGGGCCGTCTGCCTGCGCTCGGCTTTGACAGGGCATTTGAGTTCGCGATACGGAGGTTCGCTTCCGTCGCTGGCTGTTTGGCGGGCGATGTGATGGAGTCGTTATCGCTCTGAACAAAGAGCCCTATGCCGAGTGCGTTAAAGACGGTCAGCAACTTGTCGAGCCGAATGCCCGTGGCATCTCCCAGCTCGAGTGATGCGAGCAGGCGTTCCGAAACACCGGCCTTTTTAGCGAGGGCGGCACGGGTGATTCCCTGCGCCTCGCGCGCTTGGCGCACGTAGATTCCGGCTTGGCGCGGTGTTGTGATGGGAAGAGTATCCATGGCGATATCCTAACGTGCAGACTTTTGCATAGAAGTATGACATGCAAAAGTCTGCACGAAAAGGCCTCATGCAAAACTCTGCATGAGGCCTTGTCCAAACGTTTGGCTTTGAAGGGTGTTTTACAGCACCAAGACCCCCAGATGCTCCAGCAGAATCTTGAGGCCGATGAGGATGAGCACGACGCCGCCCACGATGGTGGCGGGTTTTTCGTAGCGCGCGCCGAAGGTGTGGCCGATCGCCACACCGGCGACGGAGAAGATAAAGGTTGTGACGCCGATGAGCGACGCGGCGGGGACGATATCGACCGAGAGCGCGGCAAACGAGATGCCCACGGCCAGAGCGTCGATGGAAGTGGCGATGGCCAGGATCAGATATTCGCCCAGGTCGATCTTCTCAGCGTCCGTGCCGTCGCCTTCGTCCTCGCCCTCGGTAAATGCCTCCCACAGCATCTTGCCGCCGATGAAGGCGAGCAGGACAAAGGCGATCCAGTGGTCGATGGGGCCGATGATTCCCAGGAACTGACTGCCGAGTGCCCAGCCGATAACGGGCATGCCGGCCTGGAAGCCGCCAAAGAACAGGCCGAGCACCACGGCGACCTTAAGGTTGATTTTCTTCATGCCGAGGCCCTTGCAGATGGATACGGCAAAGGCGTCCATCGAAAGGCCGATGGCGAGCAATACGAGCTCGGCGAGTCCCATAGTCTGGCTCCCTTTCTGCGGGCTAACCCGCGTGTACCTCTAGTGGGGGAGCAACAAAAAAAGACCCGTGGCGTACGCGTTGCGCGCACAACCACGAGTCTCGTTCATTAAGGCAAGCCAGACCGTTTCGGTCAGTATGTTGACTTGCCGCGCCACCGGAGGCGAAACCGGTCACGCGACTACTCCCTCATTTATGTGAATCCCGATGCTACCACAAGACCAGTCTATTTTGGAACGGGGCCCTCAGCTGTGTTCGCTCATTCTGTAAGCATCGGATTTCGCGAGCGCCGTGGGGTCAAACCGTGAGAAACTTATTGACGTTTATGGAGCGTATACGATGGGAGCGATGCCTTGGATAAGAACGAGCTGCAAAAGCGTATGGAACAGGCCATTCGCCTGACGGCACCTGGCCAGCCGATCCGCACCGCCCTCGACATGATCATCGCCGGTCACCTGGGCGCCCTTATCTGCGTCGGCGACACCGAAAACGTGCTCGCCGCCGGCAACGACGGTTTCCCGCTCAACATTTCGTTCACCTCGAACCGCCTGTTCGAGCTCTCCAAGATGGACGGCGCCATCGTCATCGACGGCGACCTCACTCAGATCCTGCGCGCCAACTTTCACCTCAACCCCGATCCCTCGCTCGCCACGAGCGAGACGGGTATGCGTCACCGCACCGCCGCCCGTATGTCGGTGCTCACCGACGCCATCGTGATTTCGGTCTCGGCCCGTCGTGCCGTCGTCAACGTGTACGTCCACGGCAAGAGCTACGAGATCCAGCCCGTCACCACTATCATGAGCTCGGTCAACCAGCTCGTCGCCACGCTCCAGACCACCCGCCAGTCGCTCGATCGCTCCTTGCTGCGCCTGACGGCCCTCGAGCTCGACGACTACGTTACGCTCGCCGACATCACCGGCATCTTCTCGAGCTTCGAGATCATGCAGCAGGCAAAGACCGAGCTTAAGGATTGCATCGTCAAGCTGGGCAACCAGGGCAAGCTCGTGCAGATGCAGCTCGAGCAGCTCGCGGGCTCCAGCATGGATACCGAGTACGACCTGATGATTCGCGACTACGCGAGCGACTCCTCCGAGGCCAATGCCGAGAAGATCCGCGCCGAGCTCGCTCGCATGACGCCTAAGGACCTGTCCGACCCGCAGCACGTGGCAGCGGTTCTGGGCTATGACGACCTGGACGAGGATTCCGTCATGACACCGCTGGGTCTGCGCACGCTTTCACGTGTGTCTGTCGTGCGCGACGGCGTGGCCGAGAAGATCGTCGACGAGTACGGCTCGCTGCAGGAGCTCATGGACGACATCAGCGAGGACCCGGAGCGCCTGGGCGACTTTGGTGTTAACAACCCTGCCATTCTTGCGGACTCGCTGTACCGCATGAAGGGCACCAAACAGGGGAACGCGTAATGGCGCCCGTATGCGCCGTGGTCGTTGCCGGCGGTAGCGGCCAGCGCTTTGGAAATCCCGGCGGCAAGCAGCTCGTTAACGTGGCAGGCCGTCCGCTCATGAGCTGGTCCATTCGCGCGTTCGACCGTAGCGAAAAGGTTGGGCACATCGTGGTGGTGTGTCCTGCCGAGCGCCGTGCCGAGATGCGCCGCCTGGCCATCAGCCCGTTTGACTACGACACGCCCATCAGCTTTGCCGATGCCGGCGATACCCGTCAGGACTCCACCCGTGCCGGCGTGCATGCGGTGCCGGCGGGCTTCGAATATGTCGCCATCCACGACGGCGCCCGTCCGCTCATCACCACCGAGGCCATCGACCATGCCATCGACGTGCTCGTGGGCGATCGCTCGCTCGACGGTGTCGTGTGCGGCCAGCCCGCAATCGACACACTCAAGATCGTCGACGGCGATAATATCGTCGAGACGCCGCCGCGCGAGCTCTACTGGGCTGCGCAGACGCCGCAAATCTTTAGCGTCGACGCCATGAAGCGTGCCCACGCCGCTGCTATCGCCGAGGGCTTTATCGGTACCGATGATTCGTCGCTGGTCGAGCGCATGGGCGGGCGCGTCCGCTGCGTCCAGAGCCCGCGCGACAACCTTAAAGTGACGATGCCCGAGGACCTGCGTCCCGTAACCGCGATTCTGCTCGGCCGCATGGCCGAGGGAGAGGACCTTCCCCATGTTCAGTAACCTGCGCATTGGCCACGGCTACGACGTCCACCGTCTGGTGGAGGGGCGTCGATGTATCATCGGCGGGGTCGATATTCCCTACGAGCGCGGCCTGCTGGGCCACTCGGATGCCGATGTGCTCGCGCATGCGCTGGCCGACGCCATCTTGGGCGCCTGCCGCGGGGGAGACATCGGTAAGCTGTTCCCCGATACCGACCCCGCCTACGAGGGTGCCGATTCGATGGTGCTGCTTGCCCGCGTAATGGATTATGCGCGCGAGCTGGGCTTTGAGTTTGTCGATGCCGATTGCACCATCGCCTGCCAGCAGCCCAAGATCACCCCGCACCGCGATGCCATGCGCGCGAATCTCGCCCATGCCCTGGGCGTCGACGTCGAAAACGTGGGCGTCGCCGCCACCACGACCGAAAAGCTCGGTTGGGAAGGCCAGGGCGAGGGAATCGGCGCCTGGGCCGTCTGCCTGCTACAGAAAACCGTTAAGGAGTAACGAATGCGTATCTACAACAGCGCTACCCATAAAAAGGAAGAGTTCCAGCCTATCGAGTCCGGCAAGGTCCGCATGTACGTGTGCGGCCCCACGGTCTACGACAACATCCACATTGGCAACGCCCGCACGTTCATCAGCTTTGACGTGATCCGCCGCTGGCTCATCGCGAGTGGCTACGAGGTCACGTTCGCCCAGAACCTCACCGATGTCGACGACAAGATCATTAAGCGCGCCAACGAGCAGGGCCGCACGGCCGCCGAGGTCGCGACGGAGTTCTCCGACAAGTTCATCGGCGTCATGCGTGCCGCCAACGTGCTCGATCCCGATGTGCGCCCCCGCGCCACCAAGGAGATCGGCCCCATGATCGCCATGATCAAGACGCTCATCGAGCAGGGCCATGCCTATGCTGCCGATAACGGCGACGTGTACTTTGCCGTGCGCAGCGATCCCAATTACGGTCAGGTCTCGGGTCGTAACATCGACGACCTGATGGTGGGCGCGCGCATCGAGGAGAACGAGGACAAGAACGACCCGCTCGACTTTGCCCTGTGGAAGGCCGCCAAGCCCGGCGAGCCCAGCTGGCCGAGCCCCTGGGGCGAGGGCCGTCCCGGTTGGCACACCGAGTGCGCCGCTATGGTGCACCGCTATCTGGGCACCCCGATCGATATCCACGGCGGCGGTTCCGACTTGGCCTTCCCGCATCACGAGAATGAGTGCGCTCAGGCCACCTGCGCCTGGCACCAGGGCTTCTCCAACACCTGGATGCACACGGGCATGCTGCTGGTCGACGGCGAGAAGATGTCCAAGTCGCTCGGCAACTTCTTTACGCTGGCCGAGGTGCTCGAGCAGCATTCCGCCGCCGCCCTGCGCCTGCTGATGCTGCAGACGAGCTATCGCTCGCCGCTCGACTTTTCTTGGGAACGCCTGGAGGGTGCCGAGAACTCGCTCACGCGCATTGCCGGTACGGTCGAGAACCTGCGCTGGGCCGCGAACCACGCGACGGCCGATGCCGATGCTGCCGCTGCCGAGGCGTTTGCCGCCAAGGCCGCCGAGACCCGTGCCACCTTTAAGGAGTGCATGGACGACGACTTTAACACCGCCGGTGCCATGGGTGCCGTCTTTGGCTTTGTGACCGAGTGCAACCAGTATCTGGAGCAGGCGGGCGACGCTGCCGATAAGGCTGCCGCTCTCGCTGCCGCTGACACGCTGGCCGAGCTGCTCGATACGCTTGGCGTCGAGCTTCCCGAGCCCAAGGTCGAGCTGCCGCTGGGCCTGCTGGGCGTTGCCGCCGGTCTGGTCGCCTACACGGGCGACGACGTGGACGAGGCCGCTGCCAAGATTCTCGAGGCCCGCGCCGAGGCCCGTGCCGCCAAGAACTGGGATCTGGCCGACGCCATCCGCGACCAGCTCAAAGACCTGGGTCTGACGATCGAGGATACCGCCGCCGGCACCCGTATCAAATCTCTCTAATCCCCGCGGGTTTCCCAAGCACCCGACCTTGCCGTTCAAACCGTCGCTCGCGTACTCAAGTACGCGTCGCTCCTCTTTCACGGCAATCTCGGGCACTTGGAAAACCCGTACCGACCGCTTGAGCTATTCGTCTTAAGCGGTCGCTTCTTTTGTTCTGTTTGAAAATTTTTTAAAGGAGGCCGCCTTATGGCCGACAATCGCAAGCGTGTGCCGCGTGGCGGCAAACAGGCTGCTTCTGGCTCGCGTCCGATTCGCCGCAACGACCGTGCTGCCGCTCCCAAGGGCCAGCGCGATCGCTCCCAGGCTCAGGCTGCACGTCCGCAGCGCGATCGCAACCGCGACAACGTTCAGGCCCCCAAGGGCGAGTTTATCGAAGGTCGCCGTGCTGCCGCCGAGGCCCTGCGTACCGGCTTTCCCGTCAAGTGCGCGCTCATCGCCGAGGGCGGGGAGCGCGATGCCGCCCTGTCTCGCCTGGTCGATGACCTCAACGCCGCGGGCGTCCGCATTAAGTACGTGCCACGCGCGCAGCTCGATGCGCTGTCGAGCCACGGCGCCCACCAGGGCATTGCGCTCGAGGTGGGCAACTTCCCCTATGCGGACGTTGCCGACATCCTCGACCGCGCGGGCGATGGCCCGGCGCTTGTCGTCGTGCTCGATCACGTGACCGACGACGGCAACTTTGGCGCCATCGTGCGCTCTGCCGAGGTCGTGGGCGCGGCCGGTGTCATCATTGCCAACAAGCGCGCTGCTGGCGTGACCGTGGGCAGCTACAAGACTTCTGCCGGTGCCGTCATGCACCTGCCCATCGCGCAGGTTCCCAACATTGCCCGCGCGCTCGACGACCTCAAGGCCGCCGGCTTTTGGGTGGGCGGCGCTTCCGAGCATGCCGAGGGCAGCTGCTGGGGTGCTCCCTTCGAGGGTCGCGTGGCGCTCGTCATGGGTTCCGAAGGCGATGGCATCTCGCGCCTGGTGCTCGAGAAATGCGACTTTTTGACCAAGCTTCCCCAGCGCGGCATGACCGAGAGCCTCAATGTTGCCCAGGCGACTACGGCGCTGTGCTTTGAGTGGCTGCGCCGCAACGCCGGCGAGCTCATGGGGGAGGAGTAGCGCATGTCCAAAAAGAACCGCGCCAAGTCCAAGGCCAAGCGCTTTGGCGAGGGCTCGGCCAAACCGATCGTATCGGCCGCGACCTACGGCGTGGGCGGCAATGCGTTTGCGCAGGCCATCGCCGATCCGGTTTCGACGGTGCATTCCAATAAGCCCGAGCTGCTAGTGGTCGACGGCTACAACGTGATTCACTGCACGCCGCGTTACGAAAAGCTCGTATACGACCATTCCGATGATCCGTATTCCAGCGACGTCCACGATATGGCGCGCACCGCGCTCATCAATGACGTTGCGGCGTTTGCCCAAGGCCGCTACGAGGCCGTGATCGTCTTTGACGGCGCGGGAAACATTTCCAGTGAGCGTCCCAACCTGCCGGCCCGCGGCGTGCGCATCGAGTTCTCGCCGACGGGCGTTTCGGCAGATACCGTGGTGCAAAAGCTCTGCATCGAGGCGCGCGAGGAAGGCCGTGCGTGCTCCGTGGTGTCGAGCGATGGCACCATCCAGGCCGTCGTCATGGGCAAGGGCGTCACGCGCATCTCGAGCCGCATGCTGGTGGACGAGCTCAAGCAGATCGACAACGACGTGCACGAGGCCGAGGAGGCACCCCAGATCAAGATGACCTTGGGCAGCCGCCTGAGTCCCGAGGCACTGGCAAAGCTCAAGGCCCTCCGCGGGAGGTAGGGGGAACGGGGCCCTGTGGGCCCCGTCAGCTCCATTCAGCGATATCGATCATTCTCTCGAGGCGCCATGCTAGCGCCTCTTTTAGATAAGGCAGCCTCGCTGTTAGGGCATCGTTTTTGGACAGAATCTCGATCGCCTCGTCGACAAAACCCTCGAGTTTGTCTCCATCGAACCAGCTCATGTCCTCGACGAGCAGCATTTGTTTAGCGGGGCTTGAATGAAACTGCGCGCTGGTAAAACTGTGCTCTCCCGCCCGAAGCTCCTCAAGAGATATGTTGCACCAGAGCGATGAGCCCGAATCGAAGATGGGGGCCGGTCTGCACGCTAGCGTGTTGACGTTTCGCACGAGGCCAAAGTTTCGCCAATGCCGGTCGTAGTTGGCGATGATGTCATCGCACACAATCATGCGATCAAGGGCATCCCTGACGCCTATCGCCCCGAGTTCCTCGCAGTTTGCCACATACCGTTCGTGGTCGGTTAGTCGCTCATCTGCGTTTGCGTGCTGGTTTACGTAGAACGCCGGTACATACTCTTCTTCGTCAGTTAAGAAGACATCGCATGTGCTCAGGGCTGACGTACCCGCGCCTTCGAGCGAATAAGGTACAAAATCGCAGGCGTTTAGGATGCGGCGGTGGAGCGCGGTCGCCACCAGCTCGTTATAAGGTTCCTGGTTCAGGTGCGCTCCTGCCTTATGCAGAATTCGACGCCCACCCTCGCATGTCCAATATTTTTGAAGGTTGCCGTCCGAGGTGTTATCGGGCTTTGCGGCGGCTGCTTTGCCCTCCGGGGCGAAAGGCGCGATGGTCAGAGAGACGTCGTCAAAAGCATTATTGAAGAAGTTAATATCCTTCCACGCGAGACCGGAATCTTGGGGCCTAATCCAATACTGATCGGATAGGGAGAGGCCGAGATTTCGCTGGACGAGTTCATCGGGAACGTCGACTGTGGCTTCTGCCAGCAGGGATGACAACCCAATGCGCGCGAGCGGGATGCCGCGGCCACGCCACCAAATACGGAAAGAATCGAGCGATATAGGACTATTGGGGCCAAATACTCCAATAGGGGCGTGGGCGTAATCGATGTCGGCGCCGATATGGGTAAAGTCTTTTCGCGATGTGCTGTAGACCAGTTGAGCGACTTCGTACGTGCGGTTCATAAGGGCGAATTGGATTTCGCTTTTCCCATGCCCGCGACGGGGGCGTCCTCCCGTTTTGGTTACGGAGCGGAGTCGCGTGTCGACGCTGTCTTTGTCGATGAGCCACACACCAGAAGCCTTGCGTGCCTCAAGCGTTCCGTTTTTTATGAGCTCCTGCACCCTGCGCGGGGTGATGTCGAGTAGCTCTGCAGCTTCCTTTGTGGTCAACATCGCGAAACCCTTCGTTAGAACGAACAGTTTTATCTATTCCATTGTAATTAAAACTATTCGTTCTGGCGAATAGTTTTGAGATTGAGGACGAACTGGCTGAAATGAACGGGTTTGGCGCCAGATCGCTGCTGGATTTTGCATATTTGCATAACGCTGTGCAGGCCTGTTGCGCCTCGTTCTCAATTCCATTATTCTTAACTGGCTTCGCGCGAAAGCGCCAAGTGTGCCAGTGTGGCGCAACGGTAGCGCAACTGATTTGTAATCAGTGGGTTGCGGGTTCGATTCCTGTCACTGGCTCCATGGGAGTTTCGGGCTCTGTTCCCTCGTGGGACATGGCCCGTTTCTTGTATGTGCCGGAATCGAACCCGCAAGGGCGCGAGCGTTAAGCGAACGCGGAGCGTTCGTAGCGAGCGGGCGAGGATGCCGGCAGGCAGCCGAAGCCGGAGCGGATTCGTGAAGCGAATGCGCGGACTTCCTGTCACTGGCTCCATGGGAGTTCGGGCTCTGTTCCCTCGTGGAACAGGGCCCGTTTCTTGTTTTGGCGAGTTGTCGGGCCCGGTGTTCGTCTCGTTCCCCAGTTTGTCTCGATCTGTAACAGGTAGGTGAGGAAAACCGTTCTTACTGTTACAGATTTAGATCTAGAGAGAGTTCGGCGGCGAACTATCTCGATCTGTAACACCTGGACCAATATTCAGCCTCTTACTGTTACAGAATAAGACGGAAGCGGCGAGACGTCTGACTGCCCTGCACGAGCGTGGATATTCGGACACGCGAAGGTGGAAAATCTCCCACCTGGAGAATGAGCGTGGATAATCTCCCACTTTGGCTGCAAAATCAGGCCAAAAGTGGGAGATTATCCACGCTCGAGTTTGACGGGAAAGTTCGATCTTGACCTATATATAGGTGCAAATGAGTAGATATCGAAGTTCGATTCAGAAGACGTACTCCACTACGCCAAAGTGTTCCCTCGGGAAATGTCACCACGACATGCAAATCCACCGCTCTTCATATCCAAACTCAGCAAAACCGCAGGTCACAGGTATATAGATACGCCCGGCACCGTGTATCTAGAGGTTTTCGTTGACAGCCCCCAAGGTGGCATCGTATTATCTTCTTCGTTCGCGGGGGCGGCGGTCCAAAAGACCAAAGGACCTGCGGATACTTGAACGATTGGGAGTTTGCCCGAGTGGTTAATGGGGACGGGCTGTAAACCCGTTGGCTCTGCCTACATAGGTTCGAATCCTATAGCTCCCACCCGTCAAGTGCCTGTATAGCTCAGTCGGTAGAGCACTTCGTTGGTAACGAAGAGGTCACCAGTTCAAGTCTGGTTGCAGGCTCCATCCGGCGGTGTAGCTCAGTTGGTTAGAGCACACGGTTCATACCCGTGGCGTCACTGGTTCGAATCCAGTCACCGCTACCATAGGTAACACGGTGGCTTCTCAATAGTATGTTGAGAGGCCACTATGGTATAAAGGCAAAGTCCCGTCCGGGGACGACCTGTTAAGAGGAGGGCTTTATGGCCAAAGAGAAGTTTGAGCGCACTAAGCCGCATGTTAACATCGGCACCATTGGTCACGTCGACCACGGCAAGACCACGCTGACCGCTGCCATCACCAAGGTTCTCTCCGAGACCGAGGGCTGCAAGGCTGACTTCACTGCGTTCGAGAACATCGACAAGGCTCCCGAGGAGCGCGAGCGCGGCATTACGATCTCCGTTGCCCACGTTGAGTACGAGACCGCTAATCGTCACTACGCTCACGTCGACTGCCCGGGCCACGCTGACTACGTCAAGAACATGATCTCCGGTGCTGCTCAGATGGACGGCGCTATCCTGGTCATCGCCGCTACCGACGGCCCCATGGCTCAGACCCGCGAGCACATCCTGCTCGCCCGTCAGGTCGGCGTTCCCTACATCGTCGTTTTCCTGAACAAGTGCGACATGGTCGACGATGACGAGCTCATCGACCTCGTCGAGATGGAGACCCGTGAGCTCCTCTCCGAGTACGATTTCCCCGGCGACGACATCCCCGTCATCCGTGGTTCCGCTCTCGGCGCCCTCAACGGCGAGGAGAAGTGGATGGACGCCATCCGCGAGCTCATGAACGCCGTCGACGAGTACATCCCGACGCCCGCCCGTGACAACGACCTCCCCTTCTTGATGGCCGTTGAGGACGTTATGACCATCTCCGGCCGTGGCACCGTTGCTACCGGCCGTGTCGAGCGCGGTGAGCTCAAGCTCAACGAGCCCGTCGAGATCGTCGGCATCAAGGATACCCAGAACACCGTCTGCACCGGTATCGAGATGTTCCGTAAGTCCATGGACTTCTGCGAGGCTGGCGACAACGTCGGTCTGCTGCTCCGCGGCATCAAGCGCGAGGACATCGAGCGCGGCCAGGTTCTCTGCAAGCCCGGTTCGGTTACCCCGCACACCAAGTTCACCGGTGAGATCTACGTTCTGACCAAGGAGGAGGGCGGCCGTCACACCCCGTTCTTCGATGGTTATCGTCCTCAGTTCTACTTCCGTACCACCGACGTTACCGGTACGGTCAAGCTCCCCGAGGGCACCGAGATGGCTATGCCTGGTGACCACATCACCATCGAGGGCGACCTCATCCACCCGATCGCTATGGAGGAGGGCCTGCGCTTCGCTATCCGCGAGGGTGGCCACACCGTCGGTTCGGGTATCGTCTCCACGATCATTGAGTAAATTAGCTCTCTGATATAGTTGACTTAGAGAACCCGGCACTTATATGGGTGCCGGGTTCTTTTCTGCAATGGATATCGAGCCATTGCTGGTGCTGAGAGGATCGATGACGGTCCTGGGTGCACTGTTGATTAGATCTCGCTGGCTTCATTGATGTGTTCCAAATATGAATGGATCCACCGAGAACCAATTGACTCGAGGTTTTCGTTGACAGCACTTACGTAGAGCTGATAAAGTACCAATTCGTGCCCGTACGGGGCGGAAATGAAAGGTTCAGGATACATGCGTACTCTAGTTACTCTTGCGTGCACTGAGTGCAAGCGCCGCAACTATACGACCACCAAGAACAAGGCGAACATGCCTGATCGTATGGAGATCAAGAAGTATTGCCCCTGGTGCCGTCACCACACGCTGCACAAAGAGACTCGCTAGTCTCTAGTCACATACGCCAGTAGTTCAATTGGTAGAGCATCGGTCTCCAAAACCGAGTGTTGAGGGTTCGAGTCCTTCCTGGCGTGCCAGTCATTATTCCGTAAGCTCCCACTTGGGGGCTTACGGTTTACTCATGTATAAGCGCATTGCGCGGAGGTAACCCAAATGGCCAACAAGAAGAACAAGAAGAAGGCTCAGCAGCCGGCATCCGCCAACATCGCTGCCGCCAACTCCAAGGTTGAGGCCAAGAAGGCCGTTGCCAAGAAGAGCGAGAAGGCTGCGAAGTCCAAGAAGAACGAGAAGCCTGGTTTCTTCGCCCGCACCAAGAAGTATTTCGCTTCGGTCAAGTCTGAGATGAAGCGTGTCACGTGGCCCGATAAGAAGGAGCTCGTGAACTACTCGGTCGTCGTTTGCGCTTCTCTGATCGTCGTCGGCGTCGTCATCGCTCTGCTCGATGCTGGCTTTGGCGAGGCTCTTGCTCTGTTCTCTGGATTGAGGGGCTAAACCATGTCTAAGCGTTGGTACGTCGTTCACACTTACTCTGGATACGAGAACCGCGTTAAGTCCGATCTCGAGCACCGCATCGAGACCATGGGCATGCAGGATCGTATCTTTGATATCGAGATTCCTATGGAGCGCGTCACCGAGATTAAAGAGGGTGGCAAGCGCGAGACCAAGGATTCCAAGATCTTCCCGGGTTATGTCCTGGTCCGCATGGAGATGGATGACGATGCCTGGACGTGTGTTCGCAACACGCCCGGCGTCACCGGTTTCCTGGGCGGCAACGGCAAGCCCGCTCCGCTTTCCCGCGACGAGTACAACAAGATGACTCGTCGTCCTGGTAAGGGCGATTCGCCCAAGCGCACCTCGGTTGATATCCAGGTCGGTACTTCCGTCCGCGTCACCGATGGCCCGCTTACCGACTTTGATGGCAAGGTCTCCGAGGTTAACACCGAGGCTGGCAAGCTTAAGGTCACGCTGATGATCTTTGGCCGTGAGACGCCGGTCGAGCTCGACTTTAACCAGGTCGCTGTCATCGCTTAAGTTTTCGTCCGTTCGCGCGAGCGTGCTTCTTCTGTGACTGCTCATCTCAGAAGTGCTTCTAACACGTGCGTGCTTACGATATAGCAAGTACTTCACACTCGTGATTCGAAAGGAATGACCATGGCTGAGAAGAAGGTTGCCAACGTCATTAAGCTCCAGATCCCTGCTGGTGCCGCTAACCCCGCTCCTCCCGTCGGCCCCGCCCTGGGCGCTGCTGGCGTGAACATCATGCAGTTCTGCCAGGCCTTTAACGCCGAGACGCAGGACAAGAAGGGCGACATCATCCCCGTTGAGATCTCTGTCTACGAGGATAAGTCCTTCTCCTTCATCACCAAGACCCCGCCGGCGGCTCACCTCATCAAGAAGGAGCTGAACCTCAAGTCTGGTTCCGCTAAGCCCCAGGCCGACAAGGTCGGTCAGCTCTCCCAGGAGCAGCTCACCAAGATCGCCGAGATCAAGATGCCGGACCTCAATGCCAACGACATTGACGCCGCCAAGAAGATCATCGCCGGTACCGCCCGTTCCATGGGCGTCACCATCGCTGAGTAGCGATTTCTTTAGGTAATGACGGGTGCTCCGACCGTGGCGCCCGTTATATGTGTGCAATAGGGCACACGATACGATGTGGGAGGGCACGCGCCCGTTTAACCACAGGAGGTAATGCACATGGCTAAGCATGGTAAGAGCTATAAGGCCGCTGCCGAGAAGGTCGACCGCGCCACGCTCTACACCCCCCTTCAGGCTGCCAAGCTCATCAAGGAGCTCGACACCGCCAAGTTCGACGAGACCGTCGAGGCCCACTTCCGTCTGGGCATCGATACTCGTAAGGCTGACCAGAACATTCGTGGTTCCATCTCCCTGCCCCACGGCACCGGCAAGACTGTTCGTGTTGCCGTCTTCGCCGAGGGCGAGAAGGCCCGCGAGGCCGAGGCCGCTGGTGCCGACATCATCGGTTCCGACGAGCTCGTCGCCCAGATCCAGAAGGGCGAGATCAACTTCGACGCCGCTATCGCTACGCCGAACATGATGGCCAAGGTTGGCCGCATCGGTAAGATCCTTGGTCCCCGTGGCCTCATGCCGAACCCCAAGCTCGGCACCGTGACCATGGACGTCGCCAAGATGGTCTCCGAGCTCAAGGCTGGCCGCGTTGAGTACCGCGCCGACCGCTACGGCATCTGCCACGTGCCCCTGGGCAAGAAGTCCTTCTCCGAGCAGCAGCTCGTTGAGAACTACGCTGCCCTGTACACCGAGATCCTGCGCGTCAAGCCCTCTTCTGCTAAGGGTAAGTACGTCAAGTCCATCTCCGTGTCTTCCACCATGGGCCCTGGCGTCAAGGTCGATCCCGCTGTCCAGCGTGACTTCCTGGCTGAGTAACTGCTAGTTACTGCCTGAGCAAAGCAAGCATTGCTAAAGAAACCCGGTTCTGCCTCGCGCAGGACCGGGTTTCTTGCTATCTCGGGCCAAAACCGTCACAAAGGTGCCTGTCCCCTTTGTGGTGGTTACCAGGGTGTTCTGGCGGTTGAGGACTCGATGGCCTCGTGGCGCTTGAGCTCGCGGCGCATGGTTTGCGAGTTGAGCCAGGCTGCCTGCCAGCCACGGATGGGGTAGCGCGCTTCATCCAGCTCAAACTGCGTATAGCCGCAGGCGTTGATGATCGTTGTCCCGCATACATGCTGGCGCTCACGCTGAAAGTCGCGACCATAGCATTGGTGCACATGCCCGTGCACCATGTAGTCGGGGTTCCAGGATTCGAGCGCTGTGTTAAAGCATTCGAATCCTCGATGTGGCAGATCATCCAGATCGCCCACGCCGGCGGCGGGTGCATGGGTGAGCAAGATATCGCAGCCGCCGACCATCCTCACTTTGCGGGACAGCTTGCGCATACGCTTGGTCATCTCGCGCTCGGTGTACATGTTGGCACCGTCTCGATAGCGCATAGAGCCGCCAAGCCCCGCAATGCGGACGCCGCGATACACGTACACGGTGTCTTCGACACAGATGCAGCCGCCCGGTGCATGACGTGCATAGCGGTCATCGTGATTGCCGCGCACGTAGATGAGCGGCTTGTTGATGACCGTAACCAAAAACTCAAGATAGTCCGGGTCCAGGTCGCCAGCGGACAGAATCAGGTCAACACCCTCAAAGCGTTCCTTGCGAAAGCACTCCCATAGGCATCGTTCTTCGGTATCGGCTATGGCAAGGATTTTCATAGGGCGCGGACTTTCGGCTCATCGTTGGGCTGCGGAATGGTGCCCACCACGTTGTCGGCCAGCCAGTCCATCTCGACGATTTGCGTGCTCGGCAGTGGGGGAAAGCCCTCGATCTGCACCACGCCCGCCTGGCTGTGGAGCTCGCCGCCAAAGGGGTTGATGGAACCCTCGACGATGCCGTTGCGGAGGAGCTGCACCAGCTTACGCGTCTGATAGGGCAGGCCCGGGGCATAACGGATATCAATGACGCCCGAGCTCATGCCGTACCAGTAGTTGACGGCGCGCACTTGGCTGTCATCGCTCGTCTCGTCCCACGTGCCGTGCAGCAGGCTTCGTACGATAAGCTCGTAGTATCGGCCCCAGTTCCATATCGGCATGGCGATGCCGGTGACCTTGCCGTCGACCAGGCGGTGGAGTCCGTAGGCCGTGGGGTCCTCGAGCGACTTTGACATGTCGGCGCCGGTCATAACGCTCACGCCTTCGCGGCACATGGCCTCGGCAAGGCCTCCGGCGGGCACATCGCCCCAGGTGAGGATGACCTGCGCACGCGGGTCGAGCAGCGAGGCGCCAATGGCAAAGGCGTTGATTTCGCTCAGTGCGCCCGATGCGAAGACCGACGCGTGGTAGCCAATGCGGTGGTTGTCCGCCATACTGGCGGCAAGGGCGCCCAGCAGGAACTTTGCCTCGTACATCTTTCCAAAATACGAGCGAACACTTTGATGGGGCAGGCCGATGGAACAATTGAGGAACCGCACTTGGGGATACTCTACGGCAGCCCTGAGCGTGTATTCCATCAGACGGTGCGAGGTCGAGAAGATTACCTTGTCTCCGCGATTGACGGCCGTCTCCACGGCGGCGTAGAACACGTCCGGATCGTGGCAGTCCTCGAACGCTTCGGTGCGCACGATGCCGCCAAAGTGCTCATCGAGATACTGGCGCCCCTGGTCATGCAGGCTGTCCCAGCTCGATGTGGCGCAGGGATATTCGTGGATAAAGGCGACGCGCAGGGGATTGGCCTCAGAGTAGACAGTTTTGCCCATAAAGAAGTTGAGCACGCCGGAGGTGGACTTGGCGGGCGTCTCTTCCTCATCGACGCTCGGCGCCTCGACAAGATCGACCTTCTCCTCGTCGCTTTTACCAGCAATGACCAGCTCGCGCCAAATCTTGCACAGACGGTTAACGACGATGTCCGTTGGCGTGTCCAGCAGGCGGTCCTGGTTGTATACGTTGAGGTAGACAAGCATGGCGTCGGCGGGCGTTATGTCCAGGTGGTCGCCACCTGCGCGCAGGTAGGCGCGCTTAAAGAGTAAGAAAGTGTGGCGCAGGTAGTCGACCTTCTTTTGCGGCCATTTGTCGGTCAGATTCTGGCCGAGCATCTTGGCGAGCGTCTCGTAGCTGCCCTCGCGCGAGAACTCGATCTCGTAGAGGGGACAGACGTACCAAAACGCGCAGAATTCGCCGTACAGATGGTTTTCAACGGAATCCCATTTTCCGGGGTAAAGGCGGGTAACCCTGGCCGAAACCGTCGGGGCGTCCAGGAATTTGAGGACACTGACGCGCTTATTGCCCTCTTGGACGTAAAACCGATGCATGAACTCGGTGACGATGATGGGGTCGCGATAGCCCTCGGTCACCTGGATGTCGTAGAGGTTGGACCACTTGCGGGCGAACTCGGTGTTAAACGGCAACAGGGGCATAAAGTTGCACGAAAAGGCGGACTGGCGGCCCTTGGTAACCGTGCCGACGACCATTTCGAGCGGAATGTCCCTGAGGCCGACGTTCTCTCGCTGGCCTAAGGGGAGTTGGGCAACCAAGCTGTCGAGGTCCGTGAGGTACGGATGCTCGCTTTGGCTAATGGCGCGTCGACGTCCTTGCTCGCCGCGTTTGCGTGCTTGACGATAGGCCTCTTCCATAGGTTTGCTCCCTTAGTCGTTTAAACAACTATAGCAACCATGGTACCACGATGCAAAACCACCACAAAGGTGCCTGTGAACTGCACCCCGAAACTTGGACTGAATAAATAGCGACTACGCCGCAAGGGCCCGGTTCCGGAACTCCTCCGGCG